>NZ_DOTK01000047.1:0-167870 GCF_003521185.1 Brevibacillus sp.
CGACGGCTCCGGCACCAACCCCGGCACAGGCACGGGCCCCGTCCCGGGCGACGGCTCTGTCCCGCCATCGCCAAGCGCTCCCCCGCCTGTCCTTGAAGTGCCTGTCCCACAAGGCGACGTCATAACCGAGAACATCATCACCAGCGTGGTTATGAAGGACAAAAACGGGAACAACATCGAGGAAATCCGACCGGACCAGGGATCGCGCGTTCAAATCGACTTCACATGGAAGCTGGAAGCAGGCCATGCTTATTCCGAAGGCTCTACTTTCTCCTTTCCATTACCGGACAAATTCAAAACAGACCGCGTCTTGACCGGAGACCTCGACGGAGGCTACGGAACGTACGAGGTGACAACAGACGGACAGGTCACTTTTACCTTCAACGATTCCATCAACGATGGGCAAGAGGTAGATAACGGCTACTTCTTTGTTTGGCGCGAGTTTGATGAACTAAAGTTTGAAGGGGGCACCAGACAGGAAATTGACTTCAAACTGGACGGAGTCGCCCTGATTCAGGTTCACTTCAAAAACAAAAACGACACTCAAATCAAAAAGGCAGCCAAAGCAAACAAAGGGATGAACGCCAGCGAAATCGACTGGACGGTTGATTTTAACCAAGGGGAGCACCCGATAAAAGACGCCGTATTTACAGATGAACTTCCAAACGGTCTGGAAATCGACATGACGTCCATCAAAGTGTACGCGCTGGAAGTAAATCTGAACGGCCTCGTCAATCAAAAGGGCGAAATCACTTCCTTTACCCCTGAAAAATTGACGACAGCCAACGGATTTACAATTAATTTCGGCGATATCAACAGCGCTTATCGAGTCACGTACAAAACCAAGATCACGGAAAGCAAAGATCAAACGTTTACCAACCAGGCCACTGTCACAGGAAGCAATCTTCCTGATGCCCTGAAAGACTCGGCAAGCGTCTCGGTCAAGTACAGCAAGCCCTTGACCAAAGGTACGCCTGACTACAAATCGGAAACCCAAACCATTACATGGTCGATCCAGTACAACTACAATGAGAAAACGATCCCGCAGGCCAACGCTTGGATCGCGGACACATTCGATACGAATCATCAGGAGCTTTTGCCTGGCTCTTTCACCGTTTATCAAATGAGCATCGACGATAACGGAAAGGCAACCAAGGCGGGAGCAGCTGTTACAAACTACACCGTAACGGACACTCCGACTGGCTTCAAGCTCCAGTTTGCCGAAGACGTGACAACAGCTTACGAGATCGTCTACCAAACCAAAGCGAAAAAGCGGGTCCATGAAGACAAATACACGGTGATCAACAAAGTGGAAAACAGCGCAGGCGATACAGCGGAAGCTCCAAGGGACATCAACCAGGAAATTTTCTGGAAATCGGCCAAAAAAGAACGGGTCAATTACGACAAGAAAACGATTGAATGGACCCTCTACCTCAACGGCGACAACTGGGAAATGGACGCGGGCCTGTTCATCACGGACAACTACGCAGGCCAGGGGCTGACACTCATCCCGGAAAGTGTGAAAGTCAGCGACTGGACGAACGAGCTGCAAAAAGACACAGACTACACGCTGGAACCGAATCCCGACTACGCAAAAGGCTTTAAAATCACGTTCATGAACAAACTGACCAAAAGCCATGTGATCACGTACGAAACCAGATTCGATCCAACGTCCAAAGACCGTCCGACCGCTTACAAAAACGAAGCTACGTTGAACTGGACCGAAAACGGTACGCCACAGACACCGATCACCAAATCGGCTACGGTCACTCCAGACCGCTACACCACGAACAACGGAAACAAGACGGGCACATACAACGCCAAGACGAAAGAAATTACATGGACAATCGATGTGAACTACAACCTTCACCAGATTTCCAATGCGATTGTGCGCGACTTTTACAGCGGCGAGCAAACTTTCGTGGACAACTCGCTGAAGGTTTACAAGCTGAAGCTGACGGGTGGAGCAAACGGTGTAGAAGTCGTGGACGAGGAAATCCCGTTCTCCAACTTCCAGAAGCTGAAGGAAAACGGCAACGACGGTTTTGAAATACACCTCGGCGAAATCAAATCCGCTGTCCGTATTACCTACAAAACCAACCTGGAAAATCTCCCCGTCCAGAGCGAATACACAAACAAAGCGACGTTGCACGACAGTGACACCTCTACCCCTCCGCTCTTCACAGGATCAACGACTGTGAAGCCGAAATACGGCGGAGATTACCTGCTGAAAACAGGCCGTCAAGGTACGGGAGCAGAATCTGAGTACGCATTTTGGAGCATCATGATCAACCCGAGCCAGTCGCAAATCGCGGCAGGTGCCCAGTTGAAGGATACTTTGTCTGCCAATCAAATTTTGCTGCAAGATTCCTTCAAGCTGTACACAACGGATGTCTCTGCCAACGGAGCGCTGTTCAAGTCGACTGAACTGGATGCGGCTGAATACACGCTGCACACAGAAGGCAATTCGTTTTCCATCACGTTCAAAAATGAACTGCACACAGCCTACATCCTCGAATACCAGTCGTTTATCAACGCTGACGACGGCGAAAAGATCGACAATGAAGCTTCTTTTGCAGGCAAAACCGTTGTCGGGGTCGACGATAAAGGGAAT
The DNA here is from genome assembly GCF_003521185.1 of Brevibacillus sp. Lineage (NCBI taxonomy): Bacteria > Bacillati > Bacillota > Bacilli > Caryophanales > Paenibacillaceae > Brevibacillus > Brevibacillus sp. Next base: position 2,615 of record NZ_DOTK01000047.1, read on the forward strand.
GAAGGCATCAAGGTGAAATTGTCCGGTGCAGGCGGCGGGGCAAACACACCGGGCAAAGGCCACATCCAAGTCATTAAAAAAGACGCTGACACGAAAGAGCCTCTGGCCGGGGCAGAGTTCGGGCTGTACGACAAATCGGGAGCGACTCTGCTGGAAAAAATCGTGACAGATGCCGATGGTCTTGCCCTTTTCAAAAATTACAAATACAAAACTTACAAGCTGAAAGAAATTTCCGCGCCAGCTGTCTACGTCATCCCGGATGAGTACCGCAGCGGCAAAGAGCTTATCTTGAAAGCTTCCGGCACGCCCGATCCCGCAGTCCCTTACACGCTGGAAATCACCGTGGAAAACAAACTGCTGCGGCAAGGTTTCGAGCTGACCAAGGTGGACTCGGAAAATGCAGCGAAGCAACTGGACGGGGCCGTTTTCCTGCTCCAGTTCGATAAAAACGGCACATTCGAAGACGTCGCTGAACTGACGACAGGACCGGACGGCAAGCTGTTCAAAGGTGATCTGCCAACAGGCGACTATCGTCTGGTAGAAAAAACAGCGCCGAAAGGGTACAAACTGGATACCACTCCGCAAACATTCACCATCGTTGCCAACCAGACGGAAATCGTGAAGCTCACCATGAAAAACGAGAAAAACGTCGGTTCGGTTGAACTGCTAAAAATCGACCACTTCACGCAGGAACCTCTCGCTGGCGTCACCTTCGACCTGCTTGACGCAGACGACAAACTGGTGCAAAGCGGATTGGCAACGAATGCGGAAGGCAAAATTACCGTTCCGAATCTCAAAGCCGGAAGCTACCAGTTCGTGGAGAAGACAACACTCCCGGACTATCAGCTGGCGGCTCCGCTGAAATTCGATCTGGTCGACGAAGGCACATTGACGCTTACTTTGACCAACAAACTGATTCCAGGCTCGGTCAAACTGACCAAAGTAAGAGCAGGCTATCCCAACCACAAGCTGAAGGGAGCCGTTTTCACCCTGGAGGACGAAAATGGGCAAACCGTCAAAGATAAAGACGGGCTGGAACTGAAAGAATTGACGACCGATGACAACGGCGAACTGATTGTGGAGAACCTCAATCCCGGAAAGTATCAGTTTGTCGAAACGAAAGCTCCGGCTGGCTACATGAGAACAAGCAAGCCAATCGCCTTCGAGATCAAAAGAAACCAGGTCCAAGGCAAACACGTGGAAGTCATCGCGGAAAACCAAGTCATTACAGGAATCCCGCAGGCAGGCTCCGTGGAATTGCTGAAAATCGATCACTTTACGAAGGAACCACTCGCTGGTGTCACCTTCGATCTGGTTGATGCAGACGGCAAAGTGGTACAAAGCGGATTGATTACGGATGCGAATGGCAAAATCCACGTTGAGAACCTTCAGCCTGGAACGTACAAATTCGTTGAAACCAAGGCGCTTGCCGACTATCAGCTGGCAGACCCTCTGCGTTTCGACTTGACCGCTGGCGATCCGCTCTCCCTCACTCTGACCAACAAGCTGATTCCAGGTTCAGTCAAACTGATCAAGGTCAAGGCTGGAAATGCGAATCGCAAGCTGGCAGGAGCGGTCTTCACCTTGGAGGACGAGAATGGCCGGACCGTGCAGGACAATCTCACAACTGACGAGAACGGCGAACTGATCGTCGAGAACCTCAACCCTGGCAAATACGAGTTCATCGAGACAAAAGCGCCAGCTGGTTATGAGAAAGACAGCACGCCGATCGCCTTTGTTGTCCAAAAAGGGCAAACCAAAGGCAAACACGTGGAAGTCGTTGTGGAGAACAAGGTAAAAACAGGCGGCGGTACCGATCCAGATCCGGAAGAGCCGACCAAACCTGAAAAACCCGAAAAGCCGGATAAACCAGACAAACCGGATAAGCCGGACAAACCGGATAAACCAGACAAACCAGATACTCCTGAGCAGCCAGGTACTCCTGAGCAACCGGGCACTCCGGGACAGCCAGGCACTCCAGGACAGCCGGGCACTCCGGGACAGCCGGGCACTTCTGGGCACTCCGGTACTCCTGGGCAACCTGCCCACACCCGAACAATCCGGCAACCCTGAGCAGACGAACAACGCCGGGCAGACAGCAAGCCCCGGCACTCCTGCCCAGCCAACCGAATCCGCAGGCTCGAAAAACGCCAACGTACAAAACAACGCGGACGAAGCGTTCCCAAGCGGAAATGTGCTGCCACAGACTGGCGAGGAAGCACCAACGGGCTATTTGCTCGCCGGAATCTCCTCCCTGCTGATCGGTCTTTCCATCCTGCTGTATCGCAGAAAGAGCGCCGTATAATTCAAAAAGAGGACTTGGGCCAGCTTCTCCTGGCTCAGTCCTCTTTTTCTTGCCTGCCCCCGTCCCCGTACATGCTGCTATCCCAGAAGCTGCCACAGGAGCGGTTCGCTTTTATACAAAACATCCAGATGCGATGCTTCCACGTAATATTTGTCACCTTCCAAGGCAAAAACGCTTTTTGCCATGACGCTGCCATCCCCGGCTTTGCTGTTGATCGAGCCTACTACTCTGCCATCGACCCATTTTGTCGGAGACAGCGATGGGACGGTGCGCAAGTAATGGATCGTTTCGTGCCCGACCCCAGCTACAACCGTGACGCGAATGTTGCGGTCGTAAATAATCCCCATCGTACGGTTAAGCAGATCGACATACTCATTTCTGACCACCATGCTGCTGTACGGGACGAACGATTCGACCCCGTTTTTCTTCTCCAGCAAGTAATCCCCATAGTCAGCCGCAGGCACCAAATCAAGCAGGCTCGGAAAATGTTTCTGGATCGCCTGCACCCGCTTGAACGGTCTTCCGTGCTCCAAATAAGCCAGATATACATTCATGTAAATCTCGACTACATTTCTTTTGGCATGGACCGAACGCGGGAGCTTTCCGCCAGCCCAATAGCAATAACTGATCGGAGAACCTGCGTTTGGCGTGGCAAAAACAAGCAGCTGGTCCACATCGTTTTGATACGCATCCCCTTGTACATACGACCTGGCTACCAGCCCGCCCATACTGTGGCAAACCAGATTGACATACGGCGAGCCGGTCTTTTGCTTCGCCCATTGGATAACAGGCACAAGAAATTGCTCGGCGGAGAGGCCGACAGGTTGACGCCAATCATAAAAGGCAACAAACAACTGCTCGTTTAAACGGTATCCCATATTTTCCAGCATACGAACAAACGGTTCATATGCAGTTCGCGCAAGTCCAAAGCTCCAGTCTCCGGTTCCCGGAATAATCTGATCGTTCATCGACCCAAACAGCCCCGGAACAAACACAATCGGCACCTTTTGTGAAAGAAACAAACTCATGCAGTTATTCCTCTCCCTAAAAAATGGCTATGTCTTTGCCTATTCCTCATCAGCTTGGATGGTTCCAACGACCTTATTTTTGTCGAAATGAACCGAATCGACTCAATTCTCCTCCCATTCCGCCGTAACAAAGCGATATAATAAGACGTCAAACGTTTAGTGAGAGTTTTGCCGCAAATATTACGTGTCGGAGGATTCACAAAATGAAGTTACGCAAGTGGTTCATGCTTTTGCTTATGTTCGTGTTGTGTATTCCAGCGATGGGGACATCTGTGCATACAGCGCAGGCAGCTCCTGGCATCAGCATCTTTTTGGACGGGCAGCAAATCAGAAGCGACGTCGCTCCGTACATCATCCCGAAAGTAAACGTCACGATGGTTCCTTTGCGGGTCATCAGCGAAAGTCTTGGCGCAGAAGTATACTGGGATCAAAACTCCCAGACAGCCACGATTTTAAAAGACAGCACGGTGCTGTCCATGACCATTAATCAGACTTACGCGCTCGTAAACGACAGCACGATCCCGCTGGATGCTTCGGTTCAAAACAGACAGGGCCGGGTTATGGTTCCTCTCCGTTTTGTCTCCGAACAGCTTGGCTTGCAAGTGAACTGGGCGCAGGAAACAAGAACGATTACGCTGCTGACGGGCAGCACAGCTGTCGTTACACCGCCGCCCGCAGATATTTCCGGCGGCAATAACGGTTCTGGTTCTGTACCTGTACCGACAACCCCGCCTGTCCAGAACGGTTCTTTGCGCGGTGTGTGGGTATCTACTGTCTACAATCTGGACTGGCCGTCGACTGGCTCCTACGGCAACCAGAGCAAGCAGCAGCAGGAATACATACAGCTTTTGGACGAGCTGCAAGCGATGGGCATGAATGCCGTATTCGTGCAGGTGCGTCCTTCCGCAGACGCCTTGTACCCGTCTTCACTGGTGCCTTGGTCCAAATACTTGACTGGCACCCAGGGGAAAAATCCGGGCTATGACCCGCTTGCTTTTATGGTCGAGGAAACGCACAGACGCGGCATGCAGTTCCACGCCTGGTTCAATCCGTTCCGCGCCAATGTAGATGCCAAAACCGACCAGCTGGCCGCTACGCATGTAGCAAAAAAGCATCCTGAATGGATTGTCAATTCCAGCAACAAGCTGTACATCAATCCGGGCATTCCGCAAGCCCGTCAGCAAATCATTGCCGAAATCATGGAGGTCGTGCAGCGTTACGACGTCGATGGTGTCCACCTGGACGACTACTTCTATCCGTCCAACGGCACTTTCAATGACGACGCGGCCTTCAAAGCCTATAACAGCAAAAAAATCGCGACCAAAGCCGACTGGCGCCGCGACAACATCAATCAGTTCGTCCAACAGCTGAACCAGTCGATCAAAAGTGCCAAGCCACGCGTTCAGTTCGGGATCAGCCCATTCGGCGTATGGCGAAACATCGCCGTCGATCAGACAGGCTCGGACACGAAAGCAGGGGTCACCGCCTACGACAACATGTATGCCGACGTGCGCACATGGATCAAGCAAGGATGGATGGATTATGTAACGCCGCAAGTTTACTGGAGCCTTTCCTTTGCACCAGCCCAGTACGACAAGCTCGTTACTTGGTGGGCAGACGAGGTGCGCGGAACCAACGTCAAGCTTTTCATCGGCCACTCTCCTTACAAGCTGGGAACAGCCGAGGCAGGCTGGCAAAGCTCGCAGGAAATTATTAACCAGTTGAACTTCAACGCATCCGTTCCGGAAGTGCAAGGCAGCATCTTCTTTAGCGCCAAAGATTTGCGCAAAAATCCGCTCGGTCTGCTGCAAGCTCTCAGCAGTTACTACAACCGTTAAAAACAGACAAACCCCCGAGCCGGGATCAGCGTTCTGCCGCTGTCCGGTTCGGGGGTTTTCTATTGGATTGGCCTAGTTTTGCGTCAGTTTTTCTACAAAGAAATCGAGCTGCGCGTCCAGCGAAATCGGGTCGTTAAAATACGAGCCGACGCGGTCGAGCTGGAATACTTTATTGTTTTTCACAGCAGGAAGGTTTTTCCATACGTTGTTCTCATACACGCCATCCGGATTGGTATCATCTCCAGACCATCCGCTGGTGAAAATGACATCACCCGCAAAGTCGGGAAGTGTTTCCAGCGAAACATCTGCCCAGCCCGTGCCAGTGTCGATGGCAACTTTTTGCGTAGCAGCCGGAGCCTTCAACTGAAATTCGCCGTAAATGATTTCGCCGCCCCTGCTGAAGTTGTGTCCGAAGGCGTAAATCCCTTTGGCGTAAGGCTGAAGGATGGCAACGGTTTTGTCTCCTACCGCCGCCTGTACTTTCGGTTTCAGATCAGCAATTTTCTTGTCCCAAGCCGCAATCCATTCATTGGCTTTGTCTTCTTTGCCTGTCATTTTGCCGAACTCTTGAAGCTGCTCGCGGAACGTTTTCTTGCCGTAAGGAACAGCAACGGTCGGAGCAATTTTGGACAACTCTGCCGTATTGGCATCGCCTTCAAACACGATGATCAAATCTGGACTCATGCTCAGCACTTTCTCAACGGAAGTACCGTCGCCAACGCTTTCCACGCCGTCCAGTTTGCCTTTCATGTACGGGTTTTGCAAGACGTGATCGGTAACGGCAATCGGCTTGATTCCCAAAGCCAGGAAATCTCCGGCGTAAATATCGGCAAGCACAACTAATCGTTTCACGTCCTTCGGAATTTTCACCTCTCCATTCGGAGCCTGGTACGTGATAAATTCACTGTTACTTTCGGTCGCCGCCGGAGCAGCCTTTTGTTCCTGCGCTGGTTGAGCGGCGTTATTGGCTGGAGCTTGTCCGCAAGCCGACAAAATCCCTACGAGAACCAGCATGATCGCCAGCAAGCTTGATTTGTAAAACCCGGTTTTGCGCAAAGTGAATCTCCCCCACCTTCTGTAATAATGATAATCATTATCGTTATGATTTTATCACATCTTACTGATTTCGCCACTGTTCTGTCGAAGAAAATCACTGTAAATCCATTACAGCTCTAACGCTGTGCAAGCTTCATGGCGGCGCTTTTCTGCCCGCATCGCGCCTTTACATCCAGTAAAAACCTTTGGATTTTGGGTTCGGCAATCTGTTGGCGGAGGCTTCCTCTTTACAAAAAAATGCCGCGAACCGTCGTCCGCGACATCTTCCATCACTTATTTTGGGGCCATTCCGGTTTGGTCTGGTAATGAAAATTCGGCGATTCCAGCTTGTTGTCGTACGCGCTGTGAAAAATGTGCGTAGCCGCAGGAGAAATCGGCGGAATCAGCCATGTCCAGTCTCCTGTAATGGCCCGGCCATTTTTTTCTTCTCTTTCCTCAAAACGTTTGAATTGTTGACTGGCTGTATGGTGGTCGACAATCGACACGCCTTTTTCCTTATAAGAATGCAGGACGGCCACATTCAGTTCGACCAACGCCTTGTCCCTCCAAAGCGTCGCTTCCCGGCTCGTGTCCAGCCCCATGACCTCTGCGACTTTCGGCAGCATGTTGTAGCGATATTCGTCTGCCAGATTGCGCGCGCCGATTTCCGTTCCCATGTACCAGCCGTTGAATGGCGCCGCCAAGTAATTCATGCCGCCGATCTCCATTCGCATATCAGCCACGATCGGCACGCCGTACCATTGCAAGCCAAGGTCCGCGAAGCCTGCTATTTCCGGATGAGTAATCGGCACTTCAATGACCAGTTCAGGTGGAATCTCGAAAAACTGCGGCTTGCGATCCCCGATCTGTACGACGAGCGGCAAAATGTCGTAGTGAGTGCCAGCGCCCTGCCAGCCCAAGCTCAAACAGAGCTTCGTCAATTCAATCGAAATCGGATCGCCCAGTACGCCGTACTCGGTTTCATATCCGGCATAGCGAATGAGCTGATGGTTCCAGATGCGCATGGCTGGGCGCTCTGGTGTCTCCGCCGCAAAGACGGTGATCGTCGGCCGGATTTTTCCGCCGTTCGTCGCGAACTCGATGTGTCGCAGCAACGCCTGCGCCATCTCTTCCTCTGTCTGGACATGGCGCTCGTCCAACACAATCAGCGACTCCCAGAAAAAGCGGCCAATGCACCGATTGCTGTTGCGCCAGGCCATTTTCGCCCCGTGACGCAACTCCTCCTCTGTATGCTCATAGTAGCCTTGTGACTCCATCTGCTGCCGGACTTGCTGCAAACGTCGCTCTGTCTCGGCCTCTGTTTTATTCAATTCGCTGTAGCAGGTGCGGATAAAGTGTTGAGCTGCTTCAATCCGTTGATCTGGTTCCATAGTACCCTCTTTCCCGCTGAAAGGCGCTTCCTCGCTGTTCATGTACACCTTCATTATAAATTTACAAGGCTTGCATTACCAATCTCACAGGCATTTCGACACATAACTGTAAAACCTCCATCCACTCCGTTGACACAAACACAGCCAAAGCCACCATGCGTGACCTTGGCTGCTTGTATGCACGTGATTACTGGCTCGCTGCGGATGCCTTCAGCTCCCTCACTGCCGGAAAGAGCAAGGGGCACAAGCCGATGAGCACAATGGCAATACCGGACAGCGAGAACCAGCTGTCCACCCCGATTGCCTCAGCTACCGGGCCTGCCACCAACAAACCAATCGGCGTTGCGATCAGCATCAGGCTGTTGACCAGAGACATCACTCGCCCCTGAACAGCCGGGTCGATCGTCGTTTGCAACAGCACCGCAAACGGGCCGCCAAACAATGGTCCCGATACCCCCATCAAGCCCGACAGCAGCACAAACCCGACAAATCCGGACGCAGGCAACAGCCCCGCGAAGAACAGTCCCGCTCCCAGCAACGCAATCCCGCCTGTCAACAAGTACACGCGATTTCGCTTGGCACCCCAGCTGCCCAAAAGCAGCGAGCCGACGAGCATACCTGCTGCAAAAGAAAACTCCACCACTCCGGCATGCCACGCCCCTTTGCCAAAATGATTCAGTACCATAAGAGTAAACAATGCCCCGACCGGCACATACACAAACGTCGTGAACCCGATTGCCGCTGTGATCACCAGCAAGCCTTTTGACTTCATCAGTTCGCGCAGCCCTGCCTTGATCTCGCTGCGCATGCCGCTCGCGCCTTCCTCCGGCGCGCTGCGCTCAGGATTCGGAATATGCACCATCAGCAAAGCGGCACTTGCCAGCAGCGCCCCCAAAACATCGAGCAAGAGCACTGCTTCCATCGAGAAATAGGCCAGTAAAAAAGCACCGAGCATCGGACCCGCCATGTGTACGGCAGAGGTCAGCGTCTGCATCCAGCCTTGCACCTTCATCAGCTGATCTTCGGGCGCGATCAGCGGGATGGAAGCTTGCATGGACGGCATGTGAAACGCGCTTCCGATCGAACGCAAGCCAAGAATCACGTAAAAGGCCCAAACAGGCGGCTCCATCCCGGCGAAAAACAACATAGCCAGGACAAGACTGACAAAGGCAATGAACATGTCTGCGGCTATCATGATTTTTTTGCGATCCAGCCGATCCACAATCGTTCCGGCAAAAGGCCCGATCAAAGCCTGGGGCAAAAAGCCGGCCATCGAAGCGATAGTCAACACCACCGCTGAACCTGTCGCCTCTGTCAGCCACCAGATGATACTGAATTGAACAACGGCACTGCCCAGAAGCGAGAAAGCCTGCCCGGCAAAAATCGTATAAAAAGTTCTCTTCCAACTGTCTTTTTTCGTATTCATATACATCCTCCTCATGTGGACATTCAAGTGCGGCATCCGTTTTTGGACGCAAAAAAGCACGGAGAACGTCCCGTCCGAGGGGGTGTCATTCGTGCGAAAGCTTGCTGCATCAAAGCACTTGAAAGAGCTGCCTAACAACGAATCAGGCAGGGAGCTTTGGAGGAATACGCAAGCTGACTATGCAGGCATGACAAATAACCCATCGAAAAACGGGCGAGTCGTCCGTGCCTGATTAGCGCATGCGTACATACCACATAACAGAACCTCCATCCAAACATGCTGAGTTACTGTCTATCCTAAGACGCGGCCTGCACCACTGTCAATCCATTTTCGACTTATGGATTAGATTGGCTTGATCTGTTCGGTCCGGTTCGCAAGAAAAAGCAGGGGCTTCGCCAGACCGCCCCTGACAAAGCCCTGTTTCGTTCGCTTTCCCTATAGCTATCCATAGCGCCATAGCGGCTGCGGCTTTATTTCCGTTTTCGCGTGAACAAAAAGCCGCCGACAAGCACGAGCAGAACGATTACGATCACCAGCGGAGCAAGCGATGACCCCGACTCGTCACTGCTGGCTGCCGCTTCATGACCAGCGTGTTCATGCTCGTGGTCTGCACTCGTCGCTTTTTTCGGTTGTGCGGAAGCATTGGCGCTTTGTTCAAACTGAATCAGCTGGAGCTGCGGCTGCGGTTTGCCTGCGACATTCATCAGCCACGCTTCCTGAATCGCCCTTCCTTCCCACTCTGCCGGGTCAACGGCGGCTTGCAGCACGCGCGGATGCGCCGACACGTCATACACGGCGCCAGATACAGTAAGCGAATACACTTTTGCAGCCTTGCCCTCTGCATCTTTTTCCTCGCGAACGCTCACTTTGTCCACTTTGCCTGTTGGCCCCGCGAGAAAGCCGCCCCGGTCGTACAAGCTTTTCCCTTCGGCTTCATCTTTTCTGTGCTCGAACACAAACAACGCAAATTGCTCGCGAGTCAGCTCACGTCCGGCATCCTGCACAGCCAGCTTGCCTGCAAAGTAAGCCTGATTGACGTCCGCATACGTGGCATTGCCGTCCAAAGAGGGCACGAGTCCTTTTGCCAAAGCTGCCGCTGTCACTTCTGTACGGGCCGCTCCGCTCTCTTGCAGCTTCCCGAACGTTCCCGCCCAATACGCCAGCTCTTCACGCGTCAGCTTCTCCTGCGGGGAAAACAGCGTCGAGCCGTGATGATCGTAAGGAATCACTCCCAGGCCGCTCAAATACACGATCTGCGACGTCGCCTTGGAATATTGCAGGTCGTCGTACAAGTTTTGCTCGTTGACGATGTGCGCCGATACCAGGCTCGGCAACAGCCATACCAGCATCGCCAACAAACACAAGCTCCTTCTCATGTCTTTCTCTCCCATCCAGATGATCTGCTAGTTTTGGCTATCTCCGGTTCGTACGATCAGCCCTCCGCTTGTTTGCTGGAGATAAAAGGGCGCCTGTACACGAGGCAATTGCAAAAGCTGTGCATAAGGAATGCGGAAGCCCTGCAATTCCTCAATCAATGTTTCCGGCATCAAAAAGCCGTTGAAAAATCCCGCCTCGAAAACCAGGGCAGCCGCATCCGAAGCATCTTTCAACACTTGTCCAATCAAAATCACGTGCAAGTCAGGCTTTTGAAACACCACGTACACGTGATCCGAACGGAAAAAGTAGCGCAGCTCGCTGCGTTCGTTGATCCAGCTTTCGTCCAGACGATACGGCTGGGAAGCGGTGCCCGTCTGAGTGGAAGCCCAGGTGGCTGCCTGCTGCTCCGTCAAAGCGCGGTCTTTTGCCAAAATGGCGAGCAAAGCCGGCTCCACCTCCGCCATCCAGTCGATATCCAAATAATTGGCGAGCTGCTCGATCGGCAGTTCCGGGTTGTCGGCGAGAAATGCGCCTCTGGCTTGAAGATTTTGCTCAATCATGCCAAGCAGCTTCTCGTGTCCTTCCAGCGTTTCTTTCGTGGCGACCAGTTGCTTGTAAGCCAGATACAGCTTGTCCAGCTCCTCCATGTATGCGTCCAGATTCCGCTCGATCAGCCATTGACTGCCGAGAATATCGACAGGCTCCTGTTGCTGCTGCAACAAGCTGACCCACGTATCCAATCCCATCTCACTGTAAAATTGCAGCTTGTCGACTGCTACCTTTTGATCCGCAACATAGCTTTTCTCAAGCTTGGCAATCTGCGGCGCAAGCCTGGCGATCTCTTTTTTGGTCTGAGCCACTTCTGCTTTCAGCCGTTCGGTGGTGCTCTCGTCGTTGACGGTCACGAGAAAATTCGCAAATGCGCCTGTCAAATGCGCATACGCCCCTGTCGCCCCCAAAAACAGCCCTGCCGCCACGAGCAGCATCAACTTTTTACGCATGATTGATCAGCTTCCTTGTCGAAGCATAGCTGGCTGACAGCCCTAGCAAAGAGCCTGCGAGCGCCATGCCTCCCATCATCTCGTACACCAGCTGCTGCGAGAAGTGAAACACCAGCGGGAACTGTTTTTGCAAAGGCAACAGCATGCCCGAAAAGAGCCAATAAATCGCTACGGCCGCAAGCAAGCTGCCAACGAAGCCAATCAGCCAGCCTTCAAACAAAAATTGCCCCCTGACATGCCACGGGTTCGCACCAAGCAACAGCCGGACGCGAATCTCCTGCTGCCTTTGATACAAGGCCAGATTCATCGCGATAAACACCATCCCGAAAGCGAGCGCGCCCAGACCAAGCAGCAAGCCCAAGCCGTACTTGTTCAGTTGGGCCGACCAGCGCAAGATCGTTTCGGCAAATTCCTGCGGATAGACGACTTTTGTGATGCCGTTCATCGTCTGCAATTGTTCCGCCACGAGCTTGATCTGCGTCTTGTCGCGCAGCTCCAGGCGGATTGCGTCCGGAATTTGACTCTCCTGAAAAGAGACAAGCAGGTGCTCCCGCCCGGCAAAAAATCCGGCCAATCGCTCCAGCATTTGCGCCTTTGTCTCGATTTCGACGGATTGAACGAAGCTTTTTTCCTGCAAAATGGCCGCGATAGCCTTCGTATCCGCAGCAGGGTCTACATACAGCTTCATGGCTACCTGTGACTCCAGATAGCCCATCAAATCCCCGACACCGAACCTTCCGAGCAACAGGATGCCCGCGATGAGCACTGCGACAAAAATCAAGACTGCCGCAGCCGCCGCAGCCCCTATGTTTCGCTGAATGCCTTCGCGCGCATCCCTGAGCATGTACATGCACGATTGTCTGTTCATACGACGCGTACCCGCCCCTGCTCCATCATCCACGTCTTTGCCGGAAATTGTTCAACCAGCCGCTCCGAATGGGTGACAATCAACATCGCCATGTTTTCCTCCACATGCAGTTCTTTCAGCAATTGCATCACTTCAAACGCTGTCTCGCTATCCAGATTCCCGGTAGGCTCATCTGCCAAAAGAATGCGCGGGCGATTCAGCAGGGCACGCACGATCGCAACGCGCTGCTGCTCGCCCCCCGACAACTGGTCAGGAAAGACATCCTTCCGATCCAGCAGTCCGACTCTTGCAAGCAGCCGCTGCGCTTCCGGTTCGATTTCGCCCCACCGTTTTCCGACGACCTCGCCAGCGAGCGCCACGTTTTCCATGACCGTCTTTCGCGGAAGCAGCTCGAACGATTGAAAAATGACGCCCATCATTCGCCTTAACTCGAATTTGCGGATTTGTTCGATCGGGACGGCATTAATATCGATGCGTCCCGCAAACTCGGTTTGCTCCCGGTACAAAAGCTTGAGCAGCGTGCTTTTTCCCGAACCCGACCGCCCCTGCAAAAAGGCGAACTCCCCTGCTTCCAGATGCAGGTCGAGGTCTTGCAGAATGACTCTCTCCCCGTAGCTCTTGCAAAGCTTTTGCAGCCGGATCATCAGACGTTCCCCTCTGCCAGCCACGGCAGGAAGCCGTCGAGAAAGCGTTCTGTCGCAGGCATGAAGTACGAGCCAAAATGAAAGTCCGGATCAAGCGTAGTGACGATCCACGTACCCGCTGTGCTCACCTTGTCGACATACAGGACGGCTCCCCCGTCTTCGGTCGAAATCAGCACCTCGGCACCCTCCGGCGGCCAGTACACCCCATGCTGATGCCAGGTCGCATCTGCCAGCGTAATGTAGGAAAACAGATCGTAGTCCGGCTTTTGCAGCACCAGCCCGCTCTTCGCGTTTTTGTCCAGCCACCACCAGAAGTTCGTCGGGCGAAGCTCCCAGTTTTGCCCCGGAATCCATTCGCGCGGCTGCGGACCGAAAGCGACGACAATCCCGCCCTTTTCCGCGAACTGTTTGATTTTCTCGCGCGATTTCATCACCAGTCCCATGTGCAGCTGCGAGGGAACCACCAGCGCATCGAACTCATCCAGCGACGTGTTCTCAAGATCAGGCAAGTAGATGAGCCTGTCGTAATACTTGCGGTACTTCGGCTCGTTCAAACTGCGAAAATGCTGCGAGCTGCCGCCGTACAAAGCTGCGATCTTTCTCATGCGTACGCTCCCCTTTCCTGAGGCTCCTGAAGCTGCCGATATTCGTTCCGCGCCCACTCGGTGAGTTGCAGCGCAATTCGTCCGGTCGATTTTCCCGGGTGATTGTAGCCGAACAAGTCATTTCCCGAATGGACGAGAATCGTGCCCTTCGTACTGTTCCGGTCGATATACGTAATCGGTTCTCCCCCCGGCAAGGTCAACAACACCTCAGCCCCGTCCGGCAGCGGATGATGACCTCTGGCGAAAAAGCCTGCAACACCCTTGTTGTACGTCATGTCGTACGTCTGCACTCCGGCAAAAATCGGATGCTCCTTGGCGATCGTCACATCATAGTCGGAATGATTGCGAATTTCTTTTGGCACAAAAGCAGACGCGCCCGGCAGCCACGGCAAAAACAGATTGCCGCTGAACACCAGCACTTTCCCTCCGTCGAGAAAATCACGAATCTGCTCTTTTTGCTTGTACAAAAGCTCCTGGTCGATCAGCCCGGTAATCACCAGGCACTTGTATGGCGACAAATCGTGCCCCGGCAAATCGTACACATCGATGAAGGAAAAAAAATCTTGATAATTCGGGTCTTTCAGACGCGGCTCCCCAAAGCAGCAGCCCGAATCGAGCATCAAAAAATCGGTTCGTTGATCCATGTATGCCTCCTCGTTCCTTTTTTCCATCAAGCAATCGAGTAATCCCCGCTCAAAACTGGTCAAGCTCCCGCAACGCCTCGATCAGCCGCAACGTAAAAGGATGCTGCGGGTTTTCCGTCACTTCTTCTGGCGTGCCCGTCTCCACGATCTGCCCCTGATTGAGCACGAGCAGCCGATCACAAAAACCTCGCGTCAACGCCAGATCATGCGTAATGAACAAATAAGCGATTTCATGCCGCTGGCTCAGTTCTCGCATAAGCCCCAGCAAATCGAGACGCAAGGAAGTGTCCAGCATGGAAGTCGGCTCGTCAGCCACGATGAGCTGCGGCCGGGTGATGAACGCGCGAGCCAAGCCCACCCGCTGGCGCTCCCCGCCTGACAGTTCATGAGCGTAACGGTGCATGTAACGCTCCGGTGACAGCGCAACTTCCCGCAAAGCTTCCCGGACCAGCTCCGTCCTTTTGGCCGGATCGTTCTTGTGCAGCCTGGCGATCACCAGCGGCTCTGCGACCAGCTGTTCAATCGTCATCCGCGAAGAAAGCGACTCGTACGGGTCCTGGAAAACCATCTGAATCGACCTCGTGGCTGCTCTGCGCTCTTTGGCTTTCATCGCCAGCAAGTCTTGGCCCTGGTAGATCAGCTTCCCCTTGTCCGCCTGCTCGATCCCGGCGATAATTCTCCCAATCGTGCTTTTTCCCGCTCCGCTCGCACCGACCAGGCCGACCGTTTCCGTTTGCCGAATGGAAAAGCTGGCGCCGTCAATAACCGGAGCAGCCTGCCTCGATGCGCCCTTGCTCCCGTAAGTTTTGTACAGCCCGGATACTTGCAACAACACCTTTTGCTGCCTCGTATCCCGCTCTTGTTTGTGCACTCCCATCCTTCTTGCCTCCGTGAAATTATCGTTGTCCCTGCCCCTGCAAGGAACGCTGCTCAAGGGCTGGCGTCAGCCTTGGAATCGAATCGATCAAGCGGCGCGTATACGGATGTGTCGACGTCTTCGCCAAAGCGAGCGTGTTCCCCTGATCGACGATTTTGCCCTGATTCATGATGAGGGTGCGGTCAGCCAGGCTGAGTACGACAGGGAGATCGTGCGAAATAAACACCATCGACAGCCCAAGCGTGCGCTGCAAGTTTTTCAACAGCTTGATAATCTCCACCTGAACCATGACGTCCAAACCAGTCGTCGGCTCGTCAGCTATGATCAAATCGGGCTTGTTCACAAGCGCCATGGCAATCACGACACGCTGGCGCATGCCTCCGCTCAGCTCATGCGGAAAAGCAGCGGCCCACCGGGAAGCAAGTCCGACTTGCGCAAGCACTTCGTCAATTCGTTCCGCGATCTCGTCTTTGGACATGGACTGATGGGAACGGAGCGCTTCTGCCAACTGCTCTCGCACGTTCATCACAGGATTGAGCGCGTTCATCGCCGCCTGCGGAATCCAGGCAATCCGATTTCCCCGCAGCCGTCTCACCTCTTCGGACGAGAGCTGCGTCAAGTCGCTGCCTGCAAAATAGATTGCTCCCTGCGAGACGAGCGCTGGCGGCCTCAACAACTGCATGACAGCCGACGCAATCGTGCTTTTGCCGCTGCCCGATTCGCCAACCAGCCCCAACACTTCCCCTTTGCGCAAAGCAAAGCTGACAGCATCCACTGCGCGAACCGTACCGCCGTCTTTCGGATACTGTACGGTCAAATTTTGCACGTCCAGCAAAGCGTCTGCCGCCGCAGGCTTCACAGCGGACAGCTTCTCTTGCGCCAGTCGCTGATCTCTCTTCGCAGCAGGCGCCTGATAAGCGCGAAGGCGCGGATTTACCCGCTCCTCCAGGTAATAGCCGATCAAGGAAAAGGCGAGCACGGTCATCACGATGCACAAGCCAGGCGGAATCACCCACCACATCCACGCCTCAGTCAAAAAGGCGCTGCGCGAGTTGGCGTAAAACAAAATGCTTCCCCAGCTTTTGGACAGCGGATCTCCCATCCCCAAAAAACTGAGCGAAGATTCCATCAAGATCGAGACATTGACAGCCTGCACGAACTGCGGGATGACCAGCGGCAGGATGCTGGGAAAAATGTGCTTCCGCAAAATATAGAAGTGACCCGCGCCCATCGATCGCGCAGCCAAGACCGCTCCTCGCGTGCGAAACGACAGCGTCTGGGCGCGAATTTTCCGCGCTTTTCCTGCCCACATGACGAGCGTGATGACGAGCACCTGCGTCAACAGACTCGGCCCGATGTACACCCCGATCACGATCATGAGCGGCAAAAACGGCAAAGTCAGGCAAATGTCTACAATCCGCATGAAGAAGGCGTCCAAAAAGCCCCCTGAATATCCCGAAACCAGGCCGACAACCGTGCCGATCAAGGTAGCGAGCAAAGCTGCGACAATCCCTACCGTAAGCGAGGTGCGCGCGCCCACTACCAGCTCGGCCAAAATGTCCTGCCCCATGTCATTCGTTCCAAGCCAATGCTCTTTTCCAGGCGGTTGGAACGGGGCACCAGACTGCTCGCTGGCGTCGTACGGCACCAGGTAAGGTCCCACGAAGGCAAGCAGCAGAACGATCGCCAGCAAAAACACGCCGAGCCAACCAATCATTTTGGAACCAATACGACTCATGGAGACTCCTCCACTTGTTTTCTTTGACGGGCACGCGGGTCAAACAGCGGATATGTCAAATCCGCGAGCAAATTCGCCGCGATGACCCCTAGCGTGATGATTAAAAAGACGCCTTGCATCATCGGGTAGTCCCGCGCAATCACGCTCTCGTAGAGCAGCCTGCCAACCCCCGGATAGGAAAAGACCGTCTCGACGACGACAGCGCCACTCACCAAGATCCCCAGGCTCATCGTGATGTGCGTGTACACGGGCAACAGAGCGTTGCGCAGCGCATGATTGAAAATCAGGCTGCGCTTGACCGCCCCTTTGGCTTCCGCCATCAGCACGTAATCTTGCCCCAGCGTATCGAGCATCGACGAACGGGTGAGCAAAAAATTACCCCCGATAGTCGCAAGCGTAATCGTGATAACGGGAAGCGTCATATGTTTGAGCACGGCGAGCACATACTCCATGCCGCCCCCGGTAAAAGCGATTGGCACGGCTCCAAAGGAAGGGAACCAGCCCAGACTGACCGAGAAAACCGCAATGAGCAGCATGCCGATCCAAAAGCCGGGAATCGATTCGATCGTGAGCATCCCCGTCAGAAAAAGCAGGTCGCGGCGCTTCCCCCGGTTCCACGCAGCATAGGCACCGATGACGATGCCTATGACTGCGCTCACGATGAGAGAAGGAGCTACCAGCAGAAACGTCCACGGCAGTCTGTCTGCCAATACTTCTGTTACTGGCTTTCCGTACTTGATGGAGCTGCCGAGATCGAACCGGAACACACCTGTCATGAAATCAGCGTATTGCTGCCAAAGCGAGCGATCCAAGCCAAGTTCATGCTCGACTTGCTGGCGTTGCTGCGGAGTCAGCTCGTTGATGGTCGACTCGCCAAAGAAAAATTCCAGCGGGTCGCCAGGCGCCAGCCGCGGCAGAGCAAAATTGATTGTCAGCGCGACGGCCAGCACCAGCACATATTGAATGCATTTCTTGCCGAATGCAGAGGAGAACCAGCTCCCACCCATGACAGCTCCCCCCCGTCTTACTCTTTCGCTACTGCCTTTTTCACGCCATCTGGCAGCAAGGAAAATTTGTTGATGACGCCAAACCCTGGCGACTCTACCCATTGGTCAAATTTTTGCGCATTGTACGCGAATTTCTCTTCCGGGTAGTACAAGACGATGCTGGTCGGCTGCTTGTTGAACAGCTCCTGCATTTTGAACGCGATCTCTTTGCGCTTGTCTACGCTCGTTTCCGCCATCCATTGCTTGGTCAGCTCGTCCATGGCCGGATACGGGATTTTTTTGTTCCACAAGTAAGACGAACGGTGGGACATCACAAATTGATCCGGGTCGGCAACGCCGTGAGCGCCGATCGTACCGATGACGAGGTCAAAATCACGCGTCTGGGAAACGGTCGCCATCGTTCCGGAATCGAGCACTTCTACGTTGATTTTGATGCCGACTTTGGCGTACTGCTCCTTCAGCATTTCGGCAGCGCGAATCCACGCCGGCTCTGTAGACGGTACTTTCAGCGAAAACGCGAGTGCTTTTCCATCTGCTGTCTCGCGGACACCGTCATTGTTTTGGTCGGTGAGCTTCAATTCATCCATCACTGCTTTTGCTTTTTCCACATCGTACGGCGTGCTCAGGTTTGGATTGGTCCACGGCGAATCCGGGTGAGGATAGCCTTTCAAGCCAGGTCGTCCTTTTCCGAGCAGCACGGTATCTGTAATCGCTTGGCGATCCACGGCGAGCGACATCGCATTGCGAAACGCTTCCTGATTGAATGGCGCTTTTTCGTAATTCAGCTTCAACTCGATCAGCGACAACGGAGCGGTCTGAACGACTTTCATGTTGGCCTGATTTTGGAAAGAAGCCTCCAGCTCAGCGGGAACCGGACGTGCAGAAATATCGATTTCACCCGCACGCAGCGCATTGAAGATCGCTGTCGGGTCTTTGATCACAGGCATCACCAGGTTGTCGACAATCGGGCTGCCCATGAAATAGTCTTTGTTTGCTTCGAACTTGTAGTATTGATCTGCCTTGTATTCGACCAGCTTGTAAGGGCCGGTTCCGATTGGCAGGTCGGTATATTTGCGCGGATTTTGCACATTTTCCCAGATGTGTTTCGGCAAAATCGGCAGGTCGGCAAAGGTGATTCGTTCCAAAGTCGGGCACGCATAAGCGCATGTGAAGCGTACGGTCGAAGGGTCGTCCAGCTCGATTTTGGAGATGTGCGGCACTTCGCTTACGTGGTGGGTGTGGCGGTTAGCTGGGCCGTCGCGATAGTATTCGTAGGTGAATTTGACGTCTTCAGCTGTAAACGGATTGCCATCGTGCCACTTGATGCCGGAGCGGATTTTGACTACCCATGTCACGTCATCGAGCTGCTGCGCGGATTCCGCCAGCCAAGGCTGCGGCTTTTCTACATAGGGGGAAGGCGAGAACAATTTATCGAAGACAAGCTCTGTCAAATAATCGATGTTTCCGGTGTAGATGTTCAGCGGGCCTGCGTCCGACGGCAAGCCGATTTTCAACTCGGGCACCGTTTGGTTGGCTGCGCCCGCAGCTTCGCCGTTTTTGGGTGCGTCAGCTTGACCAGGTGCCGCATTTTGATTCGACTGGCAGCCCAGCACGAAGACAGACAGGACTAACAAATAACTGAGAAAAAGTCCGAAAGACTTGCGTGTATACACGTGTACAACCTCCTGCTTTCCAATTTGTCAGTTGCTTTCTTAGGCGATTCGCTTGATCGTCAAAAGCTCATGCTGCGGCAATGCCAACGCTCGCTCCGACAGCGCAAGCTTCAGCTTCTCGAAGTCGTGCACATCCTGCTCGGTCATGGTTTGCTCCCGACCTTTTTTCAAGTAATCGTAAAATTCAGCGGGCAAAAAGCTGTCCAGCAGCGCGACTTCAACTGCCCGTCCATCTGCGGCCGTAATGACATATGCATACGACTGCGGCCGATGAGGATCGAATTGAGCGACAGGGTAGTCCACATCGACTTGATAGGCTCCCCGCGTCACTGCACGAGTCACGTATTCAAAGACGTCGCGAAATCCTGGCCCGGCGTGACCGGAAAGAATCGACAATTCTTTTCTCTCTGGCGCCTCTTCGCCAAACAGCTCGGCAAAAGCCGCCTGAAGCGTCCGAAACCCAACCGCTACGGCCATCAAGGCGAGACTTCCATGGTATTTGGTCACATCGTGAAAGCTAAGTTCCAATACTTGGTTGCGATCTCGAACACGGATCACAGACATGAAAAAACCCCTCCATCGTTGACTTGTATGTGTTTGTATCTGAAAACTAGGTACATCTTAATCCGATTGATAATGAATATCAATCCCACTTGAACGCCCGCTTTTTCGAAAACCCGCTCTCCTCAACAGCGCCCATTCCCACATAATATTTTTGAATCTACCTATTCATTTTCTTGATAGCATAAATGTTTCCAGCCCTTTACCTGCAAACAACCGGCATGAAAAAAGGCCCGCCCCCACACTGACCCGTGCAGGGAACTGGCCCGCTTGCTTTATGGACGTATCTATTCAACAAGGAAACAGTCAAACAGTCCGCAAATAGTGCTCCACATTTTTGCAAAAGGCGCGATCCGCCTGGCTCAGCTCGGCGTTTTTGCGGAAGACAAACCCGTTTTGCCGTCTGATTTGCATGGACGACACAGGCACAGTCGCCAGCTCGCCTCTGTTCAGCTCTTCCCTGACCGCTCCGGAAGGGAGAAAAGCGATGCCATGGCGCGACTTGATCGCCTGTTTGATCGTCTCGAAGTTGCTCATCTGCAAAAAGCGCGTCTTCACCTGGCGACTATTCAAATGATTGATGACATATTGCTGCAAATACTCGCTTTTGGGCAGCAAGATCGATTCATTGTGCAAGTCGCGTGCGTACAGCAGCCTTCTTTTGGCCAGAGGGTGATCCACAGGCAGCACAAGCAACAGCTCTTCCTCGAACAAAACAGAAATCTCGAAATTTTTGCGTATATAGTCATCTTCGGGGTAGATTGGCATCAAGGCGTAGTGCGTCCTGCCCTCCTGAAAGCAGCGAATGAGATCGCTGTAGCAATACGTATTGATCTCCAGCGGCTTCTGCGGCAAAATCGTATGCAGTTCATTGAGAACATCGGAGAAAAAGTAGCCCGCAATATAATTGCTGACGTAGACAGACAATACCCGCTCCTGCTCGCTCACCCGCTTCAGCTCC
Organism: Brevibacillus sp.; assembly: GCF_003521185.1. NCBI lineage: Bacteria > Bacillati > Bacillota > Bacilli > Caryophanales > Paenibacillaceae > Brevibacillus > Brevibacillus sp. The sequence continues at coordinate 23,594 of NZ_DOTK01000047.1, forward strand.
ACCGCAGCCTCTTCGACCAGATGGGAAATCCGCTTGGCATAGCTGAGCAAAATTTCCCCCTGTTGCGTCAACTGCACCTGTTTCCCCGAGCGTTGAACAAGCGGCGATTCAAACAGCTCTTCCAACTGCTGAATATGGTGACTGATCGTTGGTTGAGAGCAAAACAGCCGCTTCGCCGACTCGGTAAAAGAACCGCATTCGGCAAGCACGATGAAAGTTTCCATTTTTTCCAGTGTATTCATAGGCAGCACCCCGCGAATGACGCACAGTAACCATAACTGGTCATTTGTTGAAAATGATAATTGTTATCAATTAAAAGTTTACTTGATCTGCTGAAAAGTGTCCATGCTCAAATGTGCATATCGTGCATGACCATGCAAAAGCGGCTGCCGTCCCGCCCGCATAAGACGAAACAACAGCCGCTTTCTTCTACCGTCAGCCTGTCAGATGATTCCACATCTCCGGCCTGCTCAACGAAACCGCGTCCGCACCGCTCGCCAACGCTGCTTCCACCTGCTGCAAATTCCAGATCAGCCCGCCGAGAATAATCGGCTGCGACAAATGATCTTTTATGTACGAGATGATCGACGGCGCGATGCCCGGCATGATTTCGATCGCATCCGGCTGGTTTTCCTGCACGTTTTTGATCGTAGTCGTCAGCGAAGTCGTGTCGATCAGGAAGACGCGCTGGATCGTCAGCATCCCTTCTTTTTTGGCTGCGCGAATCATCGGCCCTTTTGTGGTGACAATTCCGGTCGGCTTGATGTAAGAAGACAGGAACCGAAATGACTCTTTGTCGTTGGACAAGCCGTTCATCAGATCAGTATGCAAAAAAATCGGTTTTTCCGACTGGCTGATGGCTTCTGCTTCCTCCATCAAGCGAGTCAGCTTTCCGTACATGAGCAAAATGGCGCAAGCTGCGGAATCGAGCGCCTCTCCCAAACGGTCTTGTTCAGTCGCAGCGATAATCCGATTCGTTTTCAACATCGTACCCAGATCCATAGTCAGCGCCTCCTGTTCTCATCGTTGCGATCCAATTCGCTCTACGCTCACTCCGGCACTTGGCAACTGCCGCGTCTCGATTACCCAGCTCCCGGCAAACCCGTTTCGGGCAAGCAAAGGCCATATCTCCGCAAAAGGAATCGTTCCTTCGCCCACCGCCAAGTGCTCGTCTGCCTCGCCCCGGTTGTCGCTAATATGCAGCGCAGACAAGTACGGCAGCGCTTGCTCCAACGCTTCGAGCGCATACCCGTGGCGAATCAGATGGGCGTGTCCCACATCATAAGTAAGACCAAGCTGCCTGGAGTCCACTGCCTTGCACACCTCAAGCAAATCGCCAACATCCCAGCCGAACAGCTTTGAATAAGGCGGCACATTTTCCAAAGTCAGCACGGTGCTTCCATGACTCACCTCGGGCAGCAGCAACTGTACCGCCCGGGTGACATTTTCCCCGCCTCTCGCCCGTTCTGTGTGATCGAGCCGATCCGCGATTTCTCCCGCGTGCATCACCACATGCGTACTGTGCAAAAAGCTCGCGATCTCCAGACACCGCTTCATCGTATCAAGCGTTTGCTCCCGGACTGCACCCGCTTCCGCCGCCAGGTTGCAGCCGGAAATCGGCGCGTGAATCGACCAGCTAATGCCATAATCGACGCCTTTTTGTTGCAGCTGCGTCAGTCGCTCTTTCGACCAGTCCAACAGCTCGGCGTGACCGTCCTCGCACATGATTTCGATTGCTGTCCAGCCATCGGCAATCAGCCTGTCGATCGCTTCTGACAATGGCAGTTCGAACAAGGCATAGCTGGATACGGCAAAACCGCTTTTGTCCCTCATCTCTCGTTCCCCTTTTGCCTACTTCACCCCGGAATGGATGAAGCTGTTGATAAATTGCCGTTGAAACAGCAAGAACGCAAGCACCAACGGAAAAATGACCATCACCGTAGCCGCGCTGACCTCTGCCCACTGCGCTCCTGTCTCAAACGACTGGGCAAAAATAGCCAGCCCTACCGTGAGCGGACGATTCTCCACCGAGTTCGTAATAATCAGCGGCCACATGAAATTGTTCCAATGGTAGCTGACTGACACCAGACCGAACGCGATGTATGTCGGCTTCGCCAAAGGAACGTACACCCGCCATAAAATTTGCAGCCAGGAGCAGCCCTCCATGCGCGCAGCTTCCTCCAGCTCGTGGGGGATCGTCTTGAACGTTTGCCGCAAAAGAAACACGCCAAAGGCGGAAGCAAAGTACGGCAGCATGATCCCGATCTTCGTGTCGAGCAAGGACAGGTCGCGAAGCACGTTGTAGTTCGGGAAAATCAAAATGTCGGCCGGCACCATGAGCTGCACGAGAAACAGGACAAACAGCACGTCCCTGCCCCAGAAACGCAGCTTGGCAAAAGCGTACGCGGCCAGCGTAGCCGTAACGATCTGTGCAACCAATACTCCTGTGACAATCAAGAAAGTATTGAAGTAATACTGGGCGAAAGGAGCTGCGTCCCACACCTTCGCGAAGTTTGCCAGCGTAAAGTCTGCGCTGAACGTCCATGATGTCGCCAGTTCCCTGGGCCGAACGGATGTCCAGACCACCCAAAGCAGAGGGAACAGCCAGACTACAGCCAATCCGTACATGCCAGCGCTTGTCAATTTCCGGACCATCTGCCATCCCCCTTAGTTGTAGTGAATTTTTTTATCCAGACCAAAAAACTGCACAGCAGCCACTGCCAGAAGCAGCACGACCATCACAATCGTCAAAGCGGATGCCATTCCTTGATCCCAGAAAGAAAATGCCGTTTCGTAAATGTAGTACAGCAAGAGATTGCTGGCGTTGTCCGGGCCGCCCTTCGTCATGATGACCAAGTGATCCACGAGCTTGAACGAATTGGTAAAAGCGATAATGCTGACAAACATGGTCGTCGGCATGAGCAGCGGGAACGTCACCCGCCGAAAAACCGTCCAGGCCGACGCGCCCTCCATGGCAGCAGATTCGTACAGCTCCTGCGAAATATTTTGCAGGCCAGCCAGGTAAAAGATCATGAAGTAGCCCGCTTCCTTCCAGATGACCATGAAAATCATCGCCCACATCACGTTCGATTGATCCCCGAGCCAGTTCATATCTCCTTTTCCGAACCAGTCCATCACATGGCTAAGCGCTCCGTACTCCGGCGTGTAAATGAACAGCCAGATGTTGGCGACGGCAATCATCGGGACAACCGTCGGGTAAAAGTAGGCGGTACGGATAAAGCCTTTGCCCCGCAACGCTTTGTTGGCAAACAGCGCCATCCCGAGCGCCAACGCCACGCTTGTCGGAACGGTTCCTAACGCGAACCAGAGGTTGTTGGTCAGCACCTTCCAAAACACGTCATCTTCCAGCATTTGTTTGTAATTGTCTATCCCGTTAAAAAACGGCTCTGGGGAACCCAGATCCGCTTGATGAAAACTGAGAATAACCGTTTGCCAAACAGGATAGAAAGTAAACAGCAGCAGGAAGATGAGGGAGGGAAGGAGCAGCAGCCAGGCGTACACGTTCACTTTCCATTTTGCTCGTAGTTCCCCCATCGTCGCTCCTCCATTTGCCTCGTTCGATTATTTGTTGAAAGACGCCAGCACTTTGTCTGCCTCTTCCTGTGCTTTTTTCAGCGCTGCAGCAGCGTCTGCCTTTCCGGTAAGAACAGCTTGCAGGTTGTCGTTCAGCGCTTTTGTCACTTTGCCGTTGTTGTGCGTAGAAAACTCGGCGTGACCGTACTCCAACTGATCGCGCGCTACTGCTGCCGCTGGGAAATCTTTGACGTACTGCTTCATGATCTCTTCTTCGTAAGCAGACTTGCGCGTCGCGACATAGCCCGTATCGATGCTCCATTGTGCCGCGCGCTTAGGCTCGGTCATGAACCGGATGAATTTCCACGCCGCTTCCTGCTTCTTCGCATCCGTGCCTTTGAACATGTAGAAGTTGCCGCCGCCAGTCGGGCTGCCGTAGTTCTTTTTCGCAGGCAAAAACGCTACGCCGAAGTCAAACTTCGCATTGTTTTTCACGTTGGTCAGGTTTCCGGTCGTGTGGAACATCATCGCCGTCTTGCCTTCGAGGAAATCGGATGGTACCGTCGCCCATTCAATTACGCCTTCTGGCATCGCCTTATGCTTTTTCGCCAGGTCGACCCAATATTGCAGCGCCTCAACATTTTCAGGCGTATCGAAAAATACTTTTTTGCCGTCTTCTGTCATCAAGTTTTTGCCGTTTTGCAGGGCCAAAGCCTGGTACATCCAGTACGTAAAGCCGGAGGAAGGAATTTCAATGCCCCAGCGCCCGTCTTTTGTCAGCTTGGCGGCATACTCAGCCATCTCATCCCACGTCGTAGGCGGTTTTTCCGGGTCGAGGCCGACTTCCTTGAACGCTGCCTTGTTGTAGTAAAGCACGATCGTGCTGCGCTGGAACGGGATGCTGTACGTTTTGCCGTCTACCTGGGAGTTGGCCAGGAAGCCCGGGAAGAAATCTTTGACGTATTCGTTGCCGCCGTCTTTGGCAATAAACTCGTCCAGCGGCAAAATCGCATTCATGTCCATCATCGTGTGCAGCTCGGTGGAAAGCATGACCGCTACGTCAGGCGGCGTTTTTCCTTGCACGGCAGCCTGGATTTTCGTGGTCGTGTCCTGATAGCTGCCTGTATAGACGGGCTTGACTGTAATGCCCGGATTTTCCTTGTTGAACTCTTCCGCCATCCCGTCGACGATTTTGGTCAGGGGGCCGCCGACAGCTACCGGATAGAAGAAAGACAGCTCTGTATTGCCCGCAGGCTTCGTTTCAGATGTGCCCGGCTGTGCTGGTTGCCCTGGTTGGCTGCTGCCTGTGGTGGAAGTCCCGCTGGAGCATCCTGTAAGTAGAGCCAGACTCATCGCGACTGAAAACAGACTTTTGACTACTGTACGCATCGCAGTATCTCTCCTTTTTCTCTTCCGGCCGTGATGGCCAAATTTTTTCCGGATTGCGAATCAAACAGACTGACATGCTCCAGGGCAAAGCCTACGCGAACGAGATCTCCCCGGCGGCATGGCCACTGCCCGTTCCATTTTGCCTTCCACAGCTTGTCTCCCAGCTTAAATTCCACGATTGTCTCGGAACCGAGAATTTCCACGCCTTGCACACTGACGAGCAACGAGCGGCTCTCATCCGCGACCGCGCCCGGTTCCAGCGGCTGCAAAGCTTCTGGACGCAAGCCGAGGACAACAGGAGTGCCGTCCTTGATGCCTGCCTGTGGGCCAAAACCAAGCGCAAGCGGCAAAAAACGTCTGCTCGGATCATCGCTCAGCTCCACGCCTGATTGCGCGCCATTGCTTCGCCACACCGCCTGCGTCGTATTCATCGGCGGCGCGCCCGTAAATTCAGCGACAAACAAGTTTGCAGGGTGGTTGTAGACGTCAAGCGGTCTGCCCACTTGCTGCACCTCGCCATCGCGCAACACCATCATTCGATCGCCCATCGTCATCGCTTCTACCTGATCGTGGGTGACGTATATCATCGTAATTCCCAGCTCCTGCTGCAACTGGCGAATCTCTGTCCGCATGTGCCCGCGCAGCTTGGCATCGAGATTGGACAGCGGCTCGTCCATCAGACAGATCGGATGCTGGCTGACGATCGCCCGCCCGAGCGCGACCCTTTGCCGTTGTCCGCCCGACAGCTCTTTTGGCTTTCGGTTCAAAAGCGCTGCAATGCCCAGCATCTCGGCTGCGTGCTCCAACCGCTTGACCTGATCCTGTTTGCTCACTTTTCGCACCTGCAAGCCGAACAAAATGTTATCTTTGACCGTCAAATGCGGATACAAGGCGTAATTTTGAAACACCATGGAAATATTCCGGCCACTCGGCGGAACCTCGTTTACCCGTTTGCCTCCGATCAACAGCTCTCCGGCGCTGATCTCTTCCAGCCCGGCAATCATTCTCAACGTCGTCGACTTGCCGCATCCCGAAGGCCCGACCAGTACGAAAAACTCCCCGGGCGCAATGATCGCGCTCACTTCGTTGACAACCTGTTGCCGCTCGTACATTTTGGAAATGCGTCGCAATTCCACTTCCGCCACGACCATCCCTCCTAAAACCTATGGCGTTTGCCCTTCATCATCCGATGATACCAACCGCGTGATAAGCAAATATTTGGAAACTGTAAAGCTTTGATCTACATTTGCCCGCCGTCCATCGTCGGCAAGACCAGATCGGGCTGAATTTTGGCGTGACCGAGTTCCGCGCTTGTCGTCACTCCGGTCAGCACCAGCGCTGTCTTCATCCCGCTGTTGATCCCGAGCAAAATGTCCGTCTCCAGACGATCGCCGACCATCAAACAGCGCTCAGGCAGGACATCCAGCTGCAAAAAGACTTGGTCAGCGTAAAAGCGGGACGGTTTCCCCGTCATCGCCCACGTGCTCGCACCGCCTGCCGTTTCAATCGCTCGCGCCAGCGCCCCTGTATCGGGGATCGCTCCGCCAGGCACCGGACATACCGAATCGGGATTTGCCACGATCAGCTTGGCCCCGTTTCGCACCGCATCGGCTGCCCGCTGCAACTTTTCGTACGTAAAAGCCCGGTCCATTCCCACCAGCACATGTGTGGCGCTCATCGCATCGGCTGTCTGCGGAATGTGAAACTCGGCCATCTCCTGCTCAAGCGCAGGCTCGCCGACCACCAGCACGCACGCTTGTTCATGGTCTGCCAGCTGCTTGAAATACAGGCCCGCCACGTAAGCTGCCGTCATGATCTCATGGCGTTCTACGGCAAGCCCCAGCTTTTCCAGCCGCTGCCGACAGCCCTCTCGCGTCTGCACCGTCGTGTTGGTCAAAAACATGATCTTCTTCCCTTTTTGCCGCAAAGTGGCGAGGATTTCTTCCACGCCAGGCAACAGTTGATCTCCAATGAAGATCGTCCCGTCCAAATCAAAAAAATACGCGTCATAAAAAGCTGTATCTAGCAAAGCCTCTTGCCGCTCCTTTCCTTGGGAAACACAAAAAGCCCTCATACGGGCAACAGCATGCATGAACAAACCGATCCAATCGGCCTGTATTGCCTAAGCTGTTGCTGTATGAGGGCTTTCTCCACGTCTCGGCCCAACTACAGACGTTATTCTATTGATACTGTAACGAGTATAACAAGCGAGTGTTAAGGAATTGTTGAGCTTCGTTTGCGATTGTGTGAAAATCAGAGACCAGTCACATGTCCAGCTTTTCCATTCTTTTGCGATTGCGTGCTTCTTGCTTCTTCTTTCTCCTCAGTTCCATCGCGGTATAAAACGCCGGGACGACCACGAGCGTGAGTACCGTGGAAAAGAACAGGCCCGAAATGATCGTCACAGCCAACGGCTTGAACAGCACATCGCCGGAAATCGCCAGCGGAAGCAGACCTGCAATCGCTGTCATCGACGTCAGCAAGATCGGCCTGAATCTCGCCTCTCCCGCTTCAATCACCGCCTTTTGCAAGGCCAGCCCCCTGTTGCGAGCCTGCTCGATGAACTCGACCAGCACAATCCCGTTGCGAACGACAATGCCGGACAAAGACACAATCCCCATCATGGACATGAAGCCCAGCGGAGTCCGCGTGACAAACAAACCGATGAGACTGCCGGAAATCGCCAGGTAGACGGTGCTCATGACAAGAACGGGAATCCGCAGCGAGTAGAACTGCATGGCGATCAAAATGACAATCAAAAAGATGACGATCACCGACAGCTTGCCCATATCGAGGAAGACTTCGACTTGCGCTGATGTCTCTCCGTCATACTCCAAAAAATAGCCGTCAGGCAAAGCCATTTTGGCGAGTTCAGGCTTGATTTCCTTCATCACCTCTGTAGCTGTCCGTCCCTTTACCTCGCCTGTAATCGTCACCGTCCGGTCGAGGTTGCGATGCGGGATGTTTTGCACGCTAAAAGACGGTTGAACGCTCACCAGTGAAGCGAGCGGGACTTGCTCGCCTTTTGCATTGGCGACAAACAGCCGCTGGAAAGCATTGACGCCCGCTTCCCCATCCTGCTTCACATATAAAGTAATGTCCGTCAGTTGCTTGCCGTCGTCAAACTCGCTTACTTTGATGCCTTCACTCACCAGCCGCAGCGTCCGCGACAGTTCTGCCGCCGTGACGCGATTTTGCTCCATCATCGCTTGATTGGTTTCAAAAGCGATGGCGTAGCTGTCCACTCCCAAATCGTCCTGCACCTCGGTTATGCCATTCACCTTGGCGACTTGCTCCTGTATTTGCAAAGACAACTGACGCAGTGTCGTAATGTTCTCGCCGTACACCCGGATGACCACCGGCTTGCCCACAGGCGGGCCTGTTTGCAAATCGCGCGGGACGATCACAGCTTCCGGAAACTTTTGGCGAATCTCAGCCAGCGTCTCGTTTTGCAGCTTTTGCAAAGACGTTGCCTGTTTGTCCAGGCGCACAATCAACTGCCCGACATTTGCGCCGCTGCCCGCCCCCGTAGTGCTGCCAAAAATCTTCGGTGCGCTTCCTCCGGCAAAGGAACTGACCATCCAAACCCCGTCCGTAGCGGAAAAGTCCTGCGACACCTGCTTGACGACCCGATCGGTTTCTGCCAGGCTGCTTCCGTTTGGCAACTTGACATTGACCAGAAAGACGTCGCGATCAGACACCGGAAATAGCTGAATCGGCGTCAACGGGATCAAAAGATAAGCCATTGTACTGATCAAAACGGCAGCAACGCCTGTCGCCAGCGGCCTTTTCAACAAGCGCGGCAAGACCGTTCTGGCGTACCAGTTGGACAGATGAAGCAATTGTTTGCCCAACAGCCCCGCAGGTTTTCTCATGTCCAGCTTCTTGCGTCTGCGCTCTTCACTCCATCTGCGAAAAATCGGAACGATCGTCAGTGACATGACCATGGAAGCCAGCATCGAGACAATGATCACGACCGGAATCGGGCGGACAAAAGCACCCGAGCCGCCGCTGAGAAACAGCAACGGACCGAACGAAGCAACCGTTGCCAAGGTAGCCGTCAAAATGGAGACCGCTACTTCCTTCGCCCCCATCACTGCCGCCCGCTGCGGCTGCTCGCCATGCTTGACGAGTCTTCGCTCGATATTGTCGTTCACGACCACCGCATCATCGACGAGAATCCCCAAAACGATAATCAGGCCGACAATCGTAATCTGGTTCAAGGTCACTTCAAAAAACGGCAAAAAAATCATTCCGGTCGCAAGCGAAATCGGGATCGCCAGGGCGACCATTAATGAAGTCGTAAAATTCAAGCCGAGCGTACAAACAAGGAGAACGGCGACGACCGCAATCAACAGCTCGCGCCACAAGTCTGAGAAAATCTCGTCAATCCGCTCATTTTGCGTGTAGAGAGACTCTGCTTGCGCCCCGGCAGGCAAGGTGCTGCGAAGCATGTCTACCTTTGCATCGATTTGCTGTTGCAATCGGGTGATGTTTGCTTTTGACTCGGTCATCAAACTGATCGAGACGGCTGGCTTGTTGTTGTGATAGGCGAGATAGGCAGGGGCTTTGGCTGTAAATTGCACATCGGCCACCTGTCCGAGATAGATCGCGCTCCCGGTTTTTCCGTAGCCGACCACTACCTGCTCCAGCTGCTTGATGTCTTTCCATTCCGTCATTCTCAGCTCGTACGTCCGCTGATCGATTTGATAGCTGCCGAGCGGAGCCGTCTCGTTCGCCGCTTTGATCGCAGCTTGCACTTGTGCCCAGGTCAAATGCATGAATGCAAGCTTTTGCGGGTCGAGTCTAATCTGGATTTCCTGCTCCGGCAGCCCTTCAATCGTCACGCTGGAGATGCCCGGAATTTTGCTCAGTTGCTTTTCCCACATGGTCAGCGGCTCTCGCAACTCATCGAGCCGGGAAGCCGTGTCCACCGAAATCATGAACGTCTGGGCGAACATTCTCCCCATGTCGTCGTTCACGACAGGCTGTCTCGCCTCTGCCGGCAAAAAGGCTTCTGCGTCCTTGACCTTTTTGCGCAGCTCCTCCCACGTTTCTTTTTGGTCTACTCCGTTGTTCACCTCGACCGTAATGATGGAAAGGCCCGGCTGCGATTGCGAGGTGATAGCCTTTAGCCCCTGCATTTCCTTGATTTTGGCTTCGATTTCCTTCGTCACCGTCTGCTCGATTCGCTCTGCCGAAGCGCCTGGCAGCGCGGTCGTGACAGATGCGCGATTAACGGCAATCTCCGGAATTTCCTGATGCGGCAGTTGAAAAAAGCTCAACACCCCGACCAGAACTACCATGATGAAAAACAGCAGCGTAATTTTTTGCTTGCGGATCAAAAAGTCGATCATGGCCGCTCACCCGTCGAGACTTCCAGCGTATCGCCCGCGAACAATTGCTCCGCCCCTTTGGTAACCACCTGCTCGCCAATGGTGAGACCGGATGTGATTTGCAGCTGGTTGTCAACGATCGTGCCGAGTGTCACGGGAACTTTTGCCGCTTTGTTATCCCGGACAACAAAAACGTACGGCTGCGTTTCTCCCCTGCTTTGCACCGCTTGTACAGGGACAAAAATGCCCTTTGGTCCTTGATGCTCGTGAACGACCGTAGCGACTTGCCCTGCAAGCCAAGCGCGGTCGGGATTCTCTACCCGCACCTCGACAGGGACAGTCCCGCTCCCTTGACTGGCTGCGGGCGACACGCGCTGCACGATTCCGCTTCGTTTCTGATCGTACAAAGTAACGGTAACCTCGTCTCCCTTTTTCCAGAAGCCGATGTCACGATCCGAAACGGCGAGCTGGATCAGCAGCGCATCTACATTGCCGATCCGGTATACGGGTGTGCCGGTAGATGTCAGTTGGCCGACCGAAGCCAGCTTTTCCAGCACGACACCGGAGATGGGCGCGGTCAAATCTGCTTTTGTCTGCGTCAAAGCGGCCCGCTGCTGGCCGACTACCGCCTGCCGATACACGCCAGCGGTTTGTTGTTTCTGCTCCTGGCGCGGCCCCTCTGCAACCAGGGCATACGTCTCTTTGGCATTTCCCCAATCTTTTTCGGCCAATGCCGCCTTGTTCTGAACGTTTTCCCAATCGTTTGTCGACAAAGCGCCCTGGCGGAACAACACTTCCGACCGCTGCAAATCCGCTTTTGCCTTATCCATGAGCGCCTTGGCTTTGTCCAGATTGTTTTGCGCTTGCAGCACTTCCTCTGCGCGAGCGCCGTTCGTCACTTGCGCCAATTGCGCCTTGGCCTGCTGAACCGATGCCGCCGCGCTTGCAGCCTGTAACGATAAATCGCGTCCATCCAGACTGGCAAGGACACTCCCCGTCTCCACATAGTCGCCTGCTTCTGCCAGCAGCGTGACGATGCGGCCATTTATTTCAAACGACACCTGCGTCTCTTCCACTGGCGTTAAAATGCCGGACCACTTCGCCACCTGCCCAAAAGCCTCTTCCTTCACTTGGGTAACTGCCACTCGTTTGACAGTGGTCTGCTCCACTGCTGCCTTATCAGAGACAGCTGGACTGCATGCAGCAAGCAAAAGAGCACTGGAAAGCACGATCACGCGTTGCTTCATCTGATTCAAAATCGATCCCTTCCTTCGCCCATGAACTTTACTTGTGTAAAGCTCATCATAGAAACCTCCAGATGTATGCCGAATGTTCAGAATCATTCTTTTCGTAGACGCTCTAATCTTATTGCAGTTGTTCACGTCATTGCACTACGTCTGACAGAAGTGTCGAAAAAAGGACAAAAAATAAAGGCCGCGAATGCCCAGGCGCTACCCTACATTTTGACGCCGTATCCATCCAGCATCACCTGAAAAATCAGGTTGTGCCACTCCTCCTCCGCGACCTTGCGACTTTTGGGAATTTGTATCGATTGAAACAGCAAGCCAGCGATCAGCTCGCTAGGAATTTCGCGGCGAATCGTGCCTTCTTCCTTGCAAGCTTCAATGACGTCTGTCAAAAGTTTGTTCAATATATAGTGCTGTTGTCTGAGCGTCGTCATCGCCTTTTCCACATTCGGCGATGCAGCCCCGTTCACGAAAGGAGCAAACAACAAAATCTGGTGAATGTCTGCGTATTTCATGAACGAATCGTACATGTTCCGCAGCTTCGCAAGCGGCCGCGCGATCTCATCCGTGTCTTTGTACTCGGCCATAATCGTATCCATGAGATGCACCATTAAAGAAGCAATCAATTCATCCTTGTTGGAAAAATATTCGTAGATCGTGCTGCGGCTCACATTCAACTGGTCGGACACAAGCTTGAAGTGAAAGCCCGCGTACCCTTTTTCCACCAAAATTTTGCCCGATACCTCATATAGTTCATCGATGTGCAGTTTTTGTCTCGCCATCCGTTACGCTCCCCCCGTTCTTCCTGCGATGAACCGTTTGAAGTCACCCTTGTTGATGAACAGTTTACACAAGCTTCTTCATAACCTCAACCCTCCTCTCTTCTCGCATTTTCTCTTGTGTTACAATGAATTTGGAAAAAAACGGATTGTACAGGAGTGTTGAAATGGATCTCTCCAGGCTCGCGAAAAAAAACCATTATGAACACATTACGGAGCAATTGAAAACGCTCATTCTCAGCGGCGAACTGCAAGCCGGGAGCAAGCTCCCCTCCACCAAGGAGCTGTCGGAGCAATTCGGTGTCGGGCGTTCTACCACCCGCGAAGCGCTTAGTGCCCTCAAGGCAATGGGGCTGATCGAGATTCGCCAGGGCGGCCACTGCACAGTGAAAAGCACCTGCTCTCCTGTCCAAAGCTTGCTGCCTGATCTGCAAGGCTTGCGCAACAATCGCCAGACCATTCTTGAATTGATCGAAGCGCGAAAATCGCTGGAGGTCGCCAACGCTGCCATCGCTGCAAGCAAACGGGACGAACATGACCTGCACGCCCTGGAAGAAATTTTGAGCGAGATGGAGCAGCATATCGGAAACGAGGACATAGGCGAGCGCACCGATCTGCTCTTTCACCTGGCGCTCGCCAAAGCGACGCACAACTCCATACTCGTGCATCTGTTTGAATCGATCTCCAAGCAGATGGAGATTGGCATTCGCGAGACGAGAAGAGTCGAGATTTACTCCAACCGCTCTGTCTCCGAACAGTTTTTTCTCGAACACAAAGCGATCTACGAGGCCGTGAAGCGACAAGACCCGGAAGCGTCCCAAGCCAGAATGACTGAACACCTGCTCCACGTAGAACAAATTCTTCTGAAATATTTGGCTAATTGAGAGAACGAAAAAGCAGCTGTCGAGCGATTCGGCGGCTGTTCGTCTTTTTTCTGCTCTCTTTTTTCGCCAGGCGAAATAAACCACTGACCAAGCTGTAAAAAAATATTGCAAAGATACAATGAAAGGTTTACATTACTTTCTGGGATGATAATGATTTTTATTATCAACGAATAAGTACACACTTATATGATAAATAAGGGGATGTTTTCACATGATGAAAAAATGGGGTTATCCGTTGTCCGCAGTTGTACTCGGCTCGTCTCTCATGCTATCTGCTTGCGGAAGCGCTGAGACGCCAAAAGAAGAGAAAAAACCTGAGGCAACTCAACCTGCTACACCTGCTGCTACTGAAACGCCAGCAGCTACTACCGCTGTTGATTTGAAAGCTCCGATCGACGACTACCGCAAATGGGTCATCGAACAGACAGACCAACTGGTAAAAGCAACCGAAAGCTTTACCGCAGCTGTTAAAGCTGGCGATATGGAGAAAGCGAAAAAAGAATACGCTCCAGCTCGCGCCTACTTCGAGCGCATCGAGCCAATCGCTGAATCTTTGGGTGATTTCGACCCTTGGATCGATGCTCGCGAAGGCGATGTTCCAGATAACGAGTGGCGCGGTTATCACAAACTGGAAAAAGCTCTGTGGGAAACCAAATCGGTTGCTGATTCGGGCGCTGTAGCAGACCAGCTGCTGCAAGACGTCAAACAACTCCGCGTCAAAGTCGAAAGCGTGGAGATCGATGTAAAAATGCTCGTAACAGGCGCTGTAGAACTGCTGAATGAAGTATCTACCAGCAAGGTGACAGGCGAGGAAGAGCGTTACTCCCACACTGACCTGTACGATTTCGCAGCAAACGTAGAAGGCGCAAACGAGATTTTCAAAGTGCTGAAACCTGCTGTTGATGCCAAAGACGCGGCTCTGTCCAAAGAGATCGAAACCCGTTTTGCTGAGCTGGACGCGGCCCTCGCTCCTTACCGCAAAGATGGCGGATATGTGCTGTACACAGAATTGAAGCCAGACGAAGTGAAAAAACTGAGCCAAGCTCTGGATGCATTGGCTGAGCCACTGTCCAAAATGGGCACCATCATTGGAGGCTAACTGATGAACAACAAGCATCCCGAAAACGACCAGACAAAATTTACTCGTCGTGAAGCGCTGAAGCTCGCTGGCGTAGGAGGACTCGGGCTGATTCTGGGCGCGACTGGCATGAAATCGTTCATGCCGTCAACTCCTTCCAGCGAGAAAGCAGCTGCGACCCCTGTTCTTTCCGACGGCATTATCCCTTTTTACGGGAAGCATCAGGCCGGGATCATTACACCTATGCAGGATTTTATCTGCATGGGTGCTTTTGATTTAACGACGACATCATTGGACGACGTCCGCAAGCTGTTCCAAAGCTGGACGGCCGCCGCAGCCCGTTTGGCGGCTGGCAAGACGGTAGATGAGGAGAGCGGCAGCCCGCACCTCCCGCCTGTCGATACAGGAGAGAGCGTCGGGCTCAACCCGATGCGGCTGACGATTACTTTTGGACTGGGCGCTTCCTTTTTCGACGAACGATTCGGTCTGTCTGCCAAGCGGCCCGCCGCCCTGGTCGATCTGCCCCGCTTCAACAGTGACGAAATTCGCAAGGAATGGTCAGATGGAGACATCGTCGTCCAGGTTTGCGCCAACGACCCGCAAGTTGCTTTCCACGGGCTGCGCAACCTGGCTCGAATCGCGCGCGGAAAAGCTGTGCTGCACTGGGTTCAGGAAGGCTTCCAGCGCACGGGCGCAGCCGATCCAAGCGGCTCTACCCCTCGCAATCTGATGGGCTTTAAAGACGGAAGCAACAACCCGAAAGTCGACGACCCGGCCGCTGCCGATGAAATCGTCTGGGCGCAACCGTCGGACAATCCGGCCTGGATGGCTGGCGGCAGCTACATGGTCATGCGCAGAATCCGCATGCGAATCGAAGTATGGGACCGCTCAGCCCTGGACGATCAGGAAAACACGTTTGGCCGACATCGCGATTCTGGCGCACCGCTCGGAAAAGCAAACGAGTTCGACGATCTGGAGCTGAATCGCAAAGACGCCAAGGGCAACCTGGTCATTCCGGCTGATTCTCACGTAGCCTTGGCGCATATGGAAGGCAAAGTCAAAATTCTGCGCCGCGGCTATTCGTATTCCAGCGGACTCGATGTCCGCACCGGGCAGCTTGACGCCGGACTGCTGTTCATCTGCTTCAACCGCGACCCGCGCAAGCAATTCATCCCGATGCAACAAAAACTCGCGTCAGTCGACTTGCTGAACGAATACATCACCCATGTCGGCAGTGGGCTTTATGCATGTCTTCCGGGTGTAAGCGAAGGCGGCTACATCGGAGACACACTGTTCTAACCAACTAGCATGGATGGAGTGAATACTTTGAAACGCTATCTTTTTTCCGTTTTCCTCTGCCTCCTGCTGCTCATCTCCGGGCTGTCGACTGCCATTGCCGCTCCGCTCGCACCTGATCAGCTCAAACAGCTGATCGCGCTCTCCAGCGATGCGCTGATCAGCAGCGGAGACAAGAACTGGGACGAGGTTACCAAAGCCGTAACCAGCCTGAAAGCCGTCTGGGACGCGAACACGGACGATACGTCAGCAGAGGCTCAGGCTTTGTCGGCAGCGGTTGAGCAAGCCCAGCAGGCACTCGGCGAAATACAGTCGAATCCCGAAGCAGCCACGGCTGCCATCTCCAATCTGGCAAAAGCAGCCGACCGCTACGTAACCAGCAAAGAATCAGCAGGTCAGCCAAAGGAAAAAGCGCACAAGCAAATCGCCAACTTGCTGCCTTTTCTGGAGAAAAGTCTGACTGCTATCTCGGAAAACAACTGGCCCCAGGCCAAGCAATCGTACAACAGCTTCGTAACAGGCTGGTACAAGGCGGAGAGTCTGGTTCGCTCAGAAAACGCCTCCGTCTATGGTGATATGGAAGTAAAAATTAGCGGCGCCCGCATCGCCTTGAATACCGAGCCGCCGAATGCACAAAAAAGTACGGAAAAACTGCAAACGTTGAAGCAAGCCGTCGAAGACTACGTAGCAGGAAAATCAGTGGCGCCTGGCTCCAGTGCCGTCGCATCAGGGGAACAGCCAACGATCTCCTCGCTTTTGCAGCTGATCAGTTCGGTAGAAACGGACATCGCCAGCCAAAAGGCCGACGACGCCGCAGGAAAAATGGACACGTTTATTGCCTCGTGGCCTTTGGTAGAAGGCGTGGTCATGACCAAGTCGCCAGCCACCTACAGCAGCATCGAAGCAAAGATGGTTTCCGTGCCGACCTTGATCTTGTCCAACCCGCCGCAATGGGAAAAAGCAGCGGCTCTGCTGGGCGAAATGAAAGTCGAGCTTGAGCCGTTTGCTACCGCCGCCTCCTATACAGCGTGGGACGCAGGACTGATTTTGTTCCGCGAAGGCTTGGAAGCGATCCTGATCATCATGTCGCTGCTTGCGTTCCTGCAAAAGTCAGGGAATGCGGACAAGCGCAAATGGGTCTGGTCAGGGGCGGCGCTTGGTATCGTTGCCTCCGCGCTGCTCGCGATTGTGCTCAGCATCGTCTTTTCCAATCTCACTACAGGAAGCTCGCGGGAAACGATCGAAGGCATTACAGGACTTATTGCTGTCGTGTTCATGGTGACAATCGGCGCCTGGCTGCATAAAAAGTCCAACCTGCAAGCCTGGAACGAGTTTGTGCAGAAATCAATCGGTTCCTCTCTGGCAAAAGGCGCTTTGTGGTCGCTTGCCTTCACGGCCTTCCTCGCAGTTGTTCGCGAAGGCGCGGAAACGATCATTTTTTACATGGGGATGGCAGCATCGATTTCCATGACAAACCTTTTGCTCGGGATCGGTGGCGCGCTGCTTTTGCTCGCCATCATCAGCTTCGCTTTCATCAGGCTCAGCTCGCGGATTCCCGTCCGTCCGTTCTTTTTGGTTGCCAGCCTGCTGCTCTATTACATGGCCTTCAAGTTCATCGGGGTCAGCGTACACGCCCTGCAAGTCACGGGCAGCCTGCCGGCGCACAGCTCGGAGCTGTTGCTCCATTTGCCTGATCTGGGCATCTACGCGAACTGGGAAACGACGATTCCGCAGCTTGTCATTCTCGCCATCATTTTGGTGAACCTGTCGCTGTATTCGTGGAAAAAGCCAGCGAAAGGCGTTCCGCGGACAAATTAAGCATACAAGCATAAAACGCAGCTCACTGGCATGACACCCGTGCCGGAAGCTGCGTTTTTCATAGGGACATACAACCTTCAAATGATGCATTCTCTCATTTCCCTCTGCCAAAATCTCACAAATGCTGTAAAAAGGTATAGACAACCCGCCCATTTTACGACAGAATTAAACGTTATCTTGCAACAGATGTAACTTTCGTTTTACATGATTCGTCATTAGTAGGATGGTAAGATTCCTTATGGATTGGAGAGAAATATGGGGGCAACATCAAACTCTGTAAAAGTCGACGTCAAAACGACTTCGCGCGTCCGCCAAAATATGGTCTATCTGTTAATTCGGCAGCTTCGTCCACACCAATGGACCAAAAATTTGCTCGTGTTTGCGGCACTGCTCTTTTCTTTGCACAAAGTCAGCACAGATGTCATCGGCAAATCGCTGTTTGCTTTCCTGCTGTTCTGCTTCGTGTCAGGCTGTGTCTACATCTTGAACGATTTCGTAGACATTAAAAACGACCGGAACCACCCGGAGAAGCAATTCCGTCCGATGGCTTCCGGCGCGCTGCCGCCTGCGCTCGCCTTGTCGTTCGGGGTATTTTTGCTGGCAGGCTCGCTGTTTTCGGCCTTTTATTTTGACCGACTGTTCGGCGTCGTGCTCACGGTGTATTTTGTGCTCAACGTCGCCTATTCGCTCAAGCTGAAGCATGTCGTCATCCTCGACGTGATGATTATCTCGTCCGGATTTGTCTTGCGGGCCATCGGGGGCAGTCTGATGATCAACACGCCGTTTACGCCATGGTTCTTGCTCTGTACCATGCTGCTTGCCCTGTTTCTTGCGATCAGTAAGCGACGCCATGAGCTGCTTTTGCTGCAAGCCCACAAAGGCACGCATCGCAAGGTACTGGACAGCTATTCGTCCGAATTGTTGAATCAACTGAATACGATTGTCACGACAGCCACGATTATCAGCTACAGCTTGTTCACCTTTACCTCCGGGCGAACCGTTCATTTGATGTGGACGATTCCGTTGGTGATCTTCGGCATTTTCCGCTACCTGTACCTGATTACGATTACGGACAAAGGCGGCAGCCCTGAAAAAGTTCTGCTCCAGGACAAGCCGATTCTCATCACGGTACTGCTCTACGTCATCGCCGTAGCCGGCATTATTTACACCTTTGAATTTTAATTGCACAGACAGGTTGTGGATCAAACTATGCCATCCATCGTTCTTATCCTCATCTCGGTCATTCTCAGCGCAAGTGGTCAGATTGCCATGAAAATGGGGGCGTCCTCCCTCTCTGGCAACAATGACGCGCTGGTGTTGAAGTTCCTGCACTATTTTACGAACCTGCCGATCATGGTCGGTTTGGCGCTTTACGGGCTTTCCGCGTTTATCTGGATTGCCGCGCTGGAAAAAGTTCAGCTTTCTTACGCTTATCCGATGGCGGCCCTCGGGTACGTCCTGGTAGCCGGACTTTCTTTTCTGATCTTTCAAGAGCCGTTGTCGCTCACCCGTATCGTAGGGCTGGCAATCATCGTCGTAGGCGTCGTTGTCATCTCCCAGTCATAATCATCACGAAAGAGGAGCGTAGTCATGTTATATGCGCTGGCGCCGTTTATCGGCTGGCTTGTGTCTGGAATAACCAAATTTTTGATTAATTACCTCCGATTTGGGCAAGAAGCAAAAAACATGGTGGGGAACGGCGGGTTTCCCAGCACGCATACAACGGTCATGGTCACCACCGTATTTTTGATCGGCTTGCAGGAGGGCTTCACTCATCCGGCATTCGGGCTCGGGGTCGCCGTAACGTTTATCGTGATCATCGACGCCACCGGACTGCGCAGAGCCGTAGGCAAGCATGCCGCCGCTCTCAATGCGCTGGCAAAAGAACACCCGGACAAGCAGCTTTTGTCCAAGCCGTTGCGCGAGAGCATGGGTCATACCAAATGGGAAATTGCCGGGGGGCTGGTGCTGGGGATCATTCTCGCCACCGTCCTGCACCTTTTGGCTGCAAACCTCCCTGTTCTGTAGATTCAAAAACAGGAGATTACATTCATGAATAACCGTACCGCTACTTACTCGTTTGTAATCGGGGCGACCTTGCTGTTTTTTATCGCCTCGATCGTACTCGTTACGTCGACTTTCTTTTTGCTGGGCATCCCGGTTACTGCGGTCAGCTTCTGGCTGTCTGTCCTGGCCGCTCTTGTTTGCCTGCTGGCCATGACGGCCACGTTTGTTCCTTTGCGCCGCCCGACCTGGCTGGTCGCCTTGCTCGCAGGGTTGGCCATCGTCATCGGGGGCGGCTGGTACATTAGCGCCAATACGTTCGATCTGTCTTTTGATGGACAAACGTATCACCAGGAAGCCATCATCTTGCTTACGAATGGCTGGAATCCGGTGCACGATGCCCCGATTCTCAAGCCGCCAGGCAAGCCGATCGAAGAAATGGACAACAAGGAAATCTTGTCTGCCTTCCACCTGTGGATCAACCATTACGCCAAAGGGCCCTGGATGCTGGATGCGGTCATGTACAAGGTGACTAACCAGATTGAAGTCGGGAAAATTTTCAACCTGCTGCTCATGGCTGCGTCCTTCTTCCTCAGCTTGGCAGCGCTGCGGACGGCTTTTCCTGCGAAAAAGGGGCTGGCGGTCGTTCTGGCGATTTTGGCTGCCTGCAATCCGGTCGTCGTGTCGCAGGCGACGTCCTTTTACATTGACGGACAGCTTGGCTCGCTCGTGCTGATCATTTGCGCGCTCGGGTATTTGCTGCTCAAACGCTACCACACCTGGACCATGCTCGCTCTCTGCTCTGCCCTGATGTTGCTTGCGCAGATCAAGTTCACAGCGTTGGTGTATGCCGTACTGCTTGGCGGCGCTTTGCTGGTGCTGTTCTTTTTCTGCGATCGCCAAAAACGCTGGAAAACCGTTCTGGCGTGGCTCGCCGCGAGTCTGGTCATTACCGTCGTCGTTGTCGGCTACAATCCATACGTCACCAATACGCTTGCCAAGGGACATCCTTTCTACCCGCTGGCGGGCAAGGGCGCGGTGGATATTATGACTTCGAACAGCCCGCACGACTTTAAAGACATCAACTCGCTGAGCAAGCTTGGCATTTCCTTGTTCGCCCAATCGGAAAATATCGCTACGCCAAAAGAAACGACGCTGAAATGGCCCTTTACCTTCTCTGAGCAGGAACTGAAGGTGTTTTTGGCTCCGGACGTGCGAGTGGCGGGCTTTGGGCCATGGTTTGGCGGCGCGGTGCTGCTTGCCTTCCTGATCGTGCTTGCTTTGCTTTTCGGTCGCGAGCGCAGGAAAGCCTTGCCGCTCCTCGTCGCAAGCATCATCTTGCTCATCACTGTCCTGATCAACCCGGAAAGCTGGTGGGCGCGGTACGTTCCGCAGCTTTGGCTCATCCCGCTTCTCGTCACGCTGGCAGGCTGGGACGCACAAGCTGCGCTCACCCGCTACGGCAGCCGCATCCTGCTCGCTGTCATGCTGGTCAACATGCTGCTCGTTGGCAGCGCCCACATGCTGGGACAAAGGTCCATTAACGCAATGGCCGAGCAACAGCTTCAGGAAATCAAGGCGAGCAACAAGACCATGATCGTCGACTTCCGCCACTTCAACGCCAATCGCATCCGTCTGCAAGAGGCGGGTATCCCGTATATCGAGCAAAAGGTCGCCGAAGGGCAAGAAGTAAAAGGAATCATCAGCTCGCGGGCGATTTACTACTTGCAGTAGTTGCGCGTGACTCATGCGAATGCAGCCTTCAACCTTGCCTTATATCCACAAGCAAAAAACCTTCTCAGCAATCGTTGAGAAGGTTTTTTTATGTTGCGCTGAACTTACTTCTATTCGTGGAAAAACAGCGGAAGCTCTTGCAAAAAGATGATGTCCGAGCGCTTGGCTGCGTCTCCCTCCGCCAAAATAGCCGCTCTCGCTGCGACATGGCCCCCTGCCTTGACTACGAGATCTTCAATCGCTTGCAGCGACTTGCCTGTGCTGATGACATCGTCGATAATCGCGACGCGTTTGCCGGAAATTTCTCTGGCATCCGCGCCATCCAGGCAAAGAATTTGCTTTTTCTGCGTAGTAATCGATTCGACTTCATTGATCAGCGGAGCATCCATATACGGCTTCGTGCTTTTCCGGGCAACGTAATACTTTTTCATCTTCAATACACGGGATACTTCAAAAATCAAAGGAATGCCTTTTGCTTCCGCCGTAATCAATACATCGACTTCCGGGAGCTTCTCGGCAAGCAGTGGTGCCGCTGCCGTCACCAGCTCTGTATCGCCCAGGATGACGAAGCTCGCGATGCTAAGGTTGTCCGCTATCGGCATAATCGGCAGCTCGCGCGTTACGCCTGCCACTTCCAGCGTGTATGTTTTATCCACAAAAAATCCCTCCTGATTTGCGTCCCTACATGCCAAATGCATGGATCAATGCTCGCATCAGCAAGCCTGCCAGCATCCCGAAAAACGGGTCAGAAATCGCCGTCACAACCATCGTTGTTCCGCCAATCAAACCGGACGAAGCTTCTCCCCCTGTCAGAGCGGCAGTCGCATTCCCCGGCACCGTCACGATGGCCCCGAGCACGAACAGGAACCCGGCAATCGATTCACTCGGGATGTAGCGGCCGATTTTCGGCAAAAGACCTGCAAACAGAATCGCCGCCATCAGCACCATCATCAAAACACCGGACGCAACCGGGTTGGGCGCCCCGGCCGTAGCGGAAATGATCGCCTCTACCGGCGCTCCGCCGAACAGTGCCGACACCATATCGGCCACGCTGGAGATTACGCTGAGCGTGTCAATGTTCACATCGGATTTGGCGATTTCACCGTTAATTTGTCCAAAAGCGATGTTCGCCCCGATATTGAGGCAAACCATCGCCATCGCTCCGCGCAAAATGCCAGGGGAAAACGTCAGCTTTTGCAGAACAAGACGGTCGTTCGCAATCGGCTTGATCGAGCTTCCCTGTTTAAGCAGGATGGCGACCAGACTGGAGATGAGCACCGAGATCGTCACGGTGTAGACGAGATCCTTTGTGATGAAATACGTCAGCAACCCGCTCCCCATCGAAGTGACACCAACAGGCATGTTGTTGCGAGCCATTTCCCACGACACCCGCGCCAGCATGATGCCGACACCTGCCATCATGCCATTGGTAATGACCGGGCCAATAAAATCGACGATCTTTTCCAGAAAACCAAACAGACCGATGATGGTCATAATAATTCCGCCAACAAAAATCATGGACAGTCGTTCTCTCATGCTTTTTCCGATCGTTCCCGCCAAGGCAATCGTTTCCGCCTGATAGGATACGACCGCGACAGAGCCTGTCAGAGCGTTGCCCGTTGCGCCTACCAGAAAGGCCAGAGCCGTCGGCACGGAGGCAAAGCCAAGAGACAATGCCAACAGCCCTTGCGGCAAGCCGTTCAATACGACACTGAGGGCCGCTACTATGTCTTTCCATTCCATGTTGTCCTTCTCCTCACTTCGCTGCTGTATACAAATGACCGCTTTTTCACATGAGTTAAGGTAACATAAAAGGCGATCTTTTTCAAACGAAAACTAATTAATGTTCGTTTTTAATCGGTAATTCGTTGCTTTTATAGTTATTTCCCATATTAACATCCGTTATAAATCGAACATTAAACCGATCGCAAGACGTGCTATCACGCAAAAAAAGACGAGCGCATAACGGCTCGTCTTTGCTTCTCGCTCAAAACTTTTTACAGCTTGATGGCAATCAACTTCAACTCTGTCATCTCTTCAACCGCGTATTTGATTCCTTCGCGGCCAAATCCGCTGTCTTTGACACCACCGTACGGCATGTTGTCCACGCGGAAGGTCGGGATGTCATTGATCATCACGCCGCCCACTTCCAGCTCTTCGGCTGCGCGCATCGCTGCATGAATGTCGCTCGTGTAAATGCCCGCCTGCAACCCGAAACGGGAGTCATTCACGGCTTCAATCGCCTCGCCTATTGCTTCAAACGGCGTGACTACGACGATTGGGCCGAATACTTCCTGGCAAGAGACAGAGGAGTGGGCGCTTACGTTCGTCAGGATCGTCGGAGCGAAAAGCCGCTCGTTCACTGCTTTGCCGCCTGTCACGACCTGCGCTCCCGCCTGAACCGCTTCTTGTACCCATGCTCCCATCCGCTCGTGGTCTTTTGCCGAAATGACGGAGGACATGTCTGTCGCCTCCTGCAACGGATCGCCCAGGACGAGCTTCTCTGTCGCAGTCTTGAATTTATCGAGAAACTCCTCGTACTTGCTCTGGTGAATATAGACGCGTTGCAGCGAAATGCACACCTGCCCGCTAAAGGAAAATGCGCCCACCACGCAACGATCAACCAGCGCCTGCGTAATCTCAACCGTCTGGTCAATAATGACGGCAGAGTTCGAACCAAGCTCAAGCGTCACGCGCTTCAGACCTGCTTTGTTTTTCATCGCGATTCCGACCGCAGGACTGCCTGTAAACGTAATCGCGGCAATGCGGCTGTCGCTGACAAGCTTCTCGCCTACGACCGCGCCTTTTCCTGGCAAGATATTCAGCGCCCCTTCCGGCAATCCGGCTTCCGCAAAAATGTCGGCGAGGACCAAGGAGCTGAGCGGCGTCTGGCTCGCGGGCTTCAATACGACCGTATTCCCTGCCGCAATCGCCGGGCCGACTTTGTGCGCCACCAGGTTGAACGGGAAGTTGAACGGTGTAATCGCCCCGACTACGCCAATCGGCTTGCGAACGGTAAAAGCAAGTCGGCCTTCGCCGCCAGGAGCCGCATCAAGCGGAACGGTTTCCCCGTGAATGCGCTTCGCTTCCTCGGCCGCGAATTTGTACGTCTGAATCGTGCGGGCGATCTCTACCCGTCCTGTGCGCAGCGGCTTGGCAGCTTCCTGGGCGAGAATCACTGCCAGCTCCTCCTTGCGCGCTTCCATGATCGCCACCGCTTTTTCCAAAATCAGTGCGCGCTGGCTGGCTGGCAGCTTTGCCATCGTTTTTGCCGCCGCAGCCGCTGCGCGGATCGCCTCATCGACGTCAGCCTCGTCAGCCTGTGCGATCTCCGCCAAAAGCTCACCGGAATAAGGAGAGTAGAGTGGCGCGTACTCGTTTGCTTCTTTCCATTGTCCGTTAATATACAGATGCTTTTTCATGCGTACCTCCCTGGTGAATTAGTGGGTCACGTACTGGCTTTTCAACACATCGGTCATAATGTCGAGCGCTTCTTGCAATTGCTCATCGGTAATCACGAGCGGAGACAGGAAACGCAGCACATTGCTGTGTACCCCTGCGGAAAGCACGATGACACCGGATTCGTAGCAACCTTTGGTCAGCCCGGCTACCAGTTCTTTTGCAGGCTGTTTGGTTTGTGGATCAATAAATTCTACCGCACACATGGCACCCAATCCGCGAATATCTGCAATGACAGGGAACTCTTTTTGCAGGGCTTCAAAATGCGACTTGATCGCCTTGCCGATCTCTCTGGCGCGTCCGGACAAGTCTTCGCGCTCCATTTTCTCAATTACAGCAAGTGCCGCTACGCAACCGAGCGGGCTGCCGCCATACGTGCCGCCAATTTCACCCGGATTCGGCGCATCCATGATTTCTGCGCGGCCTGTCACAGCGGAGATGGGCAAACCGGCTGCAAGCGATTTGGACATGGTAATGATATCAGGCTCGATTCCGAAATGAGTGGAAGCGAACATCGCCCCGGTCCGGCCAAAGCCTGTTTGGATTTCGTCGGAAATGAACAAGATATTGTGCTTTTTGCAAATTTGGAATACGCCTTGCACGAACGATACTGGCGGCACGATGAATCCGCCTTCGCCCTGGATCGGCTCCATGATGACGGCCGCTACTTCTTCCGGCGCGACTTCTGTCAGCAGGAAGTCTTCGAATTGGCGGACGCAAAATTGTGCGTACTCGTCTTCTGTCATGGACTCCGGTTTGTTCAGCGGGTACGGGAACTGAGCCTTGTAGGTAGCTGGCGCGAACGGCCCCATCTGGAATTTGTACGGCTTTACTTTGGACGTGAGCGACATGCCGAGCAAAGTACGTCCGTGGAATCCACGGCTAAAAGATATGATGCCAGGGCGTCCTGTGTATTTGCGCGCGATCTTCACCGCGTTTTCTACGGCTTCTGCGCCGCTGTTTGCAAACATCGTTTTCTTTTCAAAGCTGCCCGGCGTAATTTCAGCCAGTTTTTCTGCCAGCGCCACATACGGTTCGTACATGCCGACGTGGAAGCAAGGATGAATGTATTTGTCCATTTGCGCTTTTACCGCCTCGACCACTTCTTGCGGGCAGTGACCAGCGTTGAGCGTTCCGATCGCTCCTGCCAGATCGATGTACGTGTTGCCGTCGACGTCTGTCACGAGCGCCCCGGATGCCGTCTCTACAAAAACCGGCGTGTTGTTGCCGATGCCTTTTGGCACGAACTGTTTTCTTTTTTCAATCAAAGCGGCCCCCTTCGGACCTGGAACACCAGCAGCTACATTGGCGAATTTGCGTTGTTTGGACATATCGTAATCTCTCCTTGTATGAGAATGATAACAGCTTAGGTGATGCTTTCGACTCCGATATGTAGCAATACCCGTGCCAAACGAGAAAGCCTGCTGTGATGCGCGTTTTTTGCATAGCAGAAATCTCCGCTAATTCAAAAATGAATCGAAACCTGTAAATAGTTCGATTCATTTTTGAATTAAAAATTCATTTTTGAATTAACGGGGACGGATGTGGTATTTTTGCAGCTTGCGCACGACAGATGGCTGGCTGATTCCCAAAAACTCGGCCATCTCCGCTGTAGTCCGGCAACGCTCTGCCGCATGGCGCAGCCACTTTTCCTCGACTTGCTCCATCGCGTCCCGCAGCGACATTTTGGCGGCCGCAACACTCGGCTCCATTGCCGTCTGCTCCTCCCCTGCCGCCTTGATTTCCGCAGGCAAGTGCTGCGACGTAATTACTTCTTCATCTGCCGTTACCACCAGCCGCTCCAGCACGTTTTCCAGCTCCCGCACATTCCCCGGCCAATCGTAGTGCAGCAAAGCGTGAGTAGCTGCGGCGTCCAGCTTTTTGTTCATCCCGTATCGCTCGTTCAGCGAGCGCACGACCAGCTTGAGGAGCGCGGCGATATCTTCCGGGCGATTTCGCAGAGCAGGGACGTGGATTGGCACGACGTTCAGCCGGAAATACAAGTCCTGGCGAAACTTGCCCTCCTTCACCATCTTCTCCAGATCGCGATTGGTGGCAGCGATCAGGCGAAAATCGACATCGCGATACTGCATGCTGCCTACGCGCTGCAACCGTTTCTCCTGGATCACCTTCAACAGCTTGGCCTGCAAGGTCAGCGGCAGCTCCCCCAGCTCGTCCAACAACAGCGTGCCTTGGTTCGCCAGCTCGATAATTCCTTGTTTGCCTTGCTTGCCAGCGCCTGTAAAAGCTCCCGCTTCATAGCCGAAAAGCTCCGACTCCAACAGCCCTTCCGGAATCGAGCCGCAGTTGATCTCCACGAATTGCCCGGCGGATCGGCGGCTATGGCGGTGAATCTGGCTGGCAATGACGTTTTTTCCGACCCCGGACTCGCCGAGGATCAACACCGTAGAATCGACCATGGCGACCTTTTTGATGAGACGGTCAATGTCGCGCATCGGCTGGCTGACTGCGACGAAGCCTTCCTGATTTTTTTCGCGCAGCTCCTCAATCTCTGTTTCGAACTGCTTCAATTGCTCGGTCAGGCTCTCGTAGCGCCGTTTCAGCTCCATGATTTCTGTCAGGTCATGCGAATAGCTAATCACCGAATGCATGCTGCCGTCCTCGTTCCAGAGGGGATAGGCTGTGACCATCAGCTTTCTGCCGCCGGGAATTTCCTGCATCATCGTTTGCGGTGTTTTTGTGTCCATCACCTTGCGCGTCACAGACGGGGAAAATACTTTTTCCTTTTCCAGCTCGATCACATTTTTCCCCAGCAGTTGTTCTTTTCCGATTCCGTACATGTCGTAGGAGGAATCACCGACCAGTTGAATGTAGCCCTCGGGGTCCGTAATCAGCAGGTGATCGCGGGACGTTTCCACGATTCCTTCCAGAACGCGGCTCATCCACTGCTGTCGGCTCTCATCTTTCTTCATTCGCCCGCCTCCTCTTGCGCCAGCCAAACTGGTGCCGCTTTCGTTCCCTCCATTATAGAAAATGCAGCTTGCCACGACAACGACAGCTGCCCATACAGGCACTTTCGTCGCATAGCCAAAATCTTGGCAATATGTAAAAATACGCTAAGAAGCGCCAAATGGGTTAAGACTCCCAAAACGGAAAGGATGATTCGTTTGATCCCCGCAGTTGGAGATATTTACTGCGTTTTCGTAGAAAAGCTGCAAAAATATACAGCGTGCCAGGTGACTTCGTTCAAGGAGTCCGAGTCCGGCAAATCCTCCAAGCTGATCAGCCTGCTCGAACTGGACTGGCTAAGCGACACGCTCCCTGACGAAGCTGAGTTATTGACGATGAAGCCGCTATCCTGCGACTTTTATTTTTGGAACAACAACTTGCAGCACAGCTATGTCGAGGCTGCCGTACCGAAAGACTACATCAAGGCAGGGAATATCCCGCCGCTTCTTCCGGGAGAAACAAACAGCTACGGCACCTGGAATGTCGGCGGCAGCATCTACCGTCAATGGCAGTGGGAGCAAATTCCCGCAGAGAAGCGCCAACTGTTCAAGCAAGCCGCAAAGGATGACGCGCTCATCACCTTGGGAACCAGGAGCCTTCGCCGCTCCACCAATGTCGTTTGGGAAGACATGCTGGCCGAGCTTGATGATGTTTCCGAGCTGGAAAAACTCCCGTGCCTCACCAAAATCCATGCAGCAGAAGCATCTGCTTCCTTGCTGGCTTTTGTCAAAAACAATCCGTTTATAATTGAGCTTCACCTGGGCAAAACGCCGATGTCGTCCATCGACCTCAGCGGCAGCCAGATTCGCAAGTTGTTTATACAAAATGCCCAAGGACTGGAGAAGCTGACGCTCAACAAAGGGCTGACCAATTTGACGATGGGCAGCGACATCTCACCCGACTTGCACATAGAGGCGGACGAGGGCGGCTATTGGTTGAGTGCTGGATTTACCTCATCTCCTCCAGACTTTCACGGATTGCCCCGTTTGGCAGGACTTCACCTGCATCAGGTGACGGAGCTGGACTTGCTGCCTATCGTCCAACGCTTTCCGGAATTGCAAGAAATGCGTCTGTGGGGAAAACCGGGAACGATCAGCAACCTCGACAGCATCAGTCAGTTGAGCAAGCTTGCTTCCTTTTCGACGTACGACATATTCGGCTTTTTGCCAGACCAGTTTCCGCCGCCGCAACAATTGCCAAAGCTCTCGACACTGTGGATGACCAGCTTGCCAGCAGATGCCGCCAAAAGCATCAAGACTGCCTACAAACAGGAGAGCAAACGCGGCCTGAATCTGTCCATCACGAAGCCGCGCAATTCGGAATGGCTCGCAAACAATTTGACCAATCCGTTCCGCGATTGGGACGGCAGGGAGAATATTACGGCGGCACAAGCCAAAAAAGCGGCTGATCAGTACAAAAAGACAGCGACTGCCCTCACCGCCTTGCAAAAACAGGCCAGCGAGCTTCCGAAAGCGGCCGACCTCGAAGCTGCCTTGCTTGAGCTGGTTGAAGCGTACACTTTGGCCTTTAACAAAATGGATCGGCGCACAGGCTTTATCGAAACAGTCGAGCGGGAAGAAATTTATGTCGTGCTGCACGACCTGCTAGATTCGACCAAGCAAAGCCTTGCCGCACAAGGACTCGCCATCGACCTCGCGCCTCTGTTCGAGCGCTTTGACCAATTGCGCGACTTTTAGAGCGCGGGCTTTTGTATGCACCACGTACTCATGCAGCGCTGCCCGGCTACATTTACCGTTTTGATCGGCTCCACAAAAATGCCCTGCAAGTCAGCTGTCGCTTGGAGCATCCGCTCTTCGTTTACGAGAAAACGCGTACTGCCATCCGGGAGCAAATACCGCTCATCGCCCAAATGCTGCACGGCATGCTCAATCCCGATCGAGGAAGCCAGACGCATGAAAAGTACGCCACCTGGCGCAAGCACCCGCCACAGCTCTTGCAGCATCTGCCGGAAATGCTGATCATTTTCCGCAAAATGCAGGACAGCGTTGCTGATGACAAACTGGAACTGCTCGTCGGCAAAGCTCATGTTGTCAACCGCTTCTACGCGCGCACGATCTGCTGCCCAATCGCTCGCTGCCAGCTCCGTTGCGAGCTTGTGCACGCTTTCTACTGCCTTGGCGGACTGATCCACGGCGTAAACCTTATAGCCATTGCGCAAAAAGTAAACGAGGTTGCGCCCTGAGCCGCAGCCTGCGTCGAGAATGCGCATCTGCTTTTGTATCCGCCCTTTTAGCAACTGATCAAACAAATAAATGTCTATATTGCCAAACTGCTCGATTACTTCCATGCCCGATCCCTCCTGCGTTTTTGTATGCTACTTTACGATAAAAGACGGCTGCCATGCTTCGCCTCAACAGATCACAGGGACTGTTGGGGCTTTTTCGTTTGTCGGATTTAAAAGATTTCATATGCGACAGAGAGAGTTGACAACACTAGATTACGAATGTAATCTATAACTGTCGATCGACTACAATTGTAATCCAAGGAGGACTGTCGTTAATGGATGATCATCCGCGAATTTCCGATGCCGAATGGGAGATTATGAAGGTCCTCTGGGCCAAATCCCCGGCTGCGGCATCTGAAGTGATTGCTGCCTTGCGCGACAACAAGACCTGGAAGGAAAAGACCATCAAGACATTGCTCAGCCGCCTTTTGCAAAAGGGCGTCATTTCGTTTGAACAAATCAATCGCGTCTATTATTACTCGCCTGTGCTCGGCGAAGAAGAATGCAAGCGAACCGAGCGGCAGTCTTTTTTGCAGCGCGTCTACGGGGGAGCGCTAAAGCCGATGCTCGTCCACTTTTTGCAGGAAGAGAAACTCTCAGCCAAGGAAATAGAAGAGTTGAAAAATATTTTGGCGGAGAAGGAGAAATAGCTCTGTGGAATGGCTAGTCTCGCTCCTGCACGCGACATTTTCCTGGATTTCGCTCAACTCCCTGCAAGCAAGCTTTCTGGTGCTGGTGATTTTGCTGTTCAAGCTGATTTTGGGCGGATATTTGCCTGCCCGCTTTCACTATGGCGTCTGGTTTCTGCTGATCATCAAGCTGGCCGTCCCTTTGTCTCTCGCAAGTCCGCTCAGTCTCTTTAATTGGCTGCCAGCTGCCTTTTCCACACCCGTGCCATATCCGTCCTCCCGAGCTGGAACCGCTGCTTTGCAAGTCGATGTTCCTCTTCAGCCGCCGCATTTTGTCGCGCATCCAGATACATATACATACATGCCGGAAGAGGCACGTTTCTTTTGGTTCGACCCGCTCTCTTTTTTGTGGCTGCTCGGGGTCATTGTTTTTGCTGTTGCGACAGCCTGGTCCGCCCGCAGCTTTTCGGCACGCAAATTGGACATTCAGCCAGTGCAAGACGTTGCGATTTTACAACTGTATGCGAGTTGCAAAAAGCAGCTAGGTATCGCCGCTTCTATTCCGTTGTCGATCAGCAGCGCCGTGACAAGTCCTGCCTTGCTGGGGATTTGGCGGCCGCGGATTCTTTTGCCCGCGCTGTTTTTGGAAAAGCTCGATGCAGACGAATTGCGCCATATTTTCTTGCACGAGCTTTGTCACTACAAACGGCATGACATCGCTGTGAACGGCCTGGCACACGCGCTGCTGATTCTAAACTGGTTCAATCCGCTGATGTGGTACGCCGTTTTCCGCATGAGGCAAGATCAGGAGGTTGCTTGCGACGCCATGACCCTTGCTTGTTTGCGCGAATCGGAAGTGACAGCGTACGGCTACACCATGGTCAAAGCGCTGGAATTGTATGCGAACCCACAACAAAGCGCCCTGACCGCCGGATTTGCCAGTTCAAAAAAATACATCAAAAGGAGAATCCACATGATCCGTCGATTTCAAAGGACCACGTATGCATGGGCCGCTTTCAGCATAAGCGCCATTATCGCTTTGGGCGCATTCACTTTGACAGGCGCCCAGGAAACATGGGGCAAAGAGCCGCTGTTCCACCTGCCTGTCGCGGGTGAGGTTGTAAGTGGCGGCGAGCAGTACGCCATTTCCATCATGAATAAAGAGGGCACCCCTGTCAAAGCGTCTGCCGCCGGAACTGTAATCAAAGCCGCTTATGATGCAAAATCGGGGAATCATGTTGTCGTTGCGCATGAAGACGGCTACCAAACCGTTTACGCGCATCTGGAAAAGCTGGAGGTCGAGCAAGGCGCACTCGTCGCCCAAGACCAGCTTATCGGGTTGCTGGGAAGCACGGGCCGCAGCACGGGGCCGCATCTTCTTTTCCAGATGACCAAAGATGGAGCGCCTGTTGATCCGTTGAAATATTTGCCGCAATAAGCTGCTCACTGATAGAACATACGATGGAAGGCTCCGCCACTGTGTTGTGTGCGAAGCCTTTTTTCTTTTTTGGGCGGCGCTTTGCAGTTTGCTTCTTCGGTACTTTAGGCGTGACGTGGAAAGAGGCTGGCGGTGGTCGGCGCGAGTTTTAATAAAACGCCAAATGCGAATACATAAAAGAAAACCTGGTCTGGGTAACGCTTTGCAGTTTGCTTCATCGGTACTTTAGACGTGGCGAGGAAAGAGACGAATCGCTGTAGCTTCTTGGGATACCCTCTGTGGGTCTAGACTGCACGGCTCCGGGGAAAAAGCGAAACCGCGTCAAAAGTAGAGGACTCAGAGAAGCGGACGCACGTTGACGCTTAAAATCGTGTTTCGCTTTTTCCTCGGAANNTTCGTCTCTTTCCTCGTCAGGGGCTGATTGTGGTCGGCGCGGGTTTCAAAGAAAAATACCAATGCCAAAAAGCTTATTTTAGCTGACGCTTTGTAGTCTGCGTCATCGGTACTTTAGCGGTGGTGATCGGGGATTTCAAAAAAACACAGAAACATGAGCAAGAGTCTTCTTGAAGACGGTCGCTTCATACAACCCGTTCATGAAAAAACTTGTTCAATTTCTGCTCTGGATTTTCCCCCCTGATCAACCATCCAAAAGCGATGTCCGACCAAAGCCACACGTTGGCCGAGGAAACAGGAGAAACAAGCGAAAGGGCTTTGGGACTCCTTCCGAGACGGAGGTGAAAAAGGAAAACACGCCTTTAAGCGGCAACGTGCGTCCACTTCCTCGATCTCGCTGCTTTTGACGCGGTTTTCCTTTTTCGCCGGAGACGGCCAGTCCACGCTTCCCCGCTAGAGGCCCAAGTCCCTACAGCGGTTTCTCCTGTTTCCTCTCTCCACTACAGCTCCGCTCAACACCCGCACTAAAAATTTCCACCCCAGATCAATCTTTCAAAAAACCACGATCCGCCCAAAGCCTAACAGTCATCAATCCCAATCCCGCCAGCCAAAATACCGCCTGGCCAACTCTTTAAATCTAGCTTCGTCAACGCTCTCCTTCGTCACACGCCCATCGACCCACTCGGTAAACGTGGCATTCGTCAAAGTGATGTTTCCCGTAGGCGTCAACTGCGTCAGCAATGGGCTTTTGTTGAAAGGAGACTCCGCGTGATCAGCGATAATCGTCTGAATCTCATCGCATTCGAATAGCCCGGCAATCGGTCTTTCGGGGTCGAAAGCATACCCGATTCTCCACTCCGTATCCTTGTGCTTCAACTTCATCTCCAGCACATGGCTCCCATACTCGCTATCCATTCTGCCTACACGAAACTCTCCATTAGCAGAAGTCACCGTCTCCCCGCTCAGCGGAACAGGCTTCAGCGGCAAGTTCCCGCCAAACCCCGTATCCACTAAATACTGCCGCCCTTGATGACGGAGCACAATCGTCAGATGCGTGCGCCCAATCGTCAAAAAGGCTCGTTCCGCAGGCTTATACACGACCCCTCTGGTCAAAACGGCATCAAAGCCGTTTTCCAGCAAAAAGAAATACAAAAGCGAATTAAGCTCGTAGCACAGCCCGCCTTCCCGCTCCACCAATATTTTGCTCATCACATTTTCTTTGGTGATCGCTTTCGTTTGTTGCTCGATGACGCGCATATTTTCAAAAGGGATAGCCAGCGCTGCTTTTTCCAGAACCAAGTCCAGCTTTTCAAAAGGAATCGTCTCAGTTTCTGGAATGCCAATTCGTTGCCGAAACAAAGTATCGAACTCACCCATTTTGTCGCCCTCCTATATGCCAGCTATATGCCCAGCAGTTTCAGCTTCCGGTACAGCGTGCGGATTCCGATTCCCAGCTCTTCCGCTACTTTCTGCTTTCCTTTCAGATCGGTTCCGTGCTTTTGCAAAGCAGCGCGGATCGCGTCCGCCTGCACATCAGCGACGCGCGCCTTGATCGCAGTCGTCGCAGCAGAGTGGCCAGTGACCAACCGACTGCACAGCCGGGGTGGCAAACTGCCTGGCGTGATGACGGAATCGCTCTCCATGTTCATCGCATATTCGATCGCGTTTTCCAGCTCTCTGACATTTCCCGGCCAGTCATACGCCTTGAGCACAGCCAACGTATCGGGGGAAAAGCCGAAAAAGCTGCGCCCCGTTTTCGTCACGCATTTTTGCAAAAAGGCATTCGCCAGCGGCTCAATGTCCTCCCGTCTTTCGGCAAGCGGCGGAACGTGGAGCGGAATGACGTTCAGCCGATAGTAAAGATCGGCGCGAAATGCCTTGTTCGCCACCAGCTCCTCCAAATTCTGATTCGTGGCCGCGATGACGCGAACGTTGATCGGAAACGCTCTCGTTCCACCGACACGCTCCACCACCATTTCCTGCAATACGCGCAGCAGCTTCGCTTGCAAAGACAGCGGCATATCGCCAATCTCGTCGAGAAACAGCGTCCCGCCATCTGCAAGCTCGAAGCGCCCGGGCTTGCCGCCTTTTTTGGCTCCTGTAAAAGCTCCGTCCTCATAGCCAAACAGTTCGCTTTCAAACAAGCTCTCGGGAATGCTCGCACAGTTGATCGCTACAAACGGATAAAACGCCCTGTTGCCGGAATCATGGATCGCTTTGGCCAGATGCCCTTTTCCCGTTCCTGTTTCACCCGTGATCAGCACCGTAGAGCTGCTGTCCTTGATCTTCCTTGCGATTTCCTTGACCTCGCGAATCGCCTCGCTGCTGCCAACCAGATGATCCAAGCCCTCATCTCTCAGAGACAGGGAACGTCGCTGCCCCGCTTGCGGCAGCGCAGTCGCAGGAGACTCCCGCGGGACACGCAAAACCCCGCCGATCAGTTGATTGTCGACAACGATTGGCGTCGCCTCCGCCGAAGCATCGAGCTTGTCGACAAGACAGTTGGCGACTGGCAAATAGTGCGCCGCCATGCCTGACAAGGACGGTAGAAACATCCGCGAGATGTCGGCGGGAAGCAGCTCGTTTTGAGCCAAAAGCGTACGGGCGCTGGTGTTAGTATGGATGATATTGCCGCTGCGGTCAAAAGTCAGGTACGCGTCGTTCAGCGTATCAAGCGCCCCTTCCAGCAAAAGCTTTTCTTCATCGGCAGAGCTGGTTTGGGTAGCCGAATGAGTCTGGACGATCGTCGTAATCAACTCGCTTATTTCCAGCAAAATTTGCTGGTATTTCTCTGTATGCTTGGACAGGCGATGCTGCCCTTCTTTTGTAAAAGACGTGAGGGAAACGATCCCAATCGCCTGATCCGCAATCTTGATCGACGAGAGCAGCTCGACCTTTGCCGGACAACTGTCAAGAAAACGGCAGCCCTCGCACATTTCCATAAAACCCGGTTTGTCTACGAGAAACTGGCCTTTTGACAAGATGAACTGCAGCGAAGGGATATGCACATGGTTGCCCTTCTGTTTCAGATAGCGCTCTGTGCTGACCACCAGCAAACCACGTTCGTTGATGACGGCTGCATCGACGTTTAAAATGTCCGAAATGCCAGTGATCACTTTTTCGATAGCCGGCTTGTAGCGTTCCAGCGAAAGCATGCGCATCCCCCTTTGTTTCCTCTTCCTTTTAGTTTATTAAAAATTCAGATACCTTACAATCAAATTGCCTTTTGCCGTGTCAAAAATGGCAAATCGTTTGTCAATCGTGGCAAACAATACGTGTCTGCGCTTCTGGCGAAGAACGGCATAATCGCCATTTCTGGCATCAGACTGGCAGCGGAACTCGGAAAATCGTTGCCAAAAAAATATTGGCACAGAGCTTGCAACATGTAAGATCACAAAAGCAAAAGAAATGAAACAGCCAGGGAGGATCGATCAACCTTGCCAAACGTTAACGATATTTTTCAACTGGATGGAAAAATTGCCTTGGTCACAGGCGGCGCTTCCGGCATCGGCCTTGCCACTGCAAAGCGTCTCGCTCAATTCGGCGTCAAGGTCATGCTGCTCGACATCAATCAGGAGCTTGGAGAAAAAGCCGCAGGCGAGATTAACGAGTCTGGCGGGTTCGCCCAGTTTTTTATGTGCAACGTCGTTTCCCAAGCTGATTGTCAGCGAGTGGCCGAGTCGGTGGAGCAAGCTTTTGGCCGCATCGATATTTTGTTCAACAACGCTGGCGTCATCCGGCGCAAAACGGTTGTCGAGCTGGCGGAAGACGAGTGGGATCTCGTCATCGATGTATCGCTCAAAGGGGCGTACAACCTGTCCAAGTTCGTCATTCCGATCATGGCGAAAAACGGCGGCGGCAGCATTATCAACACAGGCTCCGGCTGGGGCATCAAAGGCGGCGACAAGGCAGCAGCCTACTGCGCAGCCAAAGCAGGCATCGTCAACCTGACAAGGGCAATGGCAATCGATCACGGCCCGGAGAACATTCGCGTCAACTGCGTTTCGCCTGGCGATACGGACACGCCACTGCTGCGGGAAGAAGCTCGCCAGCTAAATAAGGAAGAAGGGGCTTTCCTCGTCTCCTCCGCGCAGGGCCGACCTTTGGAGCGTCTTGGCACGCCAAAAGATATCGCCAACGCCGTCCTGTTTTTTGCCAGTGACCTCTCGACTTGGGTGACAGGCTCCGTGCTGGTCGTAGATGGCGGCGGACTGGCCTAGAAGCGGCTTTCCGTTCTTACATTCTTACATGACAGAAAAGTATGAAAAAATGGAGGGACACATACATGAGCGCCAAACCTTTTGCACATCCGTACATCCCGAACTCAGCGCCCGCTGTCAAAGAGCAGATGCTGAAGGAAATCGGGCTGGGCAGCATTGAGGAGATTTTTGCTGACATTCCGCAGGAGCTGCGCCTGAAAGAAAAAATGAACATTCCCCCTGCTTTGACTGAATACGAGCTGGAGCGACACGTCAACCAGCTCATGAACAAAAACATTACGACGAAAGAATACATCAGCTTTCTCGGGGCTGGCTGCTGGCCTCACTTCATTCCGGCTGTGTGCGACGAGATCAACTCGCGCGCCGAGTTTCTGACCGCTTATGCAGGTGAGCCATACGAGGACAAAGGACGTTTTCAAGCCCTGTTTGAATACCAGAGCCTGGTTGCCGAGCTGGTCGACATGGATGTCGTCAACGTCCCGACCTTTGACTGGGCGCAGGCTGCTTCTACTGCGCTGCGCATGGCAGCGCGCATTACGAAGCGCACCGAGCTGTTGCTCCCGAAAAACATCCATCCCGACAAGCTGCTGATCATCCGAAACTACACCTCCCCTGATCTGACGCTTACACTGGTGGACTTCACGGAAGATACCGGAGCTATCGATCTGGCAGACTTGCAGGCGAAGCTTGGCCCTAACACTGCCGCTGTCTATTTTGAAAATCCGTCCTTCCTCGGCTCGCTGGAAACGAACGGGCAATTGATTGCAGACCTCGCCCACGCTGCCGGGGCATTGTGTGTCGTCGGTGTCGATCCAAGCTCGCTCGGTGTCATGGAAGCGCCCGCCAACTACGGAGCGGATATCGTGTGCGGCGATTTGCAACCGCTCGGTGTCCACATGCATTACGGCGGCGGTCAATCCGGGTTTATCGCGACGCACGACGATCCAACCTTCGTCATGGAATACCCTTCCCGCCTGTTTGGCATCGCGCCGACAGAAGTCGAAGGCGAGTATGGCTTCGGCGATGTGGCGTACGACCGCACCTCTTTTGCCAAACGGGAAAAAGGCAAAGAGTCTGTCGGTACGCAAACCGCCCTGTGGGGAATTACCGCAGGCGTGTATTTGGCGACCATGGGACCGGACGGCATGGAAGAGCTTGGACAGGGCATCATGCAACGCTCCCAGTACGCCGCGAAGCAGCTCGCCTCCTTGCCTGGCGTCGAGCTGAAGTTTTCTGGTCCGTTTTTCAAAGAATTTGTCATCGACTTTTCGCAGACAGGCAAAACGGTCAAGGAGATCAACGCGGCTCTGCTCTCTCGCGGCATTTTCGGCGGCGTCGACCTGACCACACACGATCCGCAGCTTGAGCAATGCGCCCTTTTCTGCGTGACAGAAGTCCATTCCAAAGAAGAGATCGACGCGCTCGCTACTGCGCTTGCAAGCATCGTGTAAACAGGAAAAGGAGGAGATCAACGATGAAAACATCCGAAGGAACGATCGGAAAAATGAAGCGGATTCCCCGCGATCACAAAGTCAGACGCTTCCACCAGGCCAAGTGGGATGAGCCTGTCATTTTTGAACTGAGCCAGCCCGGCGAGCGAGGAGTCGAGGTTCCCCGCGTCGAGCAGGAGATTGTCGCATCTGTCGGAGACGGTGTGTCTCAGCTTCCAGACAGTCTGCGCCGCAAAAAGCGCCCCAATCTCCCGCAAATCAGCCAGTTCCGTGTGATTCGCCACTATTCCCGCCTGTCGCAGGAGGTGCTCGGCGCGGACTTTAACGTCGAGATCGGCCAAGGCACATGCACGATGAAATACTCGCCGAAAATCAACGAGCGCTTCGCCCGCTCGCCCAAAATGGCGGAGCTGCACCCTTTGCAAGACGAGTCCACCGTTCAGGGCATGCTGGAAATCACCTACAAGCTCGACCTGTTTTTGCGCGAAGTATCCGGCATGGACAAATTCTCCTTCCAGCCGGGCAGCGGCACGCAGGCACTGCTTACGCAAGCCTCTATCGTCCGCAAATACCACGAATCCCGCGGCGAAGGCGAGCTGCGCAACGAGTTTTTGACAACGCACTTTTCGCACCCGTCGCAAGCCGCAACCGCCGCAGTCAAAGGCTTCAAAATCATTTACGTGCCTGCCGACGAAAACGGCTACCCTGATCTGGAGGCGCTGAAAGGGCTTGTGTCGAAACGGACGGCTGCTTTTGCCGTAGCCAATCCGGAAGACACTGGCATCTACAACTCCCGCATCAAGG
Source organism: Brevibacillus sp. (assembly GCF_003521185.1). Lineage (NCBI taxonomy): Bacteria > Bacillati > Bacillota > Bacilli > Caryophanales > Paenibacillaceae > Brevibacillus > Brevibacillus sp. The sequence continues at coordinate 62,302 of NZ_DOTK01000047.1, forward strand.
AATTTACCGACGTGGTTCACGCCGCAGGAGGGCTTTGCTGCTACGACCAGGCAAACGCCAACGGTTTGCTCGGCATTACCCGCGCCTTGGAGGCTGGCTTCGACATGTGCTTCTTCAACCTGCACAAAACCTTTTCCATCCCCCATGCCTGCGGCGGCCCTGCGACTGGAGCCATCGGCGTGACGGAAAAGCTGGAGGAGTTCCTGCCGGGTCCGCTCGTCGACTTCGACGGAGAGCGTTATTACTACAAGCGAGAATTGAAAAACAGCATCGGCAAAGTCCGCAGCTTCTACGGCGTGCCGCCGGCTGTCCTGCGCGCCTACGCCTGGATTCGGGCGCTCGGAGCGGAAGGGCTGGAAGAAGCAGCGAAAATCGCCTGCCTCAACAACAATTACTTGTACCACAAAATTTTGCAGATTCGCGGCGCCAGTGCCCCGTATATCAAGGGCCGCCGGCTGGAACAGGTTCGCTACAGCTGGCAGAAGCTCACCGAAGACACGGGCGTCACGACTTACGATGTCCAGCGGCGCATGGCTGACTTCGCCCACCATTACTGGACCAGCCATCACCCTTATATCGTGCCGGAGCCGTTCACGCTGGAACCGACCGAGTCGTATTCCAAAGCCGAGCTGGACGAATACATCGCAGCCTTGACCCACATCTCCCAGGAAGCATACGAAAATCCGGAAATCGTCCAAACCGCCCCCCACAACAGCACAGGCCACCGCGTCATCGAATCGGTGCTGGACGATCCCGAACAGTGGGCGATTACATGGAGAGCCTATCTGAAAAAAACGGCTAAGGAATAGGGCGTTCTGCGCCCTGATTTCTTCATGGTGTTCCAGCAGTACCCTTAGCTCGTATTGTTTTGTTAGACAAAACAACCAGTGTGATTCCACGAAAGGAACCACACTGGTTGTTTCTTACCCAAGGTTTTTTCTGTATGTATCCTTGTATCTTTTTTCATACTCACATATAACGGATAGTTGCTTTGTATGAAACGATTCAGCAATTCCGTATTGAATAAGGCAAGAAAAATACTCTCTACATAATGCAAACAACTTATCTATCCATTCTTTCTCTGGCAATTCAGCCTGTACAATCGTATTTCCGTCTTTTACAGCTGTTAACAACAGTTTGTTTTCACCCGTTTGTCTCAGACCGATTGTAATTACGCCAAGACCGTAAATGTCTTCGCTAATTGTTTTTTTGGCACTCAAGTAGTAATCCTCAACCACGGCAATCAATTGCGTTAGCAGCCTGACATCACAAAAACGGAAATCAGATACTGACTTACCTTGATACGTGATCAAAAGTGCCTCTAAAAAATTGCTATCGCTTGGATCTATGGCTCTCTGAATTCCACTTTTGTTCTGAATAGAGAAAAAGGAAGTGTTTGCTTCTCTTTCGATAAAGCGAAAATCGATGTCATCTGAAGGTACAGCAATATGTAACCTCATATCAACCATACGAATGGGAACTTCTTATCTCGTTACGTTTTTTCCTTATACTCCGCTTTACCCGCCGCTCCCCTGCCCGCCAATCGCAACCACGCTCCAGTTCGCATTGACAGTCGCCTTGACCACTTTTCGCTCCAGCAAGTACGTCGCCAGCAGTTCCGCGATCTCGATCGCCAACTCGCGAACGACTGGCTTGTGCTGGAACATCGTGTAGTTGCCGCCCCCACCCGCACGGTAATGATTCATGACGACCTCGTACTCGGCAGCCATCTCAAGCGGCTTGTGCTCTTGCGCCAAAAATTCGATTCGCTGTCCGAGCGGCTTCGCGACATTGATCCGGTATTCGATGCCTTCCCACATGTCATAGTTGTAGTGCTGCGGCTTTGGTACGAGAAAGCGCGGGCTGACGACGATTTCTCCCGTCTCGTCCAGATCAAAGTAGCCTGCCGTCTGCTCCAATGCATCCTTGATATCCTGTCCGGTCACACGCAATACTTTTAGCGTATTCGGATAAATGTAGTTGCTGACGATATCGCGCATGGTCACGTTTTCCGCAAATCCGGCTGCGGCATTGTCAAACAGCGCCGTACTCGAAATCGCCGCCCCTGACATCTCGATCTGCACCCGATTGATAAACTCGATGAACGGATGCTCCTGCAATCTCGCCGCCAGCGGATCAGTTATGCGCATATTGCCTTCAATTCGACCGATTGGCTGATCCAGCCATTGCTGCGTCTCCGCCTCGTAATCCGCTGCCAGTTCCAGCAGGGACGCATCTGGCTGCACGCCCTCTGCCGACAGCAGACTGACCTGTTTTTGCCTAATCTCCCATCGCGACTCCTTTGCCCGCAAATTCAGGACGACTTTTCCCGCCATCCGTCCTTCGTGCCCCGGCTGCACGATCGCGACACCGTGAACAGTGGCAGCGAGCATCCGATGCTGATGTCCCGTCAGCAAAACATCGATGCCCTCGACAGATGCGCACAGCTCATATCCTTGATTCTCCGTAGTGAGCGGTTCGGTCGGTTCCCCTGTCTCGGCATCCCGTTCCAACCCGCCGTGATAGGCGACCACAACAACGTCGACCGCTTCTTCTTCGCGCAAAAAGCGCACCCAGTAGCGGGCCGTTTCGACCAGATCGCGAAATTGAATGCCAGCAATATGCGCCGGATTTTCCCAATGCGGGATATAAGAAGTAGTCAGACCGATTATGCCTATCGCAAGTCCGTTTGCGAAGCGCTTGACTGTGTACGCCCGGCCAAAAAAGGGCTTTCCGTCCGCATCGGTCAAATTCGCGCACAGCCAGGGGAAGCGGCTTTCGCTCATCGCCTTTTGCAAAAACGGCAACCCGTAATTAAACTCATGGTTTCCCGGTATAGCGGCATCATAGCCCAATTCGTTCAGGCAGAGAATCATCGGGTTCGGCTGCTCGTGGCTGATGCGGGCATGATGATAGGCAAGCGGCGTACCTTGGATCAGGTCGCCACAGTCGATGACAAGCAACTGATCCGCCCGCTGTTTCTCTTCCCTGATTCGGGTTGCCAGTTTGGCCAATCCCAGCTCTTTTGGCTCATGATTGGCATAAGAATGCGGGAAAATGCTCCCGTGCAAATCACTCGTTTGCAAAATCGTCAAGGTGCATTCCTGATCAGGTGCCAGCATGTTGATTCACTCCGTTCTCTCTCGCGCTTCTTCCCCTATCATAGCGGATTCGCCTGCTGAAAAACCGCTTTTCACAAGAGCTTTATGGTAATTTGACAATCGTCCCAACCATGTTTGATCCGATCAAATTTGTTCATCCATGCCCTGCTCTTCAAGCTTTTTGTCGCTCCGGTCAGGCGGGCGGCGCAAGCTTCTTTGCAGCCGCTGCTCAATGATTCGCGGCTGCTCCGTCTTCAACAAGTGGACGATGTAAAACAAGGTGCCTATAATAACGCAAAATCCAGAAAACAGCCGCCCTGCTCACAGACGACTGTTGTCTCATACCAGCTTGGCTAGATCACTTTTTTCACCGTGAAAAAGAACGGAATCAACACTTTCGATTGCGGGAACTCGAAGCCGAGCTGCCACGCGCCTACACCGCGCAGACGGTACTCGTAAACCAGCCTGTATTTTTCAGCGCGGCCGCGCACGTTTTCGAACCAGACAATGTGCTTCCTCCCATTTTCATCCCAGTACGTAAAATGCGGCTGCTGGTACTCGGCAGAAAACTGGATCGGCACCGAGTAGCGCATCGATAGCTGGACAGCATCGGCTACTCTCACAGGCTGCGCGCTCACGACGTTGTCTCCCTGCATCATCCAGTTGTAGCCGTAACGCGCGACTCCCAAAATGATTTTTTTCCGGTTCATCTGGGAAATGGCGTACTCGATCGTGCGGCGCACTTCCCCAATCGGGGCGACTGGGCCAGGCTCGCTTCCTGCTTCATGGTAGTCATACGTCATGAGAAAAACGAAGTCCACTGCCGCGCCGATCCCTTTGTAGTCGTAGCCTTTCAGCCACTCGACTTCATCGTTTGTCTTCGCAGGCAGCGCGACCGAAAGAAAGTAACCGTGCGGCTTCAACCGCTGCCGCAAAGCGCGCAGGAAGTTCGTATACAAATCGCGTTCCTGCGGGCGAACCAGCTCGAAGTCAACGTTTACGCCCGCGTAATTTTTCGTCCGCACCAGTGTGTAAATGTTGTCGATCAGACGTTGGGTCTGCTCGCGACTGTTCAGGATTTGCCGAACCAGCTCTGCATTGAAGCCCGTTGCCGTCAGATTGGTAATGACGGCCAGCGGCGCAACACGATGCCGTCTGCTGGCACGAATGACAGCCGCATCGTCCAGCTGGCTAAGGGCACCGCCAGGTAAAAGATGGTGCTCGAAAATGCCGTAATACGTGTTGTTCGCGGCTGAATTGACGATGATTTTCTCGTCATTTTCCGGTGTCGTCAGCAGCAAATAACTGAAGTTTTCCACCGGATATTTGGCTCTGGTTGGCAGTCTGAGCCTTTTGCCGGGAGTAAGCGCGTACGAAGTCAGTCCGTTCGCTTCCTGCAACGCCTTTGGAGTCACAAAACTCATCTGGGCGATGGCATACAGCGAATCGCCTGGCTGGACGATGTATGTTTTTGTCGGGATAACCAAATCCTGCCCGGGCACGAGCGTCGTTACTGTCAAACCGTTGGTCGATTGCAAGACCGCCATCGGAACCTCGAATTTCGCGGCGACAGAATAGAGAGAATCACCCGGTTTTACTGTGTAGATGAACATGTAGACGCTCCTTTTTGCCATTTCATACGATGTACATTTATATGAGGCAGGCGATCAAAAGGAGCTTGCACCCATTGCGATCCAACCGTAGCGGGATAAGCAGCACGCAAAAAAGTGCCCAGCCGGGAGCTTCCTTCCCAGCCAGACACTTTTCTCGATCAAGATGACGCCACACTGTCGCTCGCCTGAAAAAACCGTTCCACCAGCTCTGGCGAAACATCTGCCAACGTGCGGTACGCATAACGCGGAGAGCGATCCTTGTCGATGAGCACCGAGCGCACCCCTTCAAAAAAATCGGGATGCCGCATGAAGTTTTGCGCAAGCACGAGGTCAGTCGCAAAGCATTCTTCTCTCGTCTTGCCTTTTCCGTCAATCAGCTGCTTCAAGGTGACTTTCAGCGAGCTTGGTGATTTTGACAGCAAAGCCTCGATTGTTTCTCTCGCAAACTCGCTCTCTTCTGCTGCCAGGGACGCAACGATTTCCTCCAGCGTGGCAAAAGCAAAATGACGATCAATCTGCTCGCGCACTCCGGCAAGCCTCCCTGCCCCTGCCGGATTTTCTGCATAGGTAGCCACAAGCCTGTTCAACTCAGCCTCCGTTCCGTCTCCCGCCGCTGACCAATCCTTTCGCTCCAGCGCAAGCAGAAACGATTCCAGCCGCTCACTCGCCATATACGCGTCTGCTGCCTGGCTGTACAATACATCGGGAGCCTGAATGATCGCGGCAGTCAAGGCGAGATACTTGCCGATTTGTCCTGGCGCTTGATTCAAAAAATAGGCTGCGCCTACATCGGGGAAAAAGCCGATATTCATTTCCGGCATGGACCACTTCGTGCGTTCCGTCACAATGCGGTGGCTGGCACCGTAAGTCAACCCTACGCCTCCACCCATCACCACCCCGTCGAGGACGGCGACCACTGGCTTGGCGAACTCGTAAATCAACTGGTCCACCTGATATTCGTCCGCAAAAAAACGGACAGCTTTTTCCATGGCTTCTGCACTTGTATTCGCTTCGTACAGCGCTTTGATATCCCCGCCAGCGCAAAGCCCCTTCGACCCTTCGCCTTTTACAACCACCAGCCGAACCTGCTCATCACTCGCCCACTCTTGCAAACGTTGTCCAATCGCTGCAATCATCTCGTGCGTAAGCGAATTGATTGCCTTGGGACGATTCAGCGTGATCGTCGCCAGACCGTGTTCGCCAACGGAAAACAGAACGTCTTGTGTCATCAAATCTCCTCCTGTCAGGAATGAGTAAACTGCGGCTGCCGCTTCTCGATAAAAGCTTGGATGCCTTCTTTGGCATCTGCGGTCGCGAACAGCTCGGCGAATTTCTCCCGCTCTTTCTCCAAACCTTCCGCCAAGCTGCCTTGACCGCTATGCGTAATGCACGCAAGCGCTCGCGTCACACTTGTCATGCTCTTCCCTTCGATGAGCGACTGGGCGACGATCGTCGCTGTAGGCAGCAGCTCTTCCAAAGGCACGACAGCCTGCACCAGGTTGAGGCTGGCCGCTTCCTCCGCCGTCAGCTGTTTGCTGCTCAAAATGAGCTGCGTCGCGAGCGCCGTGCCGACCGCTTTGCTGAGCCGCTGTGTTCCGCCAAAAGCCGGAATCAAGCCCAGCTTCAACTCAGGCAAGCCTACAATCGCATTTTGTGCAGCGATCCGGTAGTGGCAGCCAAGCGCCAATTCCAGCCCGCCGCCCAGTGCAGGGCCATTGATTGCGGCAATGACAGGCTTTTGCATGTTTTCGACTTCATTGCACAGAGCTTGCCCGGCCGCGGCCAGAGCAAGCGCTTTTGCCGGATCGCCGAATGCCGAAACAAATTCCTTGATATCCGCCCCTGCTACAAAAAAGCGGCCCGCTCCCGTCAAGATGATGGCCTTCGTCTCTTCATCCTGGTCCAGCTCCCGAAAAAGGGCGCGCAGCTCATGAATGCACGCCGACGATAGCGTATTTGCTGGCGCGTGATCGATCTCCACCGTTGTGACTCCGGCGTCCTTTTTGACCTTGGCAAATGCGTACATATTCATCTTTCCTCCCTTCGTTCTGCACACTTCCCGCTACACAAAATAACGCGCGCGATTCGTGATCTCTTTGGCAATCGCCCGTTTTTTTACAAACAGATTTTCGTAGAGGGGCACTGGAAGATTGCGAATTTGCTGGAGGATTTCCGCCCGCTTCTGCGCATCCGTCTCCGCGCCGGATACAAGCGATATCGCCGCTTCCTCTACCCGCCGATACCCTTCCTCGCACAATACATCTGCGACGGCTTGCTTGATCGCTTCTTTACCCGGACCGTTCGTACGGATGGCCTTTTGCGTACGGAGCAGTGCCGATTCCATGACGTACAAGTCCTTCACGATGTCAGCCAAGAGGCGCAAATACTCTTGCTCCTGGTCAACCTGTAGCGCGGAATGCCCAATCGTGTACAAAGACTGCTGACACAAACGTCTGGCAAACGCGACAAACCGCTCGTTTCGCCCGGCTTCACCGCCAGCGATCACCGGAGAGAGTGGAAGTGATTCGGGGTTGCCTGCATATTTTTTCATTAAAATTTTGCCAATCGTCAATCGGTTGATTTCGTTGGTTCCCTCAAAAATTCGGCTGATTCTGGCATCGCGATACAGACGTTCTACCTCGTATTCCTGCATGTAGCCATACCCGCCATGTATTTGCACAGCCTCGTCCACGGCTTGATCCTGCACTTCGGAGCCGTACACTTTATTGATCGCGCACTCCATGGCAAAATCGGCAAGCTTTTTGAGCATGTCTTCGCTGTCGCTTACGGCTTGCAAAGCGTCATCCAGCGCCCCGGCTGTCCGGTAGGCTGCGCTTTCGGCTCCGTAGATGGACACCGCCATATTGGCGATTTTCTCCTGGATCATCGTGAAGTCGACGAGCGATTTTTGAAATTGCTTGCGGACTTTTCCGTACGTGACCGCCAGTTGTAGCGCTTGTTTGGCCGAGCCGATGTTGGAAAACGCCAGCTTTAGCCGCGCCATGTTCAAAATGTTCAGCGCGACCCGATGGCCTTGCCCCGGTTTGCCGAGGACATTTGCCTGCGGAACATGCACATCCTCCAACAGCAACGTAGCCGTGGACGAGCCTTTGATCCCCATTTTTTTCTCTTCCGGCCCGACAGACACTCCCGGATACGTCCGTTCCACGATAAACGCCGTCATGCCTTCGCTCGTATTGGCAAAAACAACGTACACATTCGCCAACTGCGCGTTTGTAATCCACTGTTTTTCCCCGTTCAAAATCCAGCCAGTTCCATCCTCGTTCAACACCGCGCTCGTTCTCGCGTGCAGCGCGTCAGATCCGGCATTGGACTCTGTCAATGCGTACGCGCCGATCCATTCTCCCGCGGCGAGCTTGGGCAAGTAGCTTTGCTTCTGCTCCTCCGTGCCAAAATAGACGTACGGCAAAGTTCCCACACCTGCATGAATGTTGAAGGACACGCTGAACGACCCGGCAAACCCCATCTTTTCCGCGACCAGTCCCGCGACTTTTTTGTTCAGGGAAAGCCCGCCGTATTGCTCGGGCACCTCGATCCCGAGCAGGCCAAGCTCGCCTGCCTTGCCAAACAACTTACTCCCTGCGGCATAATCGTGTTGCTCGATCGCCGTCATTTTCGGGGCCACATCTTGTTTGACAAACAACTCGGTCGTTTTGGCGATAAGCTGATCTTCCTCGGTAAAATCTTCGGGCGTAAACCCATCCTGATACCAGCGCAGCTCGGCTGTTTCCATCCTGCCCCCTCCTTTCACCTGCAAACAAACGAGAAAAACGGCGATGATCCGATTCACAGCAAGCAGTCATTTTGCTCAAGAATGCGTATCATCGCCTCTTATGGTGTGCCGTCAACGATGTGCCTGGCGCTATTGTTCGTCTGTGAGAACCGTCTTGGCTATCCGGTTGTCCAGCTCCTCATATCGGTAGTACGAGATCGCCTCGTACAGCTCGCTGCGGGTCTGCATGTCGGACAGCGCTGCTTTTTGCGTCCCGTGCGTCTTGATCATTGAGAAAATGCGTTCATACGCTTTCGCGGCTGCCCGAAGCGACGTCACGGGATAGATGACCATTTGGTAGCCCATCTCGGCAAACTGCTGCGCCGAATAGTACGGCGTTTTTCCAAATTCGGTCATGTTGGCGAGCAAAGGCACCTTGATTTTTTCCGCGAACAAACGGAACTCCCCCTCCGATTCCAGCGCTTCCGGAAAAATGGCATCCGCTCCCGCTTCCACATACGCCGCTGCTCGTGCAATCGCTGCCTCCAGTCCCTCCACAGAACGCGCATCTGTCCGTGCCACAATCAGTAAAGTAGGGGCAACTTCTTTCATGACGCTGATTTTTTGCGCCATTTCTTCGGTTGTGACCAACTGCTTCCCGTTCAAGTGACCGCACTTTTTCGGAAGCTGCTGATCCTCGATCTGCACCGCCGCGACGTGAGCTTCGACCATTTCCCGCGCGGTGCGGGCCGCGTTCAGCACGCCGCCAAATCCCGTATCGATATCGACCAGCACAGGCAAGTTGGTGGCTCGTACGAGGTCTTTCGCGCGTTCAGCCGTTTCGGATGAAGTGACGATGCCCAAATCCGGCAAGCCCCTGCTCGCGGTATAGGCAGCCCCTGACAAGTACAGAGCCGAAAAGCCCGCCTGTTTGGCGACGATAGCAGCCATTGCGTCGTGCGCTCCGGGTATTTGCAAAATGTCAGGCGCCGACATGAGCGAGCGCAGTCGTTCGGCCAGCTCCTTTTGCGTCATAGGTTGATCCACGATCCACGCCAAGCCAAACGCCTCCTTATCCGATCAAAAACAGATTCATAAACTCGTTCACGCGCATCTGCCCCAATTGCTCGTGGTCAAAGCAGACTTGCTCGATTTTGCGCTGCTGCCCGGCTGGGAAATGGGTACGCAATGTATCCGAAAACTTTTCCTCGATCTTCGGAATCGCTTCCTGACGGCGGAAACGGTGTCCGAGCGGATATTCGCACTCGACGTTCTCCGTCTTCGTTCCATCCTTGAAGTGAATCTGTAGCGCATTTGCGATTGAGCGCTTGTTCGGATCGAGGTAATCGTACGTGTACTGCTTGTTCTCGATCACCTTCATTTTCGCGCGCAGACTGTCTATTCTCGAGTCGCTGGCGGTTTCGTCTTCGTAATGCTCCGCTGTAATCGTTCCTTTGAGCAGAGCAATGGCGGTAATGTATTGCAGGCAGTGGTCACGGTCAGCCGGATTGTGCAGCGGGCCGACCTTGTCGATAATCCGGATAGCCGATTCATGAGTCGTAATCGTGATGGAATCAATCTCTTCCAGTCGGTCGATGACTTGCGGGTGCAGCGTTACGGCGCACTCTGCTGCGGTTTGGGCGTGGAACTCTGCCGGATACGATACTTTGAACAGCACGTGCTCCATCACGTAGGAGTCGAGCGGTCGAGCGAGCTTCAGTTCTTTTTTGTTGAACAAAACGTCCTGGAATCCCCAGCCTGGCGCAGACAGTGCGGACGGGTAGCCCATTTCTCCTTTTAGCGCCATCAGTGCCAGATGCACGCCCCGGCTGGTCGCGTCTCCCGCAGCCCATGACTTGCGCGATCCCGTATTCGGCGCGTGGCGATAAGTGCGCAGGCTGGAATTGTCGATCCATGCGTTGGACAAGGCGTTAATGATCTCTTCCCGGCCCCCGCCCAGCAGCTTCGTCACGACCGCAGTCGTGGCGATTTTGACGAACAGGACGTGATCAAGCCCCACGCGGTTCAAGCTGTTTTCCAGCGCGAGCACTCCCTGAATCTCGTGCGCCTTCACCATCATTTCCAAAACATCGCGCACGACGAGCGGTTCTTTTCCTTCTGCCAGGCGCACACGGCTCACATAGTCGGCTACAGCCAAAATGCCTCCCAGGTTGTCGGACGGATGTCCCCACTCGGCTGCCAGCCACGTATCGTTGTAGTCGAGCCAGCGAATCATGCATCCGATGTTGAACGCTCCGCGCACAGGATCAAGCACATACGCTGTGCCGGGAACACGGCTGCCGTTCGGAACGACTGTGCCCGGGACGATAGGCCCCAAAAGCTTCGTGCACTCGGGATAGGACAAGGCCAAAATGCCGCATCCGAGCGTGTCCAACAGTACGTAGCGCGCGGTCTGGAACGCCTCCTCGCTCGTAATCTCCTTCGTCAGCACATAGTCTGCGATCTCCTCCAGCAACTGGTCTGTTTTGGTGCGATCATTCATTTTCAACAAGCGACTCATTCCTTTCTGCTTGGATTGGATTTAGGCGTGGCGTTGGCCGATGTAGTTGACCCGTGGACGGAAAAGGCGGTTGTGGCTATGCTGCTCGATGACGTGTGCGCACAGCCCCACTGTTCTTGCGCTGAAAAAGATCGGTGTGTACAGCGGAATCGGAATCCCCAGCATCCAGTAAACCGGAGCGGCATAGTAGTCGAGATTCGGGTAAATGCCCTTCTCGCGCTCCATGATTTTTTCGCCTGCCTCGCACATCTGGTACAGCAAGTCGTCGCCTTTTGCATCACACAATTGCTTCAGGGCGTCCTTCATCATCAGTGCGCGCGGGTCGATCTTTTTCATGTACACGCGGTGCCCGAAGCCCATGATCCGCGCCTTGTTGGCCAGCTTGGACTCCAGCAAAGCTTCAAACTCCTTGACCGAGCCTGCCTCAAGCAGCATGTGCATCACCGCTTCGTTCGCGCCGCCGTGCAAGTTCCCTTTCAAGGAAGCGACCGCCCCGGTCAACGCCCCGTACAAATCCGACATCGTCGAGGCAATGACGCGTGCCGTAAACGTCGAATTAGGCATCTCATGCTCGCTGTACAAAACAAGCGAACGGTCGAAGATGGCTTCTTCAAAGTCGGACGGGATTTTGCCCGTGATCATGTACAGGAAATTCGCACTGTACGACAGCTCCGGCAGCGGCGCGATCAGCGCTTCCTTTTGAATCACGCGGTAGCTGTTGGCGACGATGTTCGGCACTTTGCCCAGCAGCTTGTAAGCCCGCTCCTTGTTGGCTTGCGCCGTGCAGTTGTCCAGTTGGCTGTCGTATCCGGCAAGCGCAGAAAGCCCGGTGCGCAAGCCGTCCATCGGATGCGTTTTTTCCGGCAGCAGCTTGAGCATGTCGAATACTTGGTTCGGTATGTCGTACTCGGCTTTCAGCTTTTCTTCCACTTCGCGCTTTTGCTGTTCGTTCGGCAACGATTCTTCCAGCAAAAGATGGACGATATCCAAGTAACGATGCGCTTTGGACAGCTCGATCAAATCGTACCCTTTGATGACGATTTCCCCTTGCTTCGTATCCAAAAAGGAAATGCTCGTTTCCGCAGCGACTACACCTTCCAGACCTGGAAAAAACTTTTCTTCAGCTCCCATTCTCTTCATCCTCCGCCCCGATTAAGTTGACCTTTAGACGTTGATAAGCCTTGTCGAGATTGTGCAAAAGCTTTTCTTGATCTGCCTGATTTTCTGCTCGCCTGATGACCTCTGCTTTTAATTTCGCGTAATGCGCTTTGATCGCGCTCGGGTTCTCTATCGTCAAGTTGTTCATAATGCACGCCTGAAAATCGTTGGTGAAATACTCCACCGTTCCAAACAAAAAATCACTCATCCGTCACGTACCCTCCTGAAAATCCGCACAAAAAAACAACTTCCGCAGAAGTTGTTAAGAGGCGAATGAATACCGAAATAAGCATGCTGATTGTGAAAATCAAAAACACGCCTATCCATCTCGCACTTAACACCCCCTATCCTCGTAGGTATTGATGTTGCGCTCAAACAGGCAGGTCTCCTGGCTTATGATCATCGCTTTTCGAACCTTCCCATTTTCGGCTGGCGAAAACAGTGGTATCTTCGAATCGCTCCCAATTACAGTTGCGGGACAGCGTCGGATTCGAACCGAACTTCCCTTTTAAGCAGATAAAAGTGTTGAATTTATCTGCACCTGTTTGTACACGTATGAAGTTTGCTCTCAATATATCAGTTATTTTGAAAATTAACAATTCTTTTCTTTGCTAAATATTGGATATTTCAGCCATAGAAAAAGCCAGCCCATCTACTGACAGGCTGGCATCATGGCCGAGCGGATTACCCGATGATCTTCGTTTTCTTCGCATTTTCCATCGATTTTTGAATCAGCCCGCTCAGCGGTCGTTTCAAGGCCAGCGCAATAAACAGACTGATGCCGATGAAGCCGCACAGCATGAGAATATCCCGAATCGCCGTCTCCCAGAGGACGCCCCCGACCCCTTCACGCAACAAACTGATCGCGTAGGTGAACGGCATAAACGGATTGAGTGCCTGGAAAAAAGGCGCCGTCATGCTGATCGGGAACGTGCCCCCGGAGCTGGAAAACTGGAAGACCATGAAAATGATCGCGATACCCTTGCCGACATTGCCGAATACCGACAACAGCGTATACGTGATCGTCACGAACACCATACTGACGAGCATCGCGAAAAGGACAAACGGAACTTTGTCCGCCACATACGCTTCCAAAATGTAAAAGTCACCGAGCGTAATACACAGTGCCTGGAACAGCCCGATTGTCACGAATGTGCCCAGACGGCCAAGGTACAGCTGGTACGGCTTGTAGCGTCCGTCCGGGTTCTCCGGGTCTGGTTTGAGCAAAGAAATCAGCAAGGTCGCTCCTACCCATAGCGACAATACTCCGTAAAAAGGCGACATTGCCGAACCGTAGTTGGGAATCGGATATTTGCGGTTTTCCTTGATCTGCACCGGACTTGCCAAAAACTCGCTCTCTCGCTTGATATCCCCGCGCAGCAGCTTGGCGAGATCGGCAAAGTGATTGTTCGCCTCGACCTCTCTCAGCTTGTCCGCCGCTTGCGCAATCGCACTCTCCAGCTTGGGCAGATCATCGCGCACCAGCTCGGCTACCCTGTGGACGCCGTTCTCCACCTCCGGCAGCTTGTTACGGACAAAGTCAGCCAGCTTGGTCAGCTCCGCCTCGGCTTGCGGCAAATCGTTTTGGATGAAGCCAGCCGCCTGGTCGAGCTTTTGCTTGATTTCTGGCAAATGCTGCTTGAGGAACGGCGCTGCCGTGTGGATCGCTTTGGCAAACGCTTCGGACTTGCTTTGCAACGTTTGCGCCAGTTCATGGACCCGCGCCTGAATCTGCGGCAGCTCCTGCTCGATTCGTTTCAGTTCGGCCAGCCCCAGCTCCAGTCCGGCTTTTGTCTCTTTCAAAATCGCCTCGATATCCGGCAGCCTGTCTTTTGCTTTTTGCAGCAGTTCGGCGGAATCGCCCACGACTGTTTTCAGCTTTTCGATGCCCTCCGCGATTTTCGGAACGATTTCGCTATCGTAGCGCGCCAGGATGTCTCCCAGCTCCGCACTCGTGTTTTTCGCCAACTGATTCAGACTCTCGATCAAGTCTCTTGCGGGCTTTTTCCCGTCTGCCAACGCTTTCGCTATCGTATCGAGAATCTCGATTTGCCGATGCATTTTCTCTTCCAGCTTATGGAGCCGCTCGGAAAAAGGCGTCAGCGGCTGCCCCGGAATGTAGCGGTTCAGCTTGTCGACCAGCGCAGAGGTGTGTTCGACGATACGCGCAGCTTTGCCTAGCTTGTCAGACACAGCCTGCACTTCGGCAGCTGTAGGCAACCGTTCGGGATTGATTTGCAGCAGCCTGTCTGTCAGTTGCACAAGCGCATCGGACGCCTGCTGAGCCAAAATGAGATTTTGCTTGATGAGCGGAGCGATTGTTTCAAAAGCGCCGTCATGCGCCGTGAAAAATTGATTGAGCCGATCGGCAAAATCGACTCCCTTGTCAGCCAATTCTCCGATGCGCGGCAAGGCGTTTTGCGCCGCCGAAACTATCTCAATTGCCTGACTGGCCTTTTGCGTGGCCGTAGTCACCGCATTGGTCACTTTGCCGAAGTTTTGGTCCAGCTCGACGATGCGCCCGACCGCCTGATCGATCATCGGCAGCTTTTCTTCCATCGCGATGACGGCGGAAGCAGCGTCGTTGATGCGCGGCCAGTTTTGCTGAATCTTCAAAAGAGCATCGGCCGCCTGGTTAATCTCGGGGATGCGCTTCTCCACTTCCGGGATGATTTGCGCTTTTTCATGAATGTCCGGCAGCTTTTTTTCGATCTCCAACACTTTCTGACCTGCCGCATGAATCTCCGGGAGCTTGCTTTCCAGTTCGAAAATGCCGCTCTCGATCTTGCGAATGGTCGGCAACTGCTCCTCCAGCTTCACGCCAATCTCCGTCAGCTTGGTCAAAAGCGCTTCGCTGACCGCTTCCGTGAAGCTCTCGTTGATCTGCTTGGCAATCGCCGATACACCCGAAGAGGTGATTTTCGGAGCTACGGCATTCACTTTTTCGTTGACGGTATAAATGACTTCGGGCCTGTCCAGCCGACCATTGACGATTCCGGTAATCTTTTCGGAAAAGTCGGCGGGAATCAGGATGCTGGCGTAATAATCGCCGCGATCCACGCCGCGTTCGGCTTCTTCCTTCGTCACGAACGTCCAGCCCAGCTTTTCATTGTGCTGCAAGCTTTTTAGCAGCTCTTCCCCGATATTGATCTCTTTGTCCATCACTGTCGCGCCCTTGTCTTCGCTCGTCACCGCAACCTTTACCCCTTGGGTATTGGCGTACGGGTCCCAGACTGACTTGATGTTCACCCAGTCGTACAGGCAAGGAAGCAGGATGATCGCGATGATCAGGAAAATCCCCGTCGGTACTTTGAAAATATTGATCCAGTCCGTCTTGTAAATCTGCCATATAGAGCGCATGTGTGTACCACCTGATTAATTAGGAATGAAGGGCGTCAAACACTTACATGACAGTCTACCATAAAAGGAAATTAGCGGGAAGGAAGCTGCCAATAGTAGCATTGGCCCCTGTCCGTCATTTTATGATTTTGCGGGCTGTGCCTTTTGGCGATCAGGCAGCGGCGCATAGAGCGAAAAAACCGCCTGTTTTGCTAGTTTCGCAAGACAGACGGCTCCTCTTGGGTTATTTTTGCCTGCATGTGCTATGTTCGCTTCTTTTCCACCCGCACCAGGTACAAAAAGTAGGGCACACCGATCAGCGCTGTCAAAATTCCCGCGGGAATCTCGACTGGCGGATTCACTCCCCGCCCGATCGCGTCTGCGATGAGCAAAATCAGCGCCCCGATGATCGCCGCTCCCGGCAACAACATCCGGTGCTGGTTGCCAAACAGCTTGCGCGCTATTTGCGGAGCGAGCAGCCCGATAAAACCGATGGAGCCAATCGCAGCGACGCAAGCGCCTGCCAATGCGACTGCGAGCAGCAACAATCCGTAGCGGGACTGGCTGACCCTAAGGCCAAGCCCCGTAGAGCTGTGCTCGTCCAGGCTGATAATATCCAGTTGCCGATGCAAGGCGAAAGCGGCAGGAATCAGGACACAAAGCCAGGGCAGCAAGCCGTATATTTCATCCCAGCCTTTTCCCCACAAGCTTCCCGCCAGCCATACGAGCGAATCGTTGGCTTGCATCGGGTATTTCACCAGAACAAATTCCGTCAATGCCTGGCAGACCGCCCCTACCCCCAGACCGACGAGCGCAAATGTACTCGGCTGCGCCCCGCTCTTTCTGGCAAACGCGATCAGGGCAAGCGCAACGGCCAACGCGCCCAGAAAGGCAAACAGCGGAAGCACGAGCGGAGATGCATGGGGGAAAAATAAAATAATCGCTACGGCGAACAAGCCCGCTCCTTTTGTCACCCCGATCACATCCGGGGAAGCAAGCGGATTGCGAATCATCCCTTGCAAAATCACTCCGGAAATCGCGAAGCCCGCTCCCGCCAAAATCGCCAGGATCGCCCTTGGCAAGCGGTAGTTTTCCACGATGAACGACAGCGAGGACGACTCTCCGGTCCAAATCGCCACAATCAGGCCGGGAGCAACGTAAACAGAACCGACACTCATGCCGAGAAACGCCGCCACAATCGTCACCGCTGCCAGGGCAAACAGAGCGATGGCTTTACGCGAACTCCGTTTGCTGCTCGCTGCTGTTGTATCCACCTTCACACCAGCTCCCTCCCTTTTTTTCGCGCCAAGTAAAGAAAAAAGGGCGTGCCGAGCAAAGCAGTCACAATCCCGACCGGCGACTCAAACGGGAACGAAATCAGGCGGGCGACAACGTCCGAGTACGTCACCAAAACAGCCCCGCCCCAGGCAGAGGCAAAAATGACCGCGCGATAATCTGTGCCGACCAGCTTTCTGGCAATGTGCGGGATCATCAGCCCGATAAACCCGACAGCCCCCGCGACAGCTACTGACGCTCCGCCCAGTATTACAATAGCTGCACAAGCCAAGAGCCGCACGACCACTATTTTTTGCCCCAAGCCCATCGCTACTTCCTCGCCCAGCCGAAAGACCGACAATGACCCGGCCAAGCCCGCTGCAAGCGCCAGCCCAAGCACAGACCAGGGCAAAATCATTCGGACATCCGCCCAAGTCGCTCCGCTGATCGAGCCGGACAGCCAAAACATGACGTCGGAAATGTGCTCATTGTAAATGATCAATCCTTTTGTAATGGAGGTCAGCAGCAGATGTACCGCCATCCCAACCAGCGCAATCTTCAAGTTGGTCATTCCTCTGGAAGAGGCAAACCCCAGCACAGTGAAGCCCCCGAGGATCGCTCCGGCAAAAGCGAAGTAAATCAAGTTTGCCGAACCGATGCTAGGCAAAAAAAGGATCGCCAGGACGACGACAAGCGACGCTCCGGCATTGACGCCAAAAACTTGCGGCGAAGCGAGCGGATTGCGGGTAATGGCTTGCATCAACGCTCCAGCTACGGCGAGATTCGCTCCGATCAATGCTCCCAGAACGGCTCGCGGCAGGCGAATCGTTTGAAAAATGAGCAGCTCCTTGGACGGTTCCGCCAAGCTCCACTGCTTGAGAACGGTCTGAAGCGGAATCGCGGCTACACCCGTAAACAGGCTGAGCCATAATCCGATAGCGAGCAGCACTGTCAGGCAAATACACGTCTGAACGAGGGAACGTTTATTCGTTCGTCTCATGGTCATCAAGCTAGTAAGCACCTCCTGCGCACGCGATCCATGGAAGGCTTGGCAGCGCCATTGCGAAGCTCTGGCAGCCTCATGCGTTCTCATCAGAACCAAACAGAAAAAGACCAGATCGCAATCCGGCCCCTTTCCTTTCCATGTGTCATGCTTCCTTTACTTCTTCTTGCTGTACAAAATCTCGCTGGCCTCTGTGACGATTTTTTCCGCCGATTTCAAGCCGCGGTAACGCGTCCACAGATCGCGGTTCACTTGGTACACTTCTTTGTTTTTCACGGCGGTGATGTTGTTCCACAGCGGGTTTTGCTTCCATTCCGAGAGCAGCGCATCGTCAGCTTCCACGAGGAAAATGACGTCCGGGTCCCACTGCACCATTTGCTCCAGGCTGATTTTCACGGTCGGTTCTGCTGCATCCTGAATGGCGTTTTTGATCCCGACCATTTCCAGCAATTCACCGTCAAACGATTTGGCTCCGTGTGCCGAAAGCGAGTCTGCACGGAACACGCCGAGCATCACGGTGCGGGAATCTCCGGCAGGAATGTTCTTTTTCAGCTCGTCGATGACAGCCTTATGCTTGACCAGGCGCTGCTCGGCTTCTTTTTGCTTGTTCAGCGCTTCCCCGATTGCAGTGAATGAGCTCAAGTTTTCCTGGTAAGTCGAATTGCGGCTTTTCAGGATGATTGTCGGAGCAATTTTTTGCAGCTCCTTGTAAATGTCCTTGTGGCGGTTCAAATCGCCGATGATCAAGTCAGGCTTCAACGTACTGATGACTTCAAGATTCGGCTGTTGACGCGTGCCGACAGACGTGTATTCGATCTTTTGTCCGAGCAGTCCCTCTACGTCGGTTTCTTTTTCGTGAGCAATGCCCACAGGGGTTACACCAAGCTCCCACAACGCATCGACAAAAGAAAACTCCAGTGCCACGACACGTTTCGGCTCTCCGGTGATCTCGGTTTCGCCAAGCTCATGCTTGATTGTCCGTTTTTGTGCAGCTTGTGCGCTGTCCTGGCTGGCAGCCTGATTTTTTGTCCCGCTGCTGCCGCATCCGGTCAGGACGACCGCGCATGCCAGGGCAAGACTCCAAGCGAGATGCCCCCACTGTCTGAATCTGCTTTTTTTGCTCATTTCTTTGTTTACCCCCTCTTGATGATAATGAGAATTATTATTGATGAAGGACGGGTTTATTGTAACAACCGCTATTTTCAAAATAAATATTGTGCTGATTAACGCTTTTAAGTTCATTGCGATAATTAACGTCATTTTGTTTACGGCAAAGCTGCGCCCACAGACTAGGGCATGCTTGTCTGCAAACAGCAAAAAGCTTGTCTTTTTCAAGACAAGCTTTCACGGCACTTCTTTGTTAAAATTCGTTCAGCTTCCATTTGGTCGCGTAGTAGTTGATCTGCTCTTGCAACCAGGCCGCCGCTTCATTTTCCTCCAGGTACATGGCTCCCGGGCAGCCGTATATGCTGCTGGTCATTTTCGCTGCTGACTCGGCGTACTTTTGCCATTCCGCTTCGTTCGAGGCAATCGTCGCCAGACCGACGCAATACGTGCTCATTTTCGGCTTGTTTGCTTTTAGCCACTTTGCCATGGTGTTCCTGAACTCGCGGTCTGCCTCCTGATTGCGTTCCTCGCCCGCTTCCGCAGGCTTGACCATCATCAACCCGAAAGGCTTTTGCGCTGCCAAAATGCCATCCAGCTCTTGCGTGAATTGGTGAACGTCTACGGTCGTAGCAGCGACAGCTTTGTAAATCGGCTGCCCGTCCATTTGTTTGATTTCCATTTTCCTCTCCCTTTCTCAGCTCATTTTGTTTTGCAGTCATTTGTACAGGTGAGTGACGGTAGCAGGGGGTTACTTTTGATAGTAATAATCAAGCTTGCCCTCCTCTACCTGTGCAGGGAGTTCTTTCGCCTGTAGACGTAGATTTTTTGAAAAAGAAAAACGACCTCTATGAATCAGAGGTCGTTGCAAGCGTTACGTCTATTTGCTCTGCGGCGGAAGGCTCACCTGCGAAATGGTCTGGGCGGACGAATCTGTTACCCAGATGCTCCCTTGCCCTGTTGCTGCCACATCGACTGGCTGATCAAACGAGGAAGCCAGCGTAGTGACCTTGCCATTATGCAGGTAGCGAATCGCATGGTTGCGGCTATCGGCGATTACCAGTCCACCCTCGGCCGTTACTGAGATGCCTTTTGGGAACTGGAATTGGGCGGAACTTGCTGCGCCATCTGCCTGACCTCCCTCTGCGTACAGGCTGTCTTGCGGATAAGTCAGCGTGGCAGCCCCCGCTACGGTAGCTACCGTCCCGTTTTTCAGATCGATATAGCGAATCCGTTGGTTGCCCGTGTCGCTCACGTACAGATTGCCTTGTCCATCGATGGCGATTCCGGTTGGCTCATTGAACTTGGCTTCTTTCAGCTTTCCGTCGCGAAAATCACCCGCTCGTTCCACATATCCGGGAGCAAGTTGCACAATCCGCTCTGACAGACTGTTCAAGGTCGTCACTTTGCCATCCGCGGTAATTTTGCGAATCGCATGGTTTAACGTATCTGCCACGTAAATCGTTCCGTCAGCAGCGACAGCGAGATCGCCAGGGGAGTAGAAACGCGCTGCTTTTCCTGTCCCATCCTGGTGTCCTTGCACGCCATCCCCGGCAAGCGTCGTGACCGTCCCCTGCGTGGTGATTTTGCGGATGACATGGTTGCCCGTATCTGCGATGTACAGGTTTCCTTGTGCATCTGCTGCCATGCCTTGAGGCTGTTGAAACATCGATTGATTCAGTGGGCCATCGAGCCACATTCCTTCCGGCAAGCCTTTTGCATCGCGGGATACCGTCAGCCCGGCGTAATCGGATACGAGTCCGGCAGCCAGCTTGCGAATGCTGTGGTTTGCGGAGTCCGCGATATAGGCGGCGCCGTCGGGCAAGACGACAATCCCCGACGGTTCGCGAAACGATGCGGACAGGGCGGCACCGTTTTCATCGCCCGTTTGTCCTGAGCCAGCCACGATCTTTTTGTCTGCCACGGGGGCAGGTTCTGTTGTCGCCGCAAATGCCGGGACAGCACCTGCCCATACAGCCAGAGCAAACACGCCCAACACAGCTGCCTTCGATATGCTTCGCTTTTTACGTATCAATGCGAAAGTCCCTCCTTGTCCGCTGTTCGATGATCTCTGCTAGAAAAGCTGGCTGAACAGCGGCCTGTTTTGAATGAGCTGAACGAGCGGGCTTGGCCCTGGCTCGACAGGTGGCGGCGGCGGTGGAATCGGACCTGGGCCCGGCTCTTCCACGGTGACATCTGCATATCCCCTGCCCACCACCTGATCGAACTCATCAAATGCCCTTACTTTTACTTCATAGCTCCCTGCTGACACATTGGCGAAGGTGTATTCCTGACTATTGCTAACTTCCTCGCACGTATCTTCCAGGCAAACCGAATACTTAACCGTGTCGCTCACCTCATTCCAGGTGACTCTGACCGATGATCCGGTGGCTGTTGCTCCTACGTTCATATATTCCGGTTCGGCTACTACTCTGAAAAAGTCTCTTCCTTTGGCAATAATCTGGTTGCGCGCATTGTAAGCGGTCACGTCCACCGTATACTTTTGCCGATACGAGAAGTCCTTGAACTCATACTCCAGCTGACCTGGGCCTGCGGGCTGCAAAAGCGTCTCGCACGCATTGTCCGTCAGGCAAATTTCATATCTTTCTGCATCTTGCACCTGATCCCATCTGATATAAACCCATCCGTCCTGGCCGATATCAATATCGATGGTGCCAACTTCCGGCTCAGGTTGTGGTCTGGGCTGCTCGGGCACGTAGCCGAGCAAAAACGAATTGCTCTGCGCCGCATAGCTGCCAGACTCGTCGTAAAACTTCACGACATAACGATTTTGCAGCATCGTCGAAGTATCGCTTGCCAGCGTCAACAGAACGGTGTGATCTGAAATTTGCGTTCCACTTGCGACTGCCAACGTTTGCGAGCCGTTCACTGCCGGGATGTCAAAACGGTAGAATCGGCCATTTTGCAAAGTAACGCCAGCTTCCGAGCCGCTTTGAATCGGTTCAGAAAAAGTAAGCTCGACATGCTGACTGTCTTTTACGCTCGCTGACACCGTGGTATAGGCATATCTCGCCACCTCGCTGTCCCGCATGTTGTCAGCGGTGGCATAAGCCTCTACCGCTCCTGTGGTCAGATGAATGGTCGAACCCGGCTCGTAGCGCTCATAGCGACCGCCATTTTTATAGTAGATGGTTGCACCCGGCGTATCTGTCTGTAGTGTAATATCAGGATTTCCGTCCACCAATCCCGCCTCTGGCGAAGCAAGCACTGGCGCTGCCTGTGGAGCATGGAACACGCCGTACGTGGAGAAATGCTCCACACTGGCAATGACCCGGCCATCAACTACACTGGTTCCGTGCACGTATTCCCAACGGTCATCTGAGCGCTTGTAAAAGACGCCGACGTCCGCCCCGCTCTCTCGTGCCTTCAACGGATAAGACAATGTGACAGGCTGCTTCACTTCAATCGCTTCAAAGGCAAAGCTGAGGACAAGACCAGCCTGTTCCAACGCACTTTCCTGCTTCACTTCTCGAATCGTTACCGTTGCCTGTTCCGGCAGTGGATTGGCTCCCATATCCAGCTCGAAGCCTTTGTCGAACAACATGGTTCCACTGTGCAGCTTGACTGGTTTCCCAAACGGCGCATAGATGTGGAGAAGGAGACGGACGTCGTTTTTGTAATCGCTCACTTTCCCGATAAAAGAGAAGCTTCCCGTCTTGTCGGTATGGATTGTCGTTTGCTCCCACGTCACAGAAACTTTGTTTTTTGTGCCATCTTCCATTTGAGCCAGGACTGTACCGGGCAAATGATAGCTGACTCCTGCGCGAATCGTTTCTTCCAGATCAGCGATGCGCACGATTTTTCCCGGGTCCTTGTCCTTGCCGCCAGAACCGCCGGAACCTCCTGAGCCTCCCGAACCTCCCGAACCGGAGCCACTTGAGCCAGAACCGCCTCCGCCTCCGGAAGTTCCTGTACCTGATCCTGTCGGAACCGTCGGTATGCTATTTTTCAGCTTGTCCAGTTCCTGCTGACGCGCTGCTTCCCTCAGCTTTTCAAGGCGCTCCTGCTCTTCCTGGATTTTCTGCAAAATGTTTTCTCTAGCAGCATTGCGCTGCTTTTGTTCTTCCAGCGCTTTTCGTTGCCGTTCCCGCTCCAATTCCAGCAGCTTGTTTCGTGCTTCTTGCTGCTGCAGTTCGCTCCACTCGACCGGAGGAACGTTCCCGCTCAGTTCAATTTTCCGCTGCAAATCCTTGTTGACCTGATTGATCAGATCGCGGATATCGCTCTCTGACACCTTGTTGTTTGCCAGAGCTTCTTTGACCAAGTTATTCAGCCAGACGTTCATGTTATTTGCGTATTCTTCCAAATCCCTTTGTTCATTCAGCGGAAGGCCCGGAAGCTCTCCTGTTGCTGCTTTGTCAGTCAAATGCCGCTTCATTTGCTCGATCCACTCATCGTTTTCCTGATCCATCATCGCCTTGTTGCGAATCATCGCTTCCAGCAGCGCAGGCGACATCGTATTGAGCAGATCCTCCGGTCGAATAAAAGCGACCTGGGAAGCTGGCGGCTGTTGCTTGCCTCCATCGAACATGGACAGCTGCATCAACGGGTACACCATGACCTGCTTGCTGTCCGTACGATTTTCTGCCTGGACTTTCCCTGCTGCCACAAAAACACTGCTTTTCCCTGTCAGCGGGTCGACACTCACCTGCAACTGTGTCCCTCTCACTCCCATGATCGCAGTCGGCGTCTGGATGGAAAATTCATCGGATTGCTTCGTCAGCGATTTTACTTTGATGTACGCTGAACCAGATGTCACCTGGACGCTCGTTTGCTTGCCATTTGCCGCCTCTTGCAGCTTCGCCAGCGAGATGATCGTATTTTCGTTGACGGTAATCTCATCATCGCGATCCACAATGGAGAGCACTACACTTGATTTGGGGCCTGTCGATATTTGATCCCCTTTGTTCAGGCTCATGCTTTTGAACGCTTTGTACTCTTTCGTGCCGCCTGCCTTTTTCACCATCACAGTCCCTGTCACTTGCTCGACCTTGGCTACCCGGGCCGTCTCTGCCTCTGTCCCTGCAGCCATTCCCAGCAGGAGGAAACAGAGCATGCCAAGGACCGTCAACACTTTTGCCAGCCCGACAGGTTGTTTGATCGGCTGATCCATCACTTGTCACTCACCTCTCACGTTTTGTTAGCGGGGCGCAGCAAGGAAGTCTACGACCTCGTACAGCCGTATAGCCTCGCTTTTGCCCTTCATCTGTTTTTCACCCACATCGCGATAGTGGAAAAAATCTTTCGTCCGCCTGTACGTCTCCTCCGACACGAGAATCTGGTTGGCGGAAGCATTGGACTCGATGCGCGCGGCCGTGTTCACCGCATCTCCAATGGCTGTGTAGTCCACCCGCAAGTAAGAGCCGATGTTTCCGACTACCACATTACCCGTGTTGATGCCGATGCCGATGCTGACCTCGACGCCGTATTTTTGCAAAATATGTGCCTGCACACTTTTCATCCCATTCTGAATCTCGTGAGCAGTTTTCACAGCGCAATACTCATGATCGGCGACATCCAAAGGGGCATTGAACAACACCATTGCCGCATCCCCGATGAACTTGTCGATCGTGCCCTTGTTCGCCAGCACCTGATTGGTAATCATGTCAAACATCATATTGAGAAAATCGACGATCTCCTCCGGCTTCAGCTTTTCAGACAACGGGGTAAATCCGCGTATATCCAAAAACAAAATCGTCAGTTCCTTGTTGACGCCGCCAAGGGGCAGCTCCGCATCGCTTTTGGCGATCTCTTTCACCAGCTCTGGCGACAGATAACGCCCGAATTGCTTGGTAATAAACTGCTTTTGCTTCATTTCGAAAAAAGTTTTCACCGCGAGATTCACCACGTACACAAGCCACAGCGCCACGAGCGGGTAAATCACGTCGAAGTGGTGCAAAGTCGAGGAATAGAGCAGCCACTGACCGCCTAGCAGCGCCACCGTACCGAGAAAATGCAGCGCGATGCTCGTTACTGTTTTCGTCCGCCACGTTACCCAGACCGAGCAGACCATGATGACGAGCATCAGCAACAGCACGTACCACTGATCGGTTATCGTGATTTTTTCGTGACGCAGCAGTTGATCGATAATGTTGGCGTGCGCGTATACGAGGTACATATGGTTGTCGACAGGAGTAGGATGGGCGTCCGTTCCTGCTGCCGCAAAGCCGATCAGGACGATCCGATCCTGAAAAGTTTCCGGCGGCACCTCACCGTTTACTACCATGTAAAACGGGATGCTCATGAAATCTTTTGTCGTGCTGTTGTACTTGATCGGGATTTCCGCCTGGGGATTGTCGGTTAAAAAGTTTTGGACGTTGGCCCCGGCCATCTCCGCCATTTTGTACGCCATCGACGGGATCGGCCCTTCCGGCGTATCCAGCATCAGCCACGTGCGCCGAATAGCTCCGTCCTCGTCAAGCAACGCGTTGATATGCGCGGTTTGGGAAGCGGCGGCAATCTCGGGTATCGGCTTGTACAGAGCCTGCCCCTTCACCAGCTCGTCCTTTTTCACCTTGGTTTCTTTGCGGAAAAAGTTCTCCATCTCGGCATAGGAAGGAATAATGACATTGTTATGCTTGGCAAGCTCGGCAGCAAAAGCCTGGTCGACAGCAGGATCTTCGCTCTTCGTCGTGAACGTGATGTCAAAGCCGATCGCCTTGGCGCCTGCGATCTGCTCCAGCAGCGGTATGTAAATATCGCGCGGCCAGGGAAACGTGCCGATCAAATCAAGCGACTCCTGATCGATCTCGATCACGATAATATCTTCGTTCGGCTGGTGGGTCATCGTCGTCTGCTGATTGTAGTCGTACAAGGCCCGGCCCAGCACCTGCAATGACCCGGTAAACAGCAAAGCCAGACAAAGCAGGAACGTCAGGACGTTGCCCGCAAGCAAGTAATTCCGGATTTTTTTATTCATCGCTCTTTCGTCTCCTTACTCCATCGTCGCTGCACTCAGACTCAGACAGAAATGCTTACCGCTGCTGCGAGAATGATCAGGTGGAAAATTTGGTCGACCATAATCATCAGCCATTTGCTCTTCTCGTCTGTCACACCCATTACGCGACGATACCAAAAACCGACGAACCCTCTGCGGTCCAAAATGACGTGGGACACAAAAATCAGGCCAATCGCCCACCAGGAAAGTCCTCCCGGCAAAAACAAAAACGCTACAATGCCCACGACCAGCGTATACACAAAGCAATGAGCCAAAAGCGGTCTCCACTGCTGCGCCTTGTACTTGGCCATCCACTCTGTTTGCAGCAAATAGTCGCCGATCAAATGGGCGAGAAACAATACGTCAAACTGGCTAAATGCACTCACTTTCCCTTCGTCTCCTTTATCAGCAACCGGGGGCGGCTTCCTGTGCCATGCTCATGTTCAGCGTACATCTGCCCCTTCGCTTGCCGCTTCTGCGGTCATCCGGCGAAGTCTTGCCGCCAGTGCCGCGATAATCGTTGTAATGACCGTCTCGTCTTCCAGGCAAAAATCGTAAAACAGCTCATCACTGATTTTCACCAGTCTCGCATCCTCCAGCGCTGTTACGGTTGCCGAGCGCGGGGAACGCTCCAACAGAGCCATCTCGCCGAAAACATCCCCCTGGTGCAGCTCGGCAATCGCTCGTCCTTCGCGCTCCACACGAACGCTGCCCGCGATAATGCCGTACATGGCATCCCCCGTCTCACCGTAATGGACGATCGTTTCACCTGCGCGATACCTCACTTCTGCGGTTCCTTCGGCCAAAGCTGCCAATTGGCTATGGGACAAGGAGGCAAACATATCTACCTTGAACAAAACCATGAGCTTCTCTGTCAATGATGGGGCAGCTCTCTCCGCTTCATCCGGAATCGTCCGGCTGGCTTGATCGGGTAATTCGGGAACATCCCTGCTCTGCAAATTCCGCCCCCCGCCCGTCTCATTCATCGCCCTGATGCGCCTGCTCAGCACACTCGCTACGCGCAGGGCAAACTCCATGTTGCCGTGCAGCAAATCCGCAAATTCTTCCTCGTCAATCATGCCAATGGTGACCGGAGAAGCGGCGATTACACTGGCAGAGCGTTCCTCCCTGTCAAACAGGGACATCTCGCCAAAAAGTTCGCCTTCCTGCAAATGCTGCAGGACGCGGTGATCTTTGACGACATCGACCTCGCCCCGAAGCAGCAAGTACATCGCCTGCCCCATTTCGCCCTGGCGAATGATCGCCGTGCCGTTTTCCACATCGCGATGAGACATGCGCGCAGCCAGCTTTGCCAATATGCCGCCTGGCAAATCGGAGAATGAGCCTGTTCGTTTGAGGAAGCCCACGATGGTCAGCCGTTTGTGCTCCTCCTCGGTCAAGTCTCTTTCGCTCTGCCAGACGAAGGATCGATCCGCATGGGACAAATAAGTCAGGCAAGTCTGCAACCAAGCATCTCCTTTTGCAAAAAGAGACTGCCATACATGCGCATCTGCCTTTTTGAGCATCGACTGCTTGTCGTACTTCGCGAGAACAACAGGCAATATTAGCGCACGCAGTTGATTGGACAGCCATTGATCCAGCGCTTCCAGTGCATTTGCCTTTTGCCGCTCGTCGCCGCTTTCCAGATTGAACCGGATCATTTCCATCGATCTTCTCTCGTAATGCAGCGCCAGCAAGGCAAACATATTTTTCATGCTCACTTCTATTTCGTATTGCAAAGCATCCATAACCAATGCCGTGTCTGGATGCGGACTCAGCTCCTGCAAGGCGCGCAGTCCATTGTGGGCATGCCGCACTTCCAATTCAAGCAACCCCGCAAGCCGCTGACTGTCCTGCGGCTCCTCCGTCTTCAGCTTGACCAGCACATCTGCGATCTCGCTTCGGATGCTCGTCGGTGCCTTTTCATACGCTTGCAGTAAAAATGGGTACGTCTTTGCATCAGCCTGCTGTCCTACGATTCGCGCAGTGAAATGGGAGATTGTCTCGTCGGCTTCCGGTCGGTCCCATTCGGCTTGAAGCTGCATAAGCAACGTCTCCACCGGAAACCCGGACAAAGCGGCGAGCGCCTCTTTTTTCAATCCGGAGTTCGCAAGCTGCTGGAAAAGATCCGGGAGCAAGCGCTCATCGGCCAGTTTACCCGCTGTTGCCAGTGCAAGGCGCCGCACAGATGGGCTGACATCGTGCAGCAAGCTCTGGAGCGAAGCGTACAGCTGTTCATCCGGGCCAAAATACTTGAGCAGTCCATAAATGGCGGCAAACTGAATCTCCATGGCAGGGTCGTGCAAACAATCCAGCAACACTCTTTTTTCACTTTGATCGGCATATGCCGCAAATGTTTGAATAGCTTGCGCGCGCAGTTGGCGATTCTCCGCGTGGAGCAAAGGGAACACATACGGTTTCCAGGAAGGTACTCTCTCTTGCTCGATATACTGCAACACTTCGATTTGCAGCACGGGCGGAGCTTCCCGCAAAAGCGCTTCCAGATGCCGTGTCAGCGAAATCCCCGGAAGCCGCGCCAACAGTCGGAATGCTTGCAGCCGCTCCATGTCAGACGTCTCTTTGCTGCGATCCTCCATCACCTTGATGAGATACGGAGCCTGCAACACGGACAAGTCAAGCTCCGCCGCTTCCTGTCTGGTGCGCAAAGTAGCGAGCAGCATGTGCACGTATTCTTTTTTCACGGGAAAAATGGCGATGACAGCGACAGCAAGCATGGGCACCGTGATGAAGCTGAAACTGGTCAAGCTGATGCGGTCTGCCAAAACGATGAGCAAGATGGCTGCCACACCGCTCATCCCGTAGTCGATCACGCCGTTGACCAGTCCTTTTGCCCTGCCCCGCAAATGAGCCGGAATCGGAAAGTACATCAGCTCGCTGACTGATTGGTGAATCGTCTCGGCAAAAGCCCTGTAGCTGCCTTTCATGACAACGGCGACGGCGAGAACGGGCGCAAACCAGAAGGCAACTGAGCTTGTCAGCATGCAAAGCGGCATGACAAGAAAAGACGGGACAATTCCATAACGGGTAAGCAGACGAGTCGAGATAAAAATCTGAAAGATGAAAGAGATGATGCCAGCTACACTGTAAAATTGGCCGAGAAACCGGGCCAGCTCTTCTTCTGTCAAACTTTGCGCCAACGTCATTTTAAACTGATAATCGCTAAGGGTAATGGCGACGGATATCGTCCCGATGATGACAGCAATGTATTTGAGAATGGGGATTTGTTTGAACAAATTTCCTTGAGGGTGGTCTGGTGCTTGATCATTTCCAGGAGGGCTATCAGGAGGAGTGAGCTTTTCATGCGTATCATATGCCGCAGAAAGTCGTCTGACAAACCACAAACCGGACAAGACAAGGGCTGCGAAGACGTAAACCAGTTGTTCGGTGCCGATCAGGGGAGCCATGGTACTGGTCACGAAGCCACCGACAATCGCACCGCCGACACCACCGGCTGCCACGGTGCCGATGTGGAGCTTTGCTTGCCTCGCATCAAGTACGGATGCCATAAACGTAAAAAATGCCATCGTAACCAACACACTGTTCGCTTCATACCCCACGAACATCACCGGATAAATCCACGCGGCTCCTGTTTTCAACGCCAGTCCCGTCAAAACACTGAACAGACCGACATACAAAATCGATTGATTCAGCAAGCGATGCGCCGGCATTCGTTCGGAAAGCTTCTGGAAAAGGATACCCGCGATCACAACCGCTATCGTAATATACAAATACATGTAGCTAAGCTGCTTCGTGTCGTAGTGACTCAAAAACAGCGTGTCTGCCGTAGTTGTCCCGATGACAGTCGCCATCATGATGAGCGTGTAAAAAAGCGTCAGCAGCAAAACTTGCCGGAAAAGCGGCCCTTCGATCTTCGTTTGTCCATGCGTGAACAAACGACTCACAACGTCTTTGATCAATGCAGTAACCTCACTTCATGGGATGCGACATGTTGGATGGGAAAACAGGCGGGATAGCTGGATGGGAAAATCGTGGTAATCGAATATTCTGCGCCTTTCCTCCTAATTCCTTTTTATCTGCGTCAAAATTTGCAAAAAGAACGACAGATGGTCAGCGCTTCTGTGATCAGACCAATTTACCATGCGTACAAAATACGGTATTCTTAACCAATGACATAACCAAGGAGGCGCATTGGAGCAAATGAACTACTCCTTTTCCGTCTGTTCTTCTGAATTGGATTACGATGCCTATTTGGCATTTTTGTTGGAAAATTACGCGCATATTCGCCTGCCTTACCCTTTCCCCGTTACGCTGAGCTTCCTTGCCAGCCCTCTGCTCATGGGGGAAGCTGCTTTTCTCATTTGCAACGAGGACAATCAGGTGATCGGGGCATTTTCGTACATTCGCGGAACAGGTGAACACCAGTACGAAGATCGGCATATTGTCCAAATCCAAGTTGCCTGCATCGCAGAAGAGCACCGCTGCACTCGTTTGTTTCTGTACGCCTTACAGTATTTCACGCAGTACCTTGCCCATGGCGAGGAACAGGTACAGGAGTTCCGATTTTTTGCCCCTTCCGACGACTCTTTGCGCAGGCTGTTCAGCAAAATATCCTCGCTCACTGCCAGCCTGGAAACGGACTCTGGTCCGCTCGATGAGTATCGGGCTTCTTTTTCCGAGTGGCAAAGCTATGCTTCCCAATTCCGTCAAACGGCGCTTTTCAACTCATAGAAGGAGACGTTACCATGCTGGCTGTTCTCAAAAACTTACTGGGCTACATACGTCCCCACAAGTTGTTGGCCACTTTGTTTTTCCTCACGCTCGCTCTTGACCTCGCTTTCATATCTTTTGCTCCCCTCAGTTTCAAAATCATTATCGACAAAGCGATTGAGCCAAAAGATATGAGCTTTTTCAGCTTGATCATGCTCGTGCTCGGCATCACGGGTGTCATCTGCCTTGCCGCAGGAGTAGTCAGTGACTACGCCCTCGCCAAACTGAATGCCCGTGTGCAAAATGATTTGCGAAAAAAGCTGTTCGCTCACATGCAGCATCTGCCGATCGGCTTCTATCAAAAGTCCCGCTCCGGTGATTTGGTTTCGCATTTTTCCGTGGATCTCCCCGCCATCGAAGGAGCTATAGGCGTCCTGTTCACGACAGGGTTGCAGTCTCTCGCGGTTGTCATCATCAGCACGATTGTCCTGTTTTATCTCGAATGGACGCTTGCCTTGTGCATTTTGGCAGGAGCAATCGTGATTTTTCTCGGACCGTATTTGCTTGGCAAGCGCGCCCAAGCGATCAACTCCGCTCACAAAGAGCTTCTGACCGCACTGACCAGCGACGTGCAGGAAAACATGAAGGCGCAAAAAGTCATCAAAGGCTTCAACCTGCAGCAAGCCATGATCGCCAAGTTCAACACGAGGCTCCAGTCGCTATTGATCAGCAGCTACCGCAAAAATATGATGAACGCGCAATTGGAACGGCTCCCGATGGTCAGTCTGTTGCTGATCAACTTCACGATTATTGGCTTCGGCTCCTATCTCGCCCTCAAAGGCCATATTACAATCGGTTCGCTCGTCGCTTTCTTCACCATGTATACATCGATGGGCAACGCTGTGTTTAACCTGACTTTTACACTCCCGATCATTACGGATGCGCAAGTCAGCATGGAGCGCATCCAAAAAGTGTTTTCGGAGCAGCGCGAAGCTTTCGACAACCCGCACGCTCCGCCGCTCCCAAGTCTTGTGCCGGACGTGACTGTAGATGGTGTTACGTTTGGCTACCAAGCCGATCATCCGGTGATCCGCGATGTTACCCTGCACATCCCCGCAGGGACGAAAGCTGCCTTTGTCGGTGCCAGCGGTTCAGGGAAAAGCACGATGCTCCAGCTTTTGCTCGGCTTTTACGAGCCTGATTCCGGAGCGATCCGGCTAAACGGTCAAAACTTGCAATCGTTAAACCGCGGCTCATACCGTGAACAACTCGGCATTGTTTTGCAGGATCATTTTTTGTTTCACGGGTCGCTGCTTGAAAATATTCGGCTCGGCAAACCGGATGCAACGCAGCAGGAAATCGTCGAAGCCGCCAAACAGGCGGAAATTCATGATTTCATCATGACGCTGCCCGATCAGTACGACACGATGGTGTTGGACGAAGGCAGCAATTTTTCAGGCGGTCAACGGCAACGCTTGGCGATTGCCCGCGCGATTTTGCGCAATCCGCGACTGCTTTTGCTCGATGAAGCGACTTCTGCCCTCGATCCGATAGCGGAAGCGGCGATTAACCGGACATTTGAACGGCTGGCCCGCGATCGGACAGTCATTACCGTCACACACCGCCTCGCTTCCATCACGGGAGTCGATCAAATTTTTGTGTTTGAACAAGGCAGGCTCGTCGACGCTGGCAGCCACATGCAGCTTCTGGCAAAAGACGGGTACTACAAAGAGCTGTGGGACAAGCAAAGCGGCTTGTCCATCTCGGATAGCGGCCAGGAAGCAACCATCGATCCGGCGCGCTTGTCCATGCTCCCGTTTTTCCGCGGTGTCGGTTCCGACGTACTGGCTGATATTTCCCATCTGTTCAACACAGAGACGTTCGCAGCCGGACAGCCGATCATCACGGAAGGCGAGACAGGTGAAAAGTTCTACCTGATCGCCCGGGGGCGTGTCGAAGTCAGCAAACAGTCTGGCGAGGCCAAGTCAGGCCGCATCCGGCTTGCCGTTCTGGAAGATGGCGACCATTTTGGCGAAATCGCTCTCCTGGAGGATGTTCCCCGGACAGCAACCGTGACGGCCCTTGCGCCTTGCGTATGTTTGACGCTGCAACGCAAAGTATTGCTCTACATCCTGACCAAACATCCTGAGATTGATGCCCATGTCAGACAAATCATACTGGAACGAAAAAAATAGCAGGAGGGGAACGGGATGCTCGTCCAATTTAGAAGCTGTAACAGCGATCTTGACTACGCCAGGTTTACGCTCTTTTTTCTGCAAAACCGTCATGCATTCAGCCCGTCCTTTTCGCTCGCCGACTCTCTCATCCATCTCCTTGGTTTTCTTTCCGACTCGCAAGTCATTTTGATCGAGGAGGGGTCGACCAAAGTGATTGGCTGGGGGCATTATCAATTCATGAATGCGGAGCGGGAAGCAGCTCCAGACGGGGAGACTGCTTTCATCCACTCTGTCTTCGTCTCCCTGGACTATCGAAGCAGCAGAGTGTTTTTGCGGGGGTTTCGCTATCTCGCAGAGCAGATTCAAGCCGTCAATCATCAAGCGCGATATGTTGAGTTTTGTGCGCGTTGTGAAGATGACTACCTGAATCGGCTTTATTCCAAATTCGCGCAGGTTGTCGGTGAGCAAGAGGGGCATTTTGGTCAGGAAAACATCTACAGAGTGGAGCTATCCCGACTTGTCGCCTATTTGGGCATGACCAAACAGCCAATTGACGGTAAAGAAACTTAAATGCTATCCTATAGAAGATATTCCCATACCATAGGAAAGGAGGACTACGTGATGGTTATGGTCCCAACTTTTAAAAGTAAAGGTGGCAAAAAGCCTTTCTCTGCCTCTGTTCAAAACTTCTCTACTCTTCTGATGAAAAATGAGCAGTTGCGCGTTGCTGCTTCTTCCGCGAAGTAACGCCAAAAAGCTGAACAAGCTATGTTTGTCGTAGCTGTTCTGACTTTCCTAAACCGTTCCAATTGAAAAAAGTGGTTGGCAACGGGAAACCTTGCTCAATCACTTTTTTCGTTTGCCCTCGTAAACACAAACAATTTCCCATCCGCATTCAATACTTGCGTCCCTTGTGTCCACTCGACCAAATGCTCCGCCCAATGCACATGTCCGCAGCAAACCAGCGTAGGAGCGTGCTGTTGCAGCTTCGTTCTGATTTCCGCCACTCCCGGAAGCCCCAGAGCAGGCTCGTCTGGCCCCTGGTGCAACAGCAACACATCCGGCTCCTTTCGCAGCAGCGCCGCAAGCGATTGCAAAAATGACGGCAAATCCCGGCGATTCGCTTTGTCCGAACGGCCAATAATTCCTCCCAAACCCGCGATGCGAAGCTGATTCGCCAGTACGATTTCCGGTTCAGAAATGAGCGTGACCCGCTCCATATTGCGCAGCTTCCCGATAGAATCTGCTTCAAACAAATCGTGATTGCCCGCCACACCGACTACATGCCCGAACTCTTGGCGAAAAGCAGTCCACACGGAGAGTGGATCGCCGCTGCTTCCCCTTTTTAGCGGATCGGCGTACAAATCGCCGCACAGCAATACTAGCGTGCGCTCCGAACGTACCGACGGCTTCTCGACTTGCAGCAACAGCGAAACAAAGGCTGGCAGCACTTCTCCCAGCAACACTTGCTCATGCTCGTCAGATTCCGTCACCCCCTGCAAATCAGATGTCACGATAACGGCATCGCACCAATCTGGCATCTCAGCCATTTCCCCCAAATAAATCGGCAGCCAGCTTTGGATGACTCCTTTGTCGCCCGCTCCCGCTGTCAGGTAGGGGAATTGCTCGATCGGTTCCTGCGCCATTTTTGTAATTCGCATGCCCCTGCTCCTTCCCGAAGGCTGATCACGACCGCAGCTGTTCTCTTGCTTCCATCAGCGCAAAACCGAGCAAATTTTCACCGCGCCAATGCTCGGGACGCTCTGCATGTGGATGATCCGCCCCCAGACCAATTCCCCAAATTCGATCGTACGGACTTGCTTCAACCAGAACCCGGTCCTGTGTATTCAACAAAAACTGTTTCAAATCGGGATGTTGCGCGAATTTGAGCAGGTTCGCCTGGCGGACGATCTCGCTTTTGTGCGCATCCCAAATTTTTTCATCGAAGGAGCGAACTTTTCGTCCCAATGTTTTCGCTTGCTTCGGATGCTGTGCGCGGAGAATTTCCTCACGTACTGCATGATCGCCAAACAGCTCCGCCTTTTTTGCCATCATGTAGTGCTCTGCCGTCAAGTAGCGGACGCCATCCTCCTCGAAAGCAGCCGGATACCACTGGCTGAAGCACGCTTTATCGACAACGCCCTGCTGCTTTGGTGTGTGGCCCCAGAACAGCAAGTATTTGAATCTTGTTTTTTTCGCTTCCTGAATCAAAGTCTGAACATCCGCTATACGCACCATTGCGTGCTCACCCCTTTTGGTCAAAATAATTACAAGCAATCCCACGTATAAAAAACTTGGGAAAAATCCAAGCGAAGCAAATCTTGCTTGCGAATGAAAAAGTTCGCTACCCCGCTGTCGCCCCAAGAAACGTAGTAACTCTTGTGATCGCCTTCCATATCCAGCTGAAAGAGCAGCTCCATTTCTTCTTCTCTGACATCGTCCTGCGAAAAGTAAGGGTAGCCTCCGATCCGCGACCCGCTTGCATCTGTCAAATCCCAGTATTTCGAATAGGCCACTTCATCCTGATCGGTAGGGAGCTGGTACTGATCTGCCCTGTGATTTTTGTAAGGAATCAGCTGTTTTTCCAGCTTGCCCGTCAGCTTGTACGGGCCGCCCAAAACGGGACTGTACAAGTCGGGGTCTTCGGGCTGATATGGATCGATCTGCTCCGAGTCGATCACGTCAGGAAAATGCCAGACGTGAAAAGCCTGGTCGAGCAAGCCGAAAGTATCGTCCTGTTTTACAAAAAAGCTGGTAAGTCCACTCGTCGGATACCCTTCCAGCGGTGGCATCTGTGCCCAATTGATTTGCGCGATGAACAAATAATCTCTTCCGTCTTCGTCCTGCGGGATCGCGAGCTGCGGAGGCAGCCACGGCGTTCCTCCCACTTTGCTGTCGGTTATCGTCGCAGGCTCTTTGGAGAGCGTTAACTTGACAGATGGCTTCGCTGTTTGCTCGATATATTGCATAAATTCTGGCGTCCATTGCTTGTTGGCATCAAGAAATTGCATCGACACTCACCTCATCACTTCTGATGAAATCGCTGAAATCATCCTATTATTGGAAATGCATACGTGTATTTTAGCGAATCATAGTGCCTCCCGCAAACAAGAATGAAAAAACCAGCTCCCCCACGGAAGCTGGCCTGGCAATCTCTATACTTTTTTCACAAACTCGGATTTCAGCTTCATCGCGCCGAAGCCGTCGATTTTGCAGTCAATATCGTGGTCGCCGTCAACGAGGCGAATGTTTTTTACTTTCGTCCCGATTTTCACTACCAGGGAAGTGCCTTTTACCTTCAAATCTTTGATGACTGTTACGGTATCGCCGTCTTGCAAGACGTTTCCGTTTGCATCCTTGATGACTTTTTCTCCGCTATCCTCGGCATCCCCTTGCAGTGACCACTCGTGGCTGCACTCCGGGCAGATGAGCATGCTTCCGTCTTCGTACGTGTACTCGGAATTACATTTTGGGCAATTTGGCAATTTACTCATGCATTTCATACCTCCATCCAATTACGGCTCATTTTAACATAGGATGAGCTTTCCTGCATGGTGGAGGCATAATTGCTCCCTGACCCATTAGCCATGAATGGCGTGCCCGAGCGCACCGCGTACGGCTTCTGTCAAAATCTCTGATAGTGTCG
Source organism: Brevibacillus sp. (assembly GCF_003521185.1). NCBI lineage: Bacteria > Bacillati > Bacillota > Bacilli > Caryophanales > Paenibacillaceae > Brevibacillus > Brevibacillus sp. Next base: position 98,619 of record NZ_DOTK01000047.1, read on the forward strand.
GATGCGGCGCGATAAAGTTTTCCATCGCGTCGGCGGTCATTTCGGCATGCATCATGAGCGCGGCCTGGCCGATCAGTTCCGTTGCCCGCGCCCCAACCAGCGTAATTCCTACGATCTCGTGATACGTCGGCTCCACCAGCACTTTTACTTTTCCCGCTGTCTCTTGCAAAATCATCGCTTTGCCGTTCGCTGAAAAAGGAAACTCGCCCACGAGCAGCCCAGCGTATTTCTCCCTGGCCTGACGCTCGGTCAATCCGACGGAAGCGACCTCTGGCGACGTATAGATGCAGCGCGGCACCGCGCGCAGGTTAAGCATGGCTTCTTCCCCGCATGCGTTGCGGGCAGCGACTTCGCCTTCATGAAAGGCCACGTGGGCAAGCTGGATGCCACCGCAAGCGTCACCCGCCGCGAAAATATGCGGCTGGCTTGTCTGCATTTGCTCGTTTACCTCTATCCCACGCGCTGTAGCTTTGACTCCTGCCCGCTCAAGCAGCAATCCGTCCAAACGCGGCTTCCTTCCGATCGCAACCAGCACAGCATCGGCCTTTATTTCCGCCGTTCCTTCGGGTGTGCGGATGCGCGCCGTCCGCGTCGTGCGATCGAGCGCCTCGACACTGCTGGAAAGATGAATCTGCACTCCTTGCTGTTTCAGGCTTCGTTCCAGAAACGCCGCAATGTCCGGGTCTTCTCCCGGCAACAGCTGCTCAGCCATCTCCGCTATGACCACCTGGCTCCCCAGCCTGCTGTATACGGAAGCGAACTCGCAGCCGATCACTCCCCCGCCTACGATTACGAGCACAGGCGGAGGTGTCTCCAGCGACAGGAAATGGCTGCTGTGCATAATCCATTCGCCATCGAATGGGGCAAAAGGCAGGGCGATCGGCTCCGCCCCCGTCGTTACGATGAACTTCTCTGCTTCGATTTTGCTCGTGCCGTTGGCTGTCTCTACCAGGAGCGCACGCTCATTTTCAAAGGCTGCGCTGCCGCGTATCACTTGTACCTGATTGCGCTTCATCAAATAGTGCACGCCGCCGGTCAGCTTTTGCACGATGCTTTGTTTGTAGGCGTTGATTTTTGCCCAATTGACCTGTACATGGTCAGCAGCATTTTCGATGCCAAAGCGCTCGGCATGAAGCACGTGCTGATACGTGTCTGCACACTCCAGCAGCGCTTTTGTCGGCATGCAGCCTTCGTTCAGGCAAGTGCCGCCGAGTTCCTTTTTCTCGATTAACACAACCTGTTTCCCGGCACGCGCCGCTGTGATGGCAGCTACGTAACCCGCAGGGCCTCCGCCGATGATCGCGATATCGTACATGCTCTTCCCTCCTAGATCAGCAGACTGTGCGGCGCTTCCAGATAAGACCGGACTGTCGCCAGGAACGCCGCTGCCGGAGCGCCGTCGAGTACGCGATGATCAAAAGTCAGCGAGAGTGGCAAAAGGCTTCGCCGCTGCAACTCGTCACCGACGAACACGGGAGTGTCTTTTGCCGCGCCAATGCCCAATATTCCGGTTTCCGGCGGGTTCAACACAGGGGTAAACGTGTCTACGCCGTAGCTGCCGAGATTGGTAATCGTAAAAGTCGAGCCTTTCATTTCTTCCGGTGCGAGCTGATTTTGCTTGGCACGCGCACTCACTGATTTCAGCTGGCGCGACAGCTCCACCAGCGTCATTTGTCCGGCGTGGCGGACGACCGGGACGACCAGACCTTTGTCGAGGGCTACCGCCACACCCAAATGAATGTCGTCATACAGCTCGATCCGGTCGTCCAGAAGCGCGCTGTTCATTTGCTTGTGCTTGGCAAGCGCCAAGACTACTGCTCGGGCAATCCAGTCCGTGACAGACGGCTTGAGCTGATAGCGGCTCTCGATTTCCGGCGAGAGCTTCTCTTTTAGCTGCAAAAGCTCTGTAATATCCGCCTGCATCGTGATGGTCAGCTGGGCGCTCTGCTGGAGGCTCTGATACATTCGCTCGGCAATCACCTTGCGCATGCCAGCGACAGGGATGCGTTCCGGCTGGCTTTCCGCTGCGCGGTCGGTTGTTTCTACTGCGATAGCTACGGGAGCTGCCTGTGCCGGGGCTGCGGTTTCCTGTGCAGCCTTGATCGCGCGCTCTACATCTTCCTTGGTGATTCTTCCTTGCGGCCCTGTCCCGGCAATCGTGGTGAAGTCAAACCCTGCTTCCTCGGCGATTTTGCGAGCTACAGGAGAAATTTTCACGCCATCGCGCGGGCGTTCCAGAACAGCTGTCGCGGCTATGGATGCACCTGCACTCGTACCTGTCGCAGCGCTCTGTCCGTCAGCGGTCGCCAGCGTTGCAGCCGATTCGGCTTTGGCGTGCGCCTCGGCAACGACCGCAGGAGTGGCTGCCAATTCGCCAGGCTGCCCGATTACCCCCAGCACGGTGCCATAAGGAACGACGCCACCCGCGGGAACTTCAATTTTCAGCAGTACGCCATCTGCTGCAGCCTCTACTTCCATTTCAATTTTTTCCGAGCTGATATCGACGATGCCCTCTCCTTTTTTGACCGCCTCGCCCTCCCGTTTTTTCCAGGCGATCACCGTTCCTTCCACCATCGCCATTCCCAGCTTGGGCATGATGATATTTTCTGCCATCCCGCTCTCTCCTCTCCTATTTTGTCTGTCCCTTTTCAGCGCGAAAAGCACCCGGCATTAGCTGCTGCCGACGCCGAGTGCTCCCAGTCGATCAGGAAACGACCGTGATCGATTCGTCTCCGATCATTTCCGACACGACCTGAATGACCTTTTGCGGCGATGGGAGATACAAATCTTCCAGCACCGGAGAAAACGGAACAGGTGTATGCGGCGCAGTAATCCGCTTGATTGGTGCATCCAGCGTATCAAAGCCTTTGTCGGCGACTAACGCGGCGATATCGGTTGCGATGCTGCACCGCGGATTCGCTTCGTCGATCACAATCAGGCGATTCGTTTTGGCGACAGAGGCGAGAATCGTATCCTCATCGAGCGGTGACAGCGTGCGCGGATCGACCACCTCGACCTCGATTCCTTTTTTCGCCAATTGCTCGGCTGCCGCAAGCGCCGTCTGAACTTGCTTGCCAATGGCGACAATCGTCAGGTCGCTGCCCGCACGCTTGATATCCGCAACACCGAGCGGAATGGTGTAATATTCTTCCGGAACTTCTCCTGTCGTGTTGTACAACGTCTTGTCCTCGAAGAAAATGACGGGATCGTTGTCCTCGATGGCGGCAAGCAGCAAGCCTTTTGCCTCATAAGGTGTGGACGGCACAACCACCTTGATGCCGGGGATGTGCGTGAACATGGCGTAAAGGCTCTGCGAGTGCTGTGCTGCCGCACGGAAGCCTGCTCCGTGCATCGTGCGGATCGTGATCGGCACCTGTGCCTTGCCGCCAAACATGTAGCGGAATTTCGCCCCCTGGTTCATCACCATGTCGAGACAGCTGCCGATAAAATCGTTGAACATCAGCTCGGCAATCGGCCTCATGCCTGTTGCCGCCGCTGCCATCGCAGCGCCGATGTAGCCAGCTTCGGTAATCGGCGTATCCAGAACGCGCTCGCGGCCAAATTCCTGCACAAGCCCTTTGGTCACGCCAAGTACGCCGCCCCACGCCTCATCGTCCTGCAAATGGTCGACTTGCGCCCCGCCAGCCACATCCTCGCCCAGCAAAATCACGTTTTCATCGGCTCTCATCGCCAGTTTCATCGCTTCATTAACCGCTGCGGAAAAGCTGATTTTTCTCGTCATGTCCTCCATCCCCCTCTCTTAGTACGACACGTAGACGTCAGTCAGCAGTTCGCTTGCACTCGGATACGGACTTTCCTCGGCGAAGCGGATCGCTTCCTGGATCGCACTGTCTACGGCTTGCTCGATTTCTGTCAGCTCTGTGTCAGACATGGTTTGCGATGTCGTCAAATGATTGCGGAAAGAAGTGATCGCATCCTTTTCATTGAGATGCTCCTGTTTGTCGATCTCTTTTTTGTATTTCTGCGCATCCCCTTCAAAATGGCCGTAGTTGCGGTAGGTCACACATTCGATCAAAGTCGGCCCCTCGCCCCGCCGCGCACGGGCAACCGCTTCTTCGGCCGCCTGGTAAACAGCCAGCACATCTTTTCCGTCCACGCGCACTCCCGGCATATTGTAACCGCTTGCACGATCAGCGATATGTGTGCAGCTGGAGGCGTATGTAAACGGCGTCGCCTCTCCGTAGCCATTGTTTTCCGCTACAAATACGACGGGAAGCTTCCAGATTGCCGCCAAATTCAAGCCTTCGTGGAAGGTGCCCTGGTTGTTGGCTCCGTCTCCGAAGAAACAAACGCTGACCGCATTGGTCTTTTTCAGCTTGGCGGTCAAGGCAGAGCCGCATGCCAGCGGGAAACCGCCTCCGACGATCCCGTTCGCGCCCAGCATGCCTTTGTCCAGGTCAGCGATGTGCATGGAGCCTCCCTTTCCTTTGCACAAGCCAGTCGCTTTTCCGTATATCTCTGCCATCATTCCATTCAAGTCGCATTCCTTGGCAATGCAGTGGCCGTGGCCGCGATGTGTGCTGGTGATGCTGTCCTGCTGGTTCAGATGGACGCCAAGCCCCACCGCAATCGCTTCCTCCCCTGCATACAAGTGGACAAACCCCGGCAGCTTGCCTTGTCCGAACAATACGTGAACAGCGTCCTCGAACTTGCGAATCTCCAGCATTTTGCGGTACATCCATTTCGCCTGTTCACGGGACAGCACCTGTTCTTCCGCCTGGATTACTTTCATCAGATACGCCTCCTCCATCGTGACTTGTTTGGAACGACCCGGTCGATCGCTCTTGCCCTTTTCTTATGTGCAATCTCTGTGCCAGCCAGCAACTGCGCGGTTTTGCGGCTTTTTCTGCTTGGACTGTCGGCACCAGGTAGTACAAATTGAGACATCGTCCCGTTTTGTCTCATTTTTTCTCACAGCAGCTTGTGGAGCGAAGGCTCACTTGAGATCGGTTTCCCGACTGTACAGATACGATCCAGCCGTCATGACCGTGTGATTGCACGCGAAAAGGTACATCCGCGTTCATGAGCTTTCATACGTTTTTCATGAAAAAGCCGAACCGATTTTCACGCACAAAAAAAGCCGGTTCTTTTTAAGAACCGACCAGTTGGCGCTGCCTTCCTTTTAACAGCTCGAGCGCACTCTTCGCCTCTTGCGCAAGCGAGTCTGGACAAGCATCCAGCACCGCAACAGATGACTCCGCGTGTGCGTGCAGCAGTTCCTGCAAGCGCAGGACAAACTCTGCCACTCCCCCGAGCACTCCCAGCTCGGACAAGCTTGCCATCCGCCCCGGCTGTACTTGCGGAAACTGCTCGCCGGGAGCGCCCATAGCTGCCTTTTCGTAAAAAGACTGGATGATCTCTTCGTACGTGCGCCCGCAGCCTTCGACATTGATGAACGCCTGGACCGCAACCGCCCGAGTCAAACGCCGCTGGGCGATCCCGCAAAATTTATATCCTTCAATGGCGAGATCGTAAGTGCCCGGACAATAAGCCCCTTCTACTTCACCGCTGCTCATTTTCGCTCCGTCGTCGCCCAACGTCGCCCGGATCAACTCCACCATCCGCAGAAAAAACGGCTCGGGATTCAAATCAGAAGCGGCAACAGGCATCACCAGCGACAAGTTGATCACTCCCGGCGCCAGCGGAACGGCAGCCCCGCCTGATGGACGGACAGCGGTCTGATACCCCGCTGCCTCCAACTGTCGCACAGCTTCAGCCGCATGCGGCAGCTTGGCATCACGCGCGCCCAAAACAATCGCTTTTTCATGCCGCCACAAGTGAATGACAGGAGCAGTCGTCGGCTCCTGTGAACATAGCCGGGCATACGCCTCGTCTACGCTAAAAGGGATCAACACTTCCCCGCGATACGGCCGGGAGACCGTAGCAAGCAGTTGAACAGGCGTTTGCTCCCACCAAAATGGCATGCGTGATCCCCCCTCTCGTGCTCTTTCGTCAGAGCCGATACTTTTTCAGCTTGCGGTAAAAAGTGCTGCGCGGAATACCTAGCAGCTCAGCCGCTACCGAAGCGCTGCCGCCGCTTTTTTCCAGAGCTTGCACGATCGTCTGCCGCTCCAGTTGTTCGCGGTAACAGAGCGAGTCGGCTTCGTAAAAAGACGGCTGCTGAATCGACTGTCTTGCCTGCGGACGCAGCTCATAATCAGCTCCTGCCTGCATCACATCGCAAAGTAACCGCTTCCAATCCTCTCGGGGAAGGACTCGCAGACGTTCAACGGCGTTGTACAGCTCGCGTATATTGCCCGGCCAGTCATACGCTATCAACTCATCCAGCAACGCTTTTGGCAAATCAAGCTGATAGCCGTTTTTGTGACAGTAGTGGCGAATCAGCAGCGGAATATCTTCTTTCCGCGCCCGCAGCGGCGGCAGTGATACAGGGAGGACGTGCAGCCGATAGTACAAGTCCTCGCGAAAGCTGCCCTCACCCACCTGTTGCCGCAAATTGCGATGCGTAGCCGCGATGACGCGAATATTCAGTGCATGCTCTTCCGTACTGCCGATCGGCGTGACTTTTCGCTCTTGCAGGACGCGCAGCAAAGCGACCTGCATGGCAGCGGGAATCTCCCCGATCTCATCCAAAAACAACGTGCCGCCGTTCGCTTGCGCCAGCTTTCCTGTATATCCGCGGCGGCGCGCTCCGGTAAACGCCCCCTCCACATACCCGAACAGCTCGCTTTCCATCAGCTCGCGAGGTATAGCGCCACAGTTGACTGCCACAAACGGCCCTTCCCGGCGCGGACTGTTGTCGTGTATCGCTTGTGCGACCAACTCTTTTCCCGTGCCGCTTTCGCCATAGATCACCACGTTCCCGTCCGTTGGCGCGATCCGCTCCAGCTCCCGCAGGACGTTGCAAAAGGCTGCGCTCGTTCCCGGCTCGCCTTGGAAGCGGAATGAGGAGGAACGGTTCACAAACATCCGCGCAAGTCCCGCATCGCTTGTCGCCAGCTCGATCACCCAGCCAATCAAGCCCGGATGACGTTCGGAAAACAACGGCGCTTGCCGCGCTTCGAAAAAGCCGTACTCCGCAACCTCATGTCTTCTCAGATTGGTCCAGTTGGCGATTCGCTTGCGTATATCTGCGCTCGCATACACTACCCGGCCTTCCTGGTTGCAAAAAATGATGGGCCGCTGTCCTTCGTTCGGCAATATCATGGCGCGTTGCAGCAATTCCAGTTCGTCCTGCTGCCGCTGCTTCATCCAAGCCTGCTCGATGGAGTAAGCAAGCGTCATGACAGTCGCCATCGTCTGCGGGTGACTGCGCTCGACAGGGCTTGATACGTCAATGATTCCGAGCAGCGAGCCGCTGTCGTCCCGGATGGGGGCCGCAAAGCAGCTCCAGCGATGCGAGGCAACCGAATAGTGCTCGGTTCCGTTGACCATGATCGCTTCTTTTGCCAAAAGCGCCGTGCCGATTGCGTTCGTGCCCACCTCATCCTCTGTCCAGCGTACCCCTTCGACAAAATTGATCGCATTGGCATCGTGAAGCGCCCGCTTTTCGCCACGCATGCTCAAGACGTAGCCCTCGGGGTCAATCACGAGCGCGATCATCCCCACGTCGTGGATAAAAGGCGACAGTCGGTCAATTTGCGGCAAGGCAAGCTCCAGCAGCAGGCGACTATTCTCCTGTTGTCTTTTCAGCGCATCCCCGGCGAGTACAACCTGCCCTGTGCCTGCATACGGGTTTACCCGGCTGCTTTTGCAGCGATGCCACGATTCTGTAATCCGTTTGTTGATTCGTGCTGAGTCAATTACACCTTCTTGAACAAAACGTTTCCACATCCGCAACGAAACGCTTTCCTCGAGCATGCATCAACCACCCTCCGCTCTACGAATCAAGCCTTTTCATCAAGAGTATCCCGAATGTTCAGAAGTTTCAAGGTCTGTCCTCTGATTTCGCACAAACGTCATAGTAGCAAAAGGAGAGGGAAGCAGCTCCCCCTCCTGTTTCGCGAAACAATTAATTGACCTTCACTTCGATCACGGTCGTGACCATTTTCCACGTCTTGCCGCCAGATGGCACTTCCACACTCAGTTGAACCTTGGCTGTGCCAGCCTTTTTGGCGATCAGGCTCTTGCCGTCTGCTGCCACTTCCACTGCGGCGTCATGGTTGTCAATCAGGCGAATGCGGGCTGGCGCCAACTGGTCTTCCGCCACGCGATAGTCGATGATCGCTTCGAGCGGCTTCACTTCACCTGCGGTCAATTCCAGCGAGCTTTGCGGCGCATCGACGCGAATTGGCGCTGTCAGCAAACGTTGTGCGTAGTCGGTAACAACCCCGCTCACACCTGTACGCAACGCTTCTTCAATCTGCGCATTTTCGTTTACGGTGTACACGCCGAGCGGCAATCCGCGATGCTTGGCGTAGCGCGCCAGCTCCGGTGTCAAAATCGCCTGGTCGAGGAAGTATTGGGCATTGAGCTGGATCGCATCTGTGACGAGCTTCTCCGCGTATTGATCCTTCTTCGTTTCCGGCTTGGAGCCGCTCAGCACATAGCCCAGCCCGACTTCCGGATTCAAAGCAGCAAAACGGTTCAATACTTCCGAGCTGAAGCTGCAAAGAATGACGTCTTCCACCATGTCATGCGCTTCAATGGCTTCGATGATTTCTTTTTCGTAGCCGATGCTTTTTGCTTCCAGATCGAGTACGGCTTTGCCTTTTGCCGCTTCCAGCAGCTCGTCGAGTGTAGGGATGCGGGCATCTGTAATCTCAGGCTGGTACCAGTCCGGGTTTTCCGGGTCTTGCTTGTTGGCAACCAGTGCGCGAAGCTCTGCCAGCGTGTAGTCTTTTACTTTTCCCGTGCCGTTTGTCGTGCGCTCCAGCTCAAAGTCGTGAATCAGGACAAGCTTGCCGTCCTTCGTCTTATGAATGTCCGTCTCCACGATATCTGCTCCCAGGTCAATCGCTTCCTGGAACGAATACATCGTGTTTTCCGGCTTTTTGGACGGAATGCCGCGGTGCGCGTAGACGATTGGCGGCTGTGTCAACGTCTCGGTCGGATAGGCTGCCAGAGCAGACAACACCGTTTCTGGCTGTGCAGAGATGATTCCGCGCACACCCATGCTGACCAGATCGTGATGCTGCACGGTTCCGGCTTTTTCGATTGCCCATACCGTAATTCCCCGCAGACGGAAATAGCGAGCCACTTCCGCATTCACACGGTCGTAAGGCAAAATCAGCACGTTCGATTTGCTGGCGCGCACGGTTTTTACCAACTGCTTTTGCTTGGCCAAATCAAGCTCGTCCACACCGTCCAGGATCGCGCCGCGGTATTCATCGTTTTTCTCCCGCATTGCACGGACAATCTCCGGGTTGCTCGATACGATGTGCACATCCGTCAAGGAACGCTCTGTCAACAGTTGGTCAACAGCTGGCACCAGCTCCTTCGATTCGATGGACAAAATCGGAATCGCTTTGTTCGCCAATTGATCGAGGGCATCGGCCAAAAGCGGTCTGTCTCCCGCCGACACAATCAGTTGTCCGTCAATATTTTTGCCCACCATCAAAAATACGGAGGAAACACCGGACGAAGCCAATGCCGAGACATCGCCGGATTGATAGCAGCCAATTACTGTCACTGGCGATACGACACCAGTCTCTGGCTCCTTCACGATCAGGACGTTGTCTTTCAAATCGGATTTCGGAATTTTGTCTACGAGAGCATCCGGGCCGAACAGAAGACCTCCCGGAGTCGGACTAGGCTGGTCGACAAAATCTTTGGAAGCGTCGTTCGTATCTTCACCTGTCAAGCGTTCCATCGTGTGACCGCCTGCCACTCCCGGGTGTGCCGTTACTTGCGGGAATTTGGCATCGCCGTATACCATGGCGTCAATGACGCGCGCCTCTGGATCAGCCAAAATCACATGATCGCCGCTGTTAGCCAAATACAGGCTGCCAGTAGCCCACTTCGTCGGCAGCATTTGCGGTACATCGTCCATCGACTCGAAAATTTCAAAGTCCGGCTTCGTCTGGTGACGCTCTACGATGCCATCCGCGTAACGGGCGACAACGATTGGCTGGTACGGTTGAATGATTGTCCCCGGCGGGAACGCGTGCATTCCCTCGCTGCCGCCTTTTGTTTCTTCATCTCCAATCAAATAGCCGCTAATGTCGATAGCTTTATCCGATATGTTCGTAATCTCGACAAATTCACCCGTGCTTTCATCAAACAGCGGATCATTCATAACCTCTGTGATGATCAAAGAGTCGCTCGGACCAAAGTCCGGTTCTTCCGGCTCCTTGTCGCTCCACGTTCCCGGACTTGGGAACAGCGAGTAAAAGTCGACCGAAGCATCTCCCGTTTGCTTGATTCGCTGCAAAGATTCGCCCAAGTTGTTCAACGGCTTGGCCGCCTTGACTTTTTTGCCGTTAAAAGTCGTGTCTTTGATGTATGGAACATAGTCGAGAACGTTGTACTTGTCGTCCATCAGCAGCACGTCATCGCCGCCGTTTGCCATGACAATCGTCCCTGTTGCCCAATCGGTCGGCAGCAAATTCGGCACATCCGGGTCGTCTTGCGGGTTGTACTGCTCGACAGGCGGAAGCTCAAAATCGGGAGTATAGCGGTATTTGGCCTTGTTGATCAGCGACGATTGGGCAATCGTGATGGATTGTCCGGGAGCAAGCTTCGTGCCTTGCGGAAAAGCGAACATTCCCTCGCCGCCGCCTCTTGTTTCCTCATCGCCGATCATGTAGCCGCTAATATCGACGGTTTTCGTTCCCAGATTGGAAATCTCCAAAAACTCGGTTCCATCGTCGGAGCCGTCTGCATCGTACAAAATTTCCGTAATTTTGATCGGCGAGTCTTGCGTGATCTGCAAAGCTTCCACGCTCGATACAGCAGGAATTTCCTCTGGAGCTGGCGCATCAGTCGGCACCTCGGCAGGAGCTTCTCCTGGTGTCGTCTCGGCATCACCTGCGGGCACTTCCCCTGGCGCTTCCGGAGTTGCTGGGCCGTTCTCGCCGGCGGTAGCGTCTTCGGCTGCTCCGGTTTCTGGCGCGTCTGTCCCAGTCTCTTCTGCCTTCGTGTCGCCTGCTGTGCTGCTTCCTGCTTCTGTCTCAGTGACCGCTGTCGCATTCTCGGCATGCACCGGGACATTGCTGAGCAGGACGGTCAACGCTAGTACAGATGCTGCCGTTGCCCTCTTTTGCGTTCCTGTTTTGCCTGTTTGCTTCGTCTGCTTTCTTTTCATGCTCCCTCTCCACTCCTTTTGATCATGGTAGTAGTGCGGTTTGTTTGCTTACACGAGCTGCAATCGCTCCAGCAGCATGCTTTTTCCTTGCTGAAGCTTGACCAGCTCTGTGCCCGGCGCATATTCCAAAATCAGCTGGCAATCCGGCGCGGTCTGCGCAAGTGTGGCAAAAACAGGCTCCCAGCTGATGCCGCCTTCTCCAATCGGCAAATGATCGTCTCCTGTTGCGTAGTTGTCATGCAAATGCACGGCAAGCAGTCGGTGCGAAATACTGCGAATGAGTGCCGGAATGTCCCAATCGTTCAAATAAGCGTGTCCGGTGTCGAGCAAGTACCCTGCGACGCTGTCCATTCCATCCAGAAAAGCCGCAAACTCCGCTTCGCTGAAAATCGACGCGCCTTTGTAACCTACATTTTCCACAGCCAGCTTCACGCCGAGCGGCGCGGCTATTTTGCACAGGCGATGAATCGCGTCAGCCGCTCGCATCTGGGCAATTTCTTTGTCAAAGACGGGCGAGAAGCAAAAGCCGGGGTGAATCACGACATGCTCTGCCCCGATGTTATGCGCGAACTGGATCGCTTTCGCGTACTCGGAAAAAGACGCTTCGCGAATCGCTTTGTTCTCGCTGGTCAAGCTGGTGTCCCACGCTGGCGGGTGCACCGTGTACCCTGCGTTGTACTGGGGCAACACTTTGCTCATGCGGGCGATCTGATCGTCCATGGCATCCCATTGCAGCCCGTCCATCAAAAGCTCGATTTTGTCTGCCCCGTGTTCCAGAAGCAGCTCGATATTCGCCTCAATCGGCTGCGTCAAAAGCGCCAAGTCGGAGTAGCAAATTTCTTTTTTCATCCCCGTCACCTCATGCGTAAATGATTTTGTCTTCGCGTATTTCCAGTTGCACCTGATCTCCTTCGTGGATCAGCGTGTCGTTTCCGACGTCGATAACGAGCTTTTGCCCGCCGGACTCGGCAATGACGCGGTAATGATCGCCGAGAAAAATCACGTCCTGCACGCGTGCAGAAAAGCCTGCTTCTTGCGTGAGATATACGTCCTCCGGGCGAAGGAACACGTCGATGTCCGCGACTGCCCGGCTCTCCCCTTTGTACGGAAGCTGGTAAAATCCCAAATCGAGGACGTTGCCACGCTCCGCTGTCTTGACCTTTGCCCGCAAGCGGTTCACTTGCCCGACAAACTGGGCCACAAATGAAGATTTCGGCTTGAGGTAAATCTCTTTCGGCGTACCGCTCTGCTCGATGACCCCTTTGTTCATCACGACAATCCGGTCGGCAATCGCCATCGCTTCTGTCTGGTCATGCGTCACGTATACCGTCGTAATGTGCAGCTTGCGAAACAACTGGGCCAGCTCCAACCGCAGGTGCTCCTTCAATTTGGCATCCAGTGCCGTCAACGGCTCGTCCATCAGCAAAATCATCGGGTCAGTCGCCAGCACGCGGGCAATCGCCACACGCTGCTGCTGCCCGCCAGACAACTGAATAGGCAGTCGCTTGCGCAGCTCCGTCAAGTTCATCAAGGCGAGCAGTTCCTCCAGCTTGGCCTTCTGCTCCTGCTTGCCGATTTTGCGCAGCTTCATGCCGAACATGATGTTTTCTTCCACCGTCATCGTAGGAAACAAGGCGTACTGCTGAAAAACAAAGCCGATCCCCCGCTTTTCCGGCGGAAGCTGGGTAACGTCGCGATCCCCGATCAAAATACGTCCGGCTGTCGGCTGCTCCAGCCCGGCAATCATCCGCAGCAGCGTGCTTTTCCCGCAGCCAGATGGCCCGAGCAGCACCAGCACCTCGCCTGCCGCTACCTGCAAATCGATCGGCTGCAAGGCCGTCGTTCCATCCTGAAAAGTTTTTGATACGCCACGAATGGCAATTTCCATCGATTGCACCGTGCTCTCCTCCATCTACACCCCTCCGTTTCGCGAAAAGGCCGAACTCTGGTTCAGGCGATGCAGCAAGTACATCAGCGGAATCGCCATCGCCAAAAACAGTGTCGTGTACGCACTGCCCAATTCAATCCGCAGCGTCGAGTACGCTTCGTACAGCCCGATCGGCAATGTCACCGTCAGCGGCGTGTACAGGAAAAAGTTCATGTTGAACTCGCCGAGCGACAGCATGAATACCATGACGGCACCGGAGAGAATCGCCCCGCGAATGCTCGGAAAAATCACATGGAAAAAGCGGTACATCGGCCCGGCTCCCAGCGTAGCTGCGCATTCGTCGAGCGTGCGAAAATCTTTTGTCCGCAGCGTGCCGAGCACAGTCCGAAACATCAGCGGAAACGTAATGATTACATGCCCGACCAGCATCAAGGCACCGGATGCGCGCATCGCCGGATACGTCTGAATCAGCGCCAGGGCAATCGCAATGCCTGGTACGGCGATCGGCAAAGACAGCAGTTCCTCCAGCACAAACACCCAGCGGCTTTTCCAACGGTAAAACCAGTAGCCGGCCATCGTGCCCAGCACCGTATTGACCAGCACCGTGCAAAAAGCGAGCACCAGCGTAAAGCCAATCGTATGCCCAAATTTCTCGAATACTTTTGCATACCAGGACAAGGTCACGCCCGCCGAATACATGTCAGCGCCCCAGTACACCGCAAACGATCCGGCAACGGTAAACAACAAGGGAGAGAGGATGAGCGCACTGATCAGAAAAACCAGCACGTAGACCAACGCTTTTCCTGCTGTTTGCATCAAGAACGCCCCTCCTTTTCGACCAGCACGCGATACCCGAGGTTAATCCCCACGCAGACAAGCCCGATGACGACCGCAATCGCACTGGCTACTTCAATGTTGAAATTGAGCGTGAACTCGTTGTACATCAGGATCGGCAAAATATCGAAGTCGTTCGCCAGCGTGAAAGCTGTGCCGAATGCACTCATCGACGTGGAAAAGGCAAGTGCTCCCGCCGAGAGAAAGATCGGATAAAGCGTCGGCAGTACCACATAGCGGATCGCCTGCCATGGCGTAGCCCCGATAGTTCGGGCAGCCTCCTCCAGCGTCTGGTCAAAATCTTTGATCGCCCCGTACAGCGTCATCACAATGCGCGGAATCTCGAAATACAGGTAGGCCAAAAAAATTCCGGCAATCGTGTAGGCAAACACCAGCTTTTTTTCCCCGGTCAAAAGCTCGGACAACATCGGCAAAATGCCCGTCGAACCAAACAAAATAATGATCATGAAGCCAACGACAACGCCCGGAAAAGAGATCGGAAAAGTCAGCAGCGTAAAGTAAAGCGTCTTCCCCGGAAACGAATGCCGGGCCAAAAAGAAGGCGAGCACAGCAGACAAAACCAGCGCAACCAAGGTCACGGACAGAGACAGCCACAAGCTGTTCCACAGCGAGTGCAAATACTGCGGGTTGGTGATGATCTGAGCGTAATTGCCCGCCGTAAGCTCGCCGCCGCGCTGAAAGCTCGCTACGACCAGCACGATGAGCGGATACAGGAAAAAGAACGCAAACAGCAGGAAAATCGGTAAGACAAAGACGGCAACGCCCATTCTTTTCATAGACAAACTCCTCTAGTTGGCAAGAACTTCACTCTTCCAACGCTCGATAAAAGCGTTTTGAACCTGATTCATTTTCGCAAAGTCAACGTCGCGGACGCGCTCATAATCAGCCGCTGGCAAGAACTTGCTTTCGACCTCGCCTGGAATCTGCACGTTGCGGATCGGGCGGACAAAGCCTTTGGCGAACATTTGCTGACCTTCGTCGGAGAGCAGGAAGTCGAGATATTGTTGTCCGGCCTCTTTATGCGGCGCATTTTTGATAATCGACATGGCGTACGGCAGCTTCAGCGAGCCTTCTTTTGGAATGACCACATCGATTGGGCCGTTTTCTTCGTACTTCATCTTGTAGCCGTTGAAATCGGCGTCGATAATGATCGGGATTTCGCCTTTCATCACTTTGGCATTGGCTGTTCCTTTTGGATGGATGACTCCGTTTGCCTCCAGCTTTTTCAAGTAATCGATGCCCGGATTCCAGTTGTCCAAATCGCCGCCCATGGCGAGGTTGGCCGCTACGGTCACGCTGTAGCCTACGGCAGCCGAGGACGGGTCGAGGAATCCGACTTTGCCCTTGTACTCCGGCTTCAAAAGGTCTGCCCACGATTGTGGTGCAGGGGTGCTGCCCAGTGCCTGCTTGTTGACGATGAACGAGATCGCGCCGTAGTGCACTGTCATCCACTTGCCGTCAGGGTCTTTCAACGCTGCGGGAATCTCGTCAAAATGCGGCGGCTTGTAGCCTTCCACCAAATCTTTCTCGACCGCCTGAGAGCCGAAGACGATTCCGTAGTAGACCGCATCGGCGATCGGGCTGTCTTTTTCCGCAATCATCGCTGTCACGGATTGGCCGCTGTTTTTATTGTCATTCGGTACTTCGATCCCGGTCTTTTCCTTGAACGCCTGGCGAATCGTGCCAAAGCTCGCCCACTCATCAGAGTTGTTGTACACAATCGCCATTTTTCCGGCGCCCCCAGCTGCTCCAGTTGCGCTTCCCGCCGCAGAGCAACCGACCATACCCACCATTGCCACTGCCAAGGTCAAGCCAAGCCAACCACGTTTCATCCTCTGATTCCTCCTGTCGTTTTGAGCGGAACACAAAAAGGGAGACACAAAAAAAACACATAGTCCTTCCGCATGCCACCTGGCGCACGTACGAAGAAACTATGGGTTTTCACATGTCTCCACCCAATGGTTCCGAAGCTATTTGCTTGTTGCTTTTACTATAAGCCTTGAATGTTAAGGGAATGTGTTACAATTTTTAATGAATGTTAAAGATTGGTAAAATATTTACAATAAAATGTATAATAAATATACTCAAAGTGATTTAATTACATTTTTTTACTTTTGAGGTAATATGAGTAAACAAAATCTCTTACTAGTTGCTGGCGCACTTCTTTTATCAACTTTAGCTTATCCAGATACCGGAGTAGCAAAAGAGTCTTCTTCATCTATGCTCATCAGTAAAAGTAGTAACGAGCGATTTGTAAAAGAAATCGGAAAATATATTCCCAAGAATAGGAAATCAATACTTAGTACAAACGATCTTGAAAAAATAGCAAATGGCACCGCTCAAGCTCTAATGGAGAGTATGGTTATTTCCGCAGTCGATACAGAATCCCCTTGGGCTGAACAAATAAAGAAAGGCATATTTAAAGTAAAGAAAATTATTCCTGTGCATGACTTGGAAGATCGCTTATCAGAGGTTCTTGTTATTTTCACAGAAGGGTTCGTTATTGTGGACTCCGATAGCGGCGAGCTGCTTCAATTCTCCTTTGAAAAGATTGATTCTTCATATTTCGATAATAACAAAACTTTATATTCTAACCAGTTTCAGCATTTTTCAGTTAATCACGATGGCGTTGTAATTGAAGGTAAGGATAAAGGAAAGTCAATAGATGAATTGAAGAGGGAAAACAATAGCGAGCCAAACAAAAAGAGAATTATAAACACTACTCAGATGCAGAATAAATGGGAGAATACCACTGAAGATACGCTAGATTCACTATTTTCAACTTTTCTTTCAGGTGCTAACGAAGGATACGACGGCGACTATATTACAGATCCAGGCGTATGGTTAAAAAAATACTTAGAAAATGATGGATATACAAATGTCAAAGTATCCGAAGAGTATAGCCAATCTTACTATGTTCCTGAAATAAATCAGGATGATAGTCCATGGGATAACTACGATAATGATTGCGCATTAATTAGCACATTAGAAATTATGAACTATCACTCTAACTTATCCTCTTCCAATAAAAAGAAAGCATACGACGCAATGATTAAATCAAAATACTTTGTTAAACCGGACAACGGGGTCTATCCTTGGGATAATGCTAACTTATACAAAATTGCAGCTAACGCAGTAGGGGATTCATCTCAATCCACAAGTGATGATGAAGAGATAGTCACCCCAGATTACGACGATATTAAAAACTATTTAGATAGTGATGGGCCAGGGTATTATAGCATAGACTCGAAACCTTACTATGATCATACAGTCACTGTTAAGGGAGCCAAAGAATACGAGGCAACTTTTCGAGATAGCAATGATACACGCCACGTATGGACTTACGAGTTTCTTAGGATAAATGATCACTGGGGAGCGACTTCTAAAGACGCTTATATCCGCCCCATTTATTTGTCTACCTACTATGTTTCGATAAAACACAACTAAATAGTATTTCAGATAGTGAAGTGCGGTTTGTTATGACTTTGTATTTCAAAATGCAATACACGCTCACCATGGAGGATCTATGCCAATTCCCCTGTCCCACATTTTTTACTCCCTGTTCTTTCTTGTCATCTTCCTAATCTACTTTTCTTTGGTACTTCGCCGCGCAGGATGGCGCCAAAGGAAGTGGCAGATCGTATTTGCTCTTTCCTTGCTCATCCTTATTCAATTGTTTTTTTGGGACAGAGAATTTCAACATGCTCTAAAAAGTTATCTGGCCCCTAGCCATTCCTTCCAGTGTGAGGAACTCAAACTGCCACTTCCTGAACGTACAGTTTTTGAAGGTATAACAGACAGCTGCTCACCATTTTATCGGACGTACTCCAATGAGAATGAGTTTAATGCTTTTTACAATGAAGTATTGCCAATATTGAAAAACGAAGGAAAGATTAGCAGCTTTCATGCTTTGGTCAATGAATCAAGTTTTTTAGTTTATGAAGGAGGAAAAATTCTAAAGATACAATATAAGTACTTGAGTAACGATTATTACCGCTTGAAAATTACCTATCCTTATAAAGAAAACCCTACTCCTTAGCAAGGAAGGTGAAAAAGACGATGGCTACGCTCTTTTCCAGCAGCCATCGTCCTTTTTTGTCACTCACACATACTCATGCGCCAGCAGCAAAAACACGCTGGACGTCCACGTAAACGCCCTGTCTCTCAGTCCCGCACCGGACAGGGGATCGAAGTTCTCCGCCATCCCGCTTGCCGCCGCCATGCGGCAAAAGCGTCGGGCAATTTCCTGGGAAAGCTTTTCTTCGCCCGCACGGCGCAAACCATCGACCAACAGCATGGTCACCGGCGCCCAAATCGGGCCGAGCCAGTAGCCATCGCTGCGGTAAAACGGGCTTGCCGGACTCTCCGTAGCCAGTCCGTGGTCCGTTAAAAAACGCTGCTGCACGTCTGCGATCATCTGCTCACGCATCGCTTCGGGCAGCTTTTCGCCAAGCACAAGCGGCATGTAGCAGATCAAGCTGTCGCCCCGAGTGGGCTGGTCGCTCCCCGAACGCGTCGCGAAAAACTTCTTTCCATCCCAATGCTGCGCCAGCAATCGCTGCAAAGTCGCTTCCGACTTTTCTTCCCAGGCTTGCGCCTCGTCATCCCGGCCCAACCGCTTCGCCACTCCCGCCAACACATCCATTTGCAACACGAGATACGCGGGCAAATCCGGGCTTTCAATCGGTGTCCCGTCGAGAAAAACCGTGCTGTTGTCCCAGCCGCAATCATAGCCGTGGTTGTATTGAGGAATGCCGTCCTGATCATCATCGCGGTAGCGGAACCACCAGTCCGTCCAACGGCATAGCGGCTCGTATATCGCTGTCAGCATCTCATCGGTAACATCGTCGTTGCGCGCAAGCATCCAGCCCAGCGTCCAGCCGTGAATCGGCGGCTTGCAGCAGTTCCAGAGCGCATACCTGTCGTTGATAAAATCGGGGAACACGCCGCTCTCATCCTGCCTGTCGATAAACACCATCAACTGATCCCAGGCGAGCGGCAAATTCCAGCGAGTCAAGGCCATCGCATTGAAACAATGATCCCAGCTCCAGATGTTGGTCATCCAGTTTTTCGACATATACATCGCCGGACGCGGCAAATACCCTTCTGGCCTTACGACACACGACCACGTTATATACGCTGCCAGCTCGCGCGCTTCTGCCAGCCCGTCTTCACGAGCAGCTTCCGAGAGTGGAAGCGTCTGTCCCAGCCATTCGCGATACTCTTGCTCCACCCGAGCGCGACCGGAAGCAAAATCAGGATAGCTGCGCTCTCGCCACACCGTCTGAAATTCCTCGATTACGCCCTCCAGCTCACCCGTCTGACCGTCAGGCAAAAACGACAGCTTGACCTGACTGTCTCGCGTCGCCTTCCACGCGTCTTCTACCGCCACTTTTCCAGCAAGCGGTGTCAGTCGAAAGTGCAGCTCGGTCGTAAAATGGTTGACTACCAGGCAGTCGGCTGGTGCTGGCATGACGTAATCCGCGGCCTCCGATTCCAACACCAGCCGCAAGCCGACACCCCGCCCGCGCACCTGAACAAGCTGCGGCTCGCCCATGCACAATTCCAGCTCGCCTTGCTCTGCCCGCAGCACGAGCACAGTTGGCGTAGCGACTACTTCAAAAGGAACTGCCACCCCGTCATCTACCAGCTCCAGTCGAAATACAGCCCCGTCACGATTGTCTCCGCCACGCACATTGCGCAAGTACAGTCCCTCGGCCCGCTTGTCGCTGCCAAGCCGGGAAACGACGAGAAAAGACCCGTATCGGCTAAAAGGAACGATTCCCAAATCAAACTGCATATGTTTCACCCCGTAGTTGCTGTGTAGTTGCTTTGCGCTCGCACTTTTCCAGCAAGCGAACCGTCCGCACTGCCATCCACCAGACAAGCGCACTTGCCCCCAGCAAGATCGGCAGCGCTGGCAAGACAAGCATGACGCCCACGCACAAAAACACGCCGCCGACCGTCACCATAGCGTGCAGGGGAAAAGCCGCCACCGCCCAGAACGACTGCCTGATTCCTGCCCAAAAGCCGCGATCCAAGCGCACAAGCAAGGCAAAAGCGTGACAGCAAATCGCGGTATGCAGAAGACTGATTCCGGCCAACAAAGCTGCGCAAACAAGGCTCCATTTCGTGCCCAGACCAAGGAAAAAAATCAGGTCGCCCCACAACACGACTCCCGACAGCAACAGGGCATATCCCAATAGCTGGCTTCGCCAAAAGTAACGGCGGTACGCATACCAGAAAGCGGCTGCAAGCCCTCTGTCATCCCTGTTTCCGCCTGAGCCTTGCCCGCCAAGCACCTCATGCACAGCTGCGGTCGCCGGAAAAACGCCAAGCACGACGCCTCCCAAAAGCGTGCCGCCGATCCAGAGCAGGTGGGCTACTGCCAGCCGCAACAGCCACTCTCCGCATTGATGAACCGACCAGAATGCCCCTTCCCATTTCTCCCGATGTTTCACCTGCCATGCCTCCTTACTTGATGCCGACCCCTGCCGCGTTGTCGACGATATACCGCTGGGCGAGGAAAAAGAGCACGAGCGGCGGCAGCGAGATCAGGATCGTAACCGCCATCAGCCCGGTCGCTTCCACGTCGTACATGCCTTTGAATTGCGCAAGCCCGAGCGTCAAAGTGTACTGGCTCTGGTCATTCAAAAAGATCAACGGCCCCAAATAATCATTCCAAGTGTTCATAATGTTGAAGACGCTAATCAAAATCAGCGCAGGCATCATCAGCGGAACCACGATGCGCGCGTAAATCTGGAACGGGCCTGCCCCATCGATGCGTGCCGCTTCATCCAGCTCGCGAGGAATTGTCAAAATAAACTGACGCATCAAGAAAATATAGAACGGCGCCCCGAAAAAGGAGGGCACAATTAATGGCTTCAAGGTATTAATCCAGTTCAAGTAATTAAATTCCATATACAGCGGAATCATCGTCACTTCCCACGGAATCATCATCGTCGCCAGCACGACCATGAACAGGAAGTCCCTGCCTTTAAACGTAAATCTGGCAAACCCGTATGCCACCAGCGATGAGGAAATCAGCTGGCCGATCGTCGTCAAGAGCGTCACGCTCAACGAATTTTGCAAAAACAGATTAAACGGCTGCGACATCCACGCATTGGCGAAGTTCTCCCAGTGCAAGACGTCAGGAATCCATTTGGGCGGATACGTGTAAATCTCCTGATCCGACTTCAACGCAGTAGAGACCATCCAGTAAAACGGAGCCAGAAACAGAAAGGAGAAAAAGATCAAGCTCGTATACGATATCGCTTTGCGAATCAAGCTTCCTCCCCTCCCTTGCGATTGTCACCTTCGTAGTACACCCAGCCTCCGGATGTTTTGAAGACGATGAAAGTCAGCACCAAAATGATCAAAAACATAAACCACGAGTTCGCCGACGCATATCCCATCTTGAAGTATTTGAAGGCGTTGTCGTACGCGTACATGGCGTAAAAGTAAGTCGATTGCAACGGCCCGCCCCCGGTGAGCAAAAGCGCCAGGCTGAGCTGCTGAAACGCGCTGATGATCGTCATGATCAGGTTGAACAAAAGCGTCGGGCTGATCATCGGCAGTGTGATGCGAAAAAACTTGTGCACCGTACCCGCGCCGTCAATGGATGCAGCTTCATACAAGCTTTCGGGAATCCCTTTCAGCCCTGCGAGAAAAATCAGCACCATCGAGCCTTGCCCCCACAGACTGGCGATGACCATGGCGACGAGTGCCCACGAAGTGTCATTCAACCAATCCGGCCCGGTAATTCCGATCAGGCTGAGCAAGTAGTTGAAAATGCCGTACTCGCCGTCATACACCCATGCCCAGATCATCGCCAGCGCTACGCCGGAAATCACGCTCGGCAAGTAGAACACCGTCCGGAAAAAGCCGCTTGCCCGCACTTTTTGGTTAAGCATGATCGCCAAAAACAGGGCGATGATCAGATTGAGCGGCACAAACAGCAGGGCGAACTTGATCGTTACCCAAAGCGATTGCCAAAACAGCGGGTCATCGGTAAACATGTTGACGTAGTTGTCCAGCCCGACAAAGGTAACCTCCCCCACTACAGGCCAGTCAAAAAAGCTCATTACGAGCGAAAACAGCATCGGTCCCAGCGTAAAAGCGAGAAAGCCGATGATCCATGGGAGGATAAAAAGATAGGGGGTGAGAAGCGCCCCCCAGTTCATTTTTTTGGGTTGTACGGTCATGGCAGGCTCCTCACGCGTCACGATTGTCTCTGTTTTCACGTCCCTGACATCCTTCCCTTATTTTTGCATGTACTTCTGGGAGTCCTTGACCGCCTTGTTCAGCAGCTCTTCGGCATTTTGGCCCAGCATGATCGCATTGACCGCCGCCGAGAGGTTGCGATTGATCTCGTTCCAATGCGGGTGCAAAAGGAACGCTGGCGTATCGTTCGACTTCTCCAGCATCTTGTAAAACGGAGCGTACAGGGCGTCCTGATCGAGCTTTTTCTCCTGAACCACGCTGATCCGTACAGGCAGATCGGACGTGCGCATTTTGATCGCTTCACTGGAAACGAAGTATTTCACGAACTCCCAAGCCAGCTCTTTATGCTTGGAGTCTTTGGCGATCGACACCGAGGAAGTGGCGATGACACCTTTGCCCTGCTTGCCAGGGAACTGCGGCATTACAACCGTGCCGAAATCGACGTTTGCCTTTTTGTAAGACTCCAGCGACCATACGCCGTTGTCATACATCGCCAGCTTGCCAGCTTTGAACAAGTCGTTTCCGCTTTGCTGATTTTTGCCTCCGACGAGCACCGCGCTCTTTTCCTTCGTCAGATCGCTGAAAACTTGCAAAGCTTGCGCGGTTTCTTTGCTATTCATGAATCCATCGATCGATTTTCCATCCGGGCTGATAAAGCTGCTGCCGTTGCTCCAGACCACTTCCTGCAGGTCGTACGTATCCGGCTCAGAGCGAACGGCAAATCCGTACTGCTTCTTCTCACGGATCGTCAGCTGTTTGGCTGCTGCTTTAAAGTCGTCGTACGTCCAGCCGTCTGTCGGCAGTGGCACATTCGCCTCGTTGAACAGCTTTTTGTTGTAAAACATGACGCGCGTCGAGAACCCGGCAGGCAATCCGTACAAGTTCCCGTTGTAGCGGTTGTAATTCAGGAGTCCTTGATAAAAGTCGTCGATGGCGACTGTCGAATCTTTTTTTGCAAATTCATCCAGCGACTCAAGCGACGCATGGTAAGTCGGGAAATCCCACATGTACATGACATCCGGCGGGTTTTTCGCACCGAATGCCGCGACCAGCTTCTGGTCAAAACCATCGGCATACGCTTCGACCTGCACTTTCACGCCGGGATTTTTTTGTTCGAATTTCTTCGCGATATCTTGCTGAATTTTCAGCATTTCATCCGTGTCCCATGTCGCAAAGCGCAATGTAACCGTTTCCTTTTTTTCAGACGATGTCGGCGTTGTGCTGCCCGTATTACTGCCCGTGTTTTGTGTCTCTGCTGGCTGGCTTTGCGAACAACCCGTCACTACAGCGAGAAGTAGTGCCATCCCGGCTGTCATCCATTTTGACGCCATCTTTTTCATCTGTGCCCCCCCTTGAGTTACAGCCTGATTTTTCTCCATTCTAATGAAAGAAAAAATATGGGGAAACCGCCATCTGTTCGTAATTAGTACGCGAATTTGTTTCCTTTTTCCGGGCCGAATCAAGTTTGCGCGGTGGAGTGGACGATTGTTCGGCCAGACTCCTCTTTTTGTTTGAAACGGTAATGACTGGGACTCATGCCTGTGTATTTTTTGAACCATTTGCTAAAGTATTTGGCGTCAGGCAGACCGACGCGTTCCGCCACTTCCTGGATCGACATCGTTGTCTCGCCAAGCATGCCTTGCGCGATTCTCACGCGACGCTTGTCGAGAAACTCCCCGAAGCTCTCGCCCACGCCTTTTTTAAACAACACGCTAAAGTGGCTGCGGCTCAGCCCCACCTGTGAAGCGACCTCGCTTACCGTCAGCGGCGTGTCCAGCCGATCGAGCGCATAGTGAACGGCCTGGCGAATCGGCTCCTGCCACGCATCCTGCATCACGCCGAATTTTTTCGCCCATTCCGTCTTTTTGTACAGCGTGCGCACCGTCAGCAGCCACTGCTCGCGCCCGCTAAAAGGACCCGCTGTTTCCCAGCTTGTCACGGTTCCAGCCAGCTTCCATTCCACCAGCAGCGATTCCACCTGCCTGCACGAATCAGCGGGACAAAACAGGAAGCGGTGATCTCCACACGGAATCCACTCCCAGGTCGTATCCAGCTCCCGTGACAACATCACCCGCTCCTGCTCTTCCCGATACTCGCCCATGCCTGCCAGCAGCCATACGCGCGTGGCATCGTTCATCCAGCTCCACTGCGCTTCCAGCATGGCAGCCAGGCTTTGCTCAAAGCCGCGATTCAAGCCCGTCAGCCATGTTCCAAATTCGAGCCTCCACTCCTTTTGCCGTTCGCGAGGTTGAGGCGGTTGCTTTTTCTCCCCTGTCAGCTCAGCTCTCATCCTTTGCAGCAGG
Source organism: Brevibacillus sp. (assembly GCF_003521185.1). NCBI lineage: Bacteria > Bacillati > Bacillota > Bacilli > Caryophanales > Paenibacillaceae > Brevibacillus > Brevibacillus sp. Next base: position 123,115 of record NZ_DOTK01000047.1, read on the forward strand.
GAATCCCACTCATCATCCTGAAACTCAGTTTTGAGCAAATAGCCAGACACACCGAGAGAGATTCCCTGCTGGGCGAAAGTAAAGTCGCGGTGGCAGCTCAGCAAGAGCACTTTCGTCTGCGGCGCCTGTTCCTTGACCCGCCTGCACAGCTCCAGACCATCCATTTCCGGCATGACGATATCGGTAATCACAAGCTCAGGTTGAATCTGCATAAAAGCTTCCCAGCCCTTGCGCCCATTCGGGGCATCCGCGACTACCTCCATACCGTAACGACTCCACGGCACCATCGCCTTCAGACCTTTTCGCACCAGCACCTCATCATCCACAATCATTACCTTGATGCTCATCAGGCACTTCCTCCCTTTTCGGCCATGTGATCTGAATCGTGGTTCCTGCTCCTCTGACTGACGAGATGTTCAACCCGTATTCCTTGCCAAAATGAAGCTTGAATTTCTGATCCACATTGAACACGCCAAGACCCCGCTTGCTGGAGCGTTTCAGTTCCGGGTCCAAGAGCTGGGCAAGCCGCTGCGGCTCGATTCCCGCGCCATCGTCGCGCAACAGCAGCGTCACGATGCCTGCTTCTTCCTGAACCGCAATCCGGATGACTCCCTCTCCGTCTTCAAAAGCGTGGAAAAAAATATTTTCCAAGAGCGGTTGGAGCGTCATCCGCGGAATCAAATAACGGCTGCACGCCTCCACGCCGTCCTGCTCAAACGAAAAGACAGGCCCGTAGCGAAACTGTTGAATCTCCAAAAAATGCCCGGCTGTCTTCAGTTCCTTTTCCAGCGGCACCAGCTCCTGCGAGATGTCGAGGTTGCCTTCCAGCACTTTGATCAGGTGGTAGAGCATGCTGCCGATTTCATTCGCTCCGGAGAGCCTTGCCTTCCACTGGATGGAGTTGAGCGTATTAAACAACAGATGTGGGTTAATCTGGTAGTGGACGGCGCGCAGCTCCGCCTCTTTTTTCAATTGCTCGGTTTTGCTCACCTCAGCGACCAGCGTCTGGATTTTCCTGACCATCTGATTGAAGCTCACGCCGAGCCTGCCCAGCTCATCTTCCGTATCGACTGTCGCTCGCGTTTGCAGCTCGCCTGTGCCGACCAGCCGCATCGTTTCTTCCAGCCTGCGAATTTTTCCGGTGATTCGTCGGGAAAACAAATAGGCGAGCATGACTGCCAGCGCTGCCGACAAGACGAGGGCAGCCACGAAAAAAGAGCCAATCACATCGGCAGAACGATTCATCTGCTCGTAAGGCAAGCGCACCTGCATCATCCAGTTGTTCGATTCCAGCGGCTTGTTCCAGACGATGTCGTCTTTTTGTTCGGTAAAACGGCCCGCTGTCTGGTAAATCAGGCGGCCGTTTTCATCGGTAATCGTTACGTACGCCTTCATGTCGTCTTCCAGCTTCTGAAACAGCTGAAACAGCTTTCCGGCTTTCATTTCAATCAAAATCCGGCTGTCCTTGAGCACGCCGTAACCGCTGAGAACAGGCACGACCAGTCCCAGCACCTTTTCGCTATGGCGAAATTCGGTTTGTTCAAACCCGACGTAATGCCGAGGGGTGTAAAAACCGATCCAGCTCTCCCCTGTGAGCTTCGCGGGCAACGCCTTCCACCATTGTTCGCGCTGCAAGTCTTGTCCGTTGATCACATTTTTCCCGAAAAAATACCCCGAGGGCGTCACGATGAAGATGCCTTTCGTATCCTGCGTGCTGTACGCCCCCAAGAAACGTTCAAAGTTTTTTTGCTCCAGAAAGCCCGCGTATGTTTTCGGCTGCTCCTCGCGCATGACGATCAGCGTGGGGTCGGACAAGTACGTGTTGATGTCGTAGGCGATGTAGCGCATTTGACTCAGGTAGTTGTCGATCTGGATTTGCAGCTGTGTCGCAATGTACTCCCCGGATGTGCCAAACTGCTCCCGCACGACCATCGACGACTTCCAGTAAGCCATGCTGCCGAGAATAAACAGCGGGATGATGGCGGCGATGAGCATACAAGCGAGCAGCTTGGCGTGGATACTTCTGCGCGGAACGAGCAACCATGATTTCATGTGACAGAACCACCACCATTATTCGATTAGTTGCACTATTCAATCTTTAATTAAATTGTACAACGTTTTTCAGGTGGCTAATAGGTGTGCTTTAGTCACTTATTTGCTGTTTGCTCAACTGGATTTCCGAAATGGCGTCTTTGAAAAAGGGAGCGAGGCGTAGCTGGAAGCGGAATGCTTCTGGACGCAACGCATGTTGTTCCGATTGCTTGGGACCGCAGCTGTTGCTTCCCAGACCGTTTTGCCGATAATCCAGATGCAGCGTCACATAGTCCCTTTTCACCAAGTCGGTCACATGTTTGGCCTGCTCCAGATCGTCTGTATCGTAGCGAAGGGCGCTGAAATCCATCGTCGGCTGGCCGCTCGCGAACAAACCTATCCCGCGCTGATCAGTGATCGACATCCATCTCGTGTCCGTGCGGTTTCCGTTTTCCTGCGGGAACACATACGGCGTGTACAGCTCATCGACACTGGCGTGGTATACGCCGACGCGATTCGCTTCCTTGCTGTCACTGTACGACTCCCCTGGGCCGAGGCCGTACCAGGATACGCGCTCCAAATCTTTGGCAATCAACAGCTTCAAGCCGATTCGCGGCAACATGGCTGGCGGCGTGCCGTGCGGTGTTCCCTGCACCTCAACATGCACTTCGCCGTTTCCGAATACCGTGTACGTGTATCGGCAGGCAAATGCCCAGGCGTAGACAGGCGGGCCAATCCGCACATCGCAAACAATGACGGCGCGATCATCGCGTTCCTGCTGCAAAGCGACCGAGTCGACCCGTGTCTGCAAACGGTCCAGAAACGCCTTGCGCCAGTCTTCTACCACGTACATGTCATTGTCGATCGGCGCCCGCCAAAAAGTCAGCCGCGGCCCCGCAACAAGCAATTCCTTGCCCGCAAACACCCAGCTTTTGGGCACGCCGTCTGCTTTGTCAAAAACAAACCGGAAGTCGCCGCCTGCAAGTGTTATCTCTCGCTTCGTTTCTGCCGCTTCCAGATGTCCAGGCGAGATTTTCCGGGAAACCGCTGCTGCTGGCTGCGGTGCGGACACTGGCAAAGCGAATTGTGCCCAGGCAAGCTCATGCCCGGCGTGCGCCCATGTCTCATCTTGGGCAAGCACAAATGATACGGTAAGCCAATAATCGGTCTGCTCTGCTGCAAACTCCGGCACTTTATACGGGATCACGACGTCTGCACGGCTTCCTGCTTTTACGTCAGGCAGACTCATCGTTCCGCTTTGCAAAACATGTCCATCTGCGGTGATGCTCCAGACCATCCGCACGTGATCGAGCGTGCAAAAATCGTAGCGATTGTGCAGAGTAACGACGCCTTCTTTCAAGTCGACTGCGGCTGCCGTAATCGGCTCGGTCACTTTTTTATATTCGAGCAAACCAGGCGACGGGGTGCGGTCAGGACGGATCAAACCGTCGATGACAAAGTTGCCGTTCGTCGGGTAGTCGCCAAAATCTCCCCCGTAGGCAAAATACTCCCGCCCATCTTCCGTCCATTGACGCAGACCGTGGTCAATCCACTCCCAGACAAAGCCGCCTTGCAGGCGTTGATACTTGTCAAAGACGTTGGCGTAATCGCGCAAGCCGCCAGGACCGTTGCCCATCGCGTGAGCGTACTCGCACATGATATGCGGCTTTTGCAATTGCTCGTTTTCTCCATGCTGCATCATTTTTTCGACGGAAGAGTACATCGTGCTGAACACATCGCATACTTCCGCTTCCCGATCTTCCTCGTAATGAATGAGCCTGGTCGGATCGGCTTGTCGGCACCACGCCGCCATCGCGCGGAAATTGCAGCCGAAGCCGGATTCGTTGCCGAGCGACCACATGATGATCGACGGATGGTTTTTGTCCCGCTCGACCATGCGTTCCATCCGCTCGACATAGGCGTTCTCCCACTCGGGATCGTCGCTGAGCTGACTGATGTTCCCGGTCAACTGGAAGCCATGCGTCTCCAAATCCGTTTCATCCATGACGTACAGACCGTATTGATCGCACAAGTCGTAAAAGCGCGGATCGTTCGGGTAATGCGCGGTGCGAACGGCATTGATGTTGTGGCGCTTCATCATCAGCACGTCCTCGCGCATCGTTTCAAAAGGAACGGCGCGCCCGAGATCGGGGTGGTGATCGTGCCGATTGACGCCGTTCAGACGAATGGGCACGCCATTGACGAAAAAGTTGTTCCCTTTTACCTCAATCGAACGGAAGCCGACGCGAATCGGAATGACCTCCACCGTTCCGCTCGCCTCCTGCCCAAGCTCCAGCAGCAAGTGGTACAAATTCGGCTCCTCCGCCGACCATTTTTTCGGCCCTGACACGGGCAGTCGCAAATCGAGGAGCGTTTCCTGGCCTGCTTCAACCGTACCGCCAATCCGCTGCACTTCCGCCGCCACAGGCTGCCGGAACTGATCGAGCAATTTGGCTGTCACGCTTACCCCGCCAAGTCGCTCCGCCCCGCTGTTTTCCACATGTACGCGCACACGCAGGATGCCATCCTGATACTTGTCGTCCAGCTCGGTTACGACCGCCACATCCCTGACGTGCAGCTTGGGCCGGGCAATCAGCGACACGTCGCGGAAAATGCCGCTCAAATACCACATGTCCTGGTCTTCGAGATACGTTCCATCCGACCATTGATACACCTGAACCGCGAGACGATTTTTCCCGGTACGCAGCAATTGCGTCACGTCGAACTCGGACGGCAGGCGGCTTCCCTGGCTGTAGCCAACCTCTGCGCCGTTCAGCCAAACGTGAAAAGCGCTGTCCACCCCTTCAAATCGCAAAATGACCTGATGCTGTTCCCATTCCGGGGAAACGGTAAACTCGCGCAAGTAGCAGCCAGTCGGATTATCGGAAGGCACATGCGGCGGATCGACGGGAAACGGGTAGTACAAGTCGGTGTAATGCGGCTTCCCATGGCCTTGCAGCTGCCAATGACCCGGAACCTGGATTCGCCCCCAGTCCGCAGCGTCATAGTCGTCGGCAAAAAAGTCATCCGGGGCACCCAGCGGCGATGTCGCATAGGCGAATTGCCACTGCCCATTCAACAGCTGAAACCACGGGGTCGCGCCCCTGTCGTAAGTCAATGCTTGCGTCGCCTCCGGGTACGATAAAAAGTAAGCCCGAGCCGACAAGCGGTTCCTTTGCAGCAGCTGATGGTTTGCCCAGTCATTCAGTTGTTTCATCTGCGTCCACTCCTTTATCCTCGTAACGATTCGCAAGTGCCTTGTTCCCGCTGCATCGCTTGCAGCGCCAGCGCTCCCGCACCCAACATTCCTGCATCTGCCCCAAGCTGCGCCAAAACAACCTTGGCTTGCTGTCCCACCACATCCATGGCATAGCGCGTTACGCTTTTTTGCACGGGCGCAAGCAGCAGTTCCCCGGCACGGCAAACGCCTCCGCCTACCACCACAAGCTGCGGGTTGAACACATTGATCAGGACAGACAGCGCCCAGCCGATGACGTCGCACGCTTTTTCCCACACCTCGATCGCCAGCCGATCCTCTTGCGCAACCGCTTTTGCCACGTGTTCCGCTGTCAGACGCTCCAGCTCACCGCCGCACAAGGCATGCATGACCGACGACAGTTCCGCGTTTGGCGCTCCTTCCGCCAGCGCCCGAGCAAGTCGCTCGCGGGCCAGCCTCGCGATTCCCGTAGCAGAAGCGACCGTCTCGACGCAGCCGATCTTGCCGCAATTGCAGGCAGCGGTCAGCCCGGGAACATGGACATGCCCAATCTCTCCCGCAAACCCGCTGCTGCCAGTAACGAGCCGTCCTTCGTTCACGATCCCCGCTCCCACGCCTGTGCCGAGTGGTACAAAGACGAGGTGAGACGCGTTCCGTCCCGCTCCGAATACGGCTTCCCCAAGCGTAGCCGTGCGCAAGTCGTTGTCAAAAAACAGCGGCAAGTCGACCAGCCTGGCGAGCGGCGTACGAATGTCCGCCTGATGGAGCTGAAAATTGGGCGAATGTACCGATATGCCGCGCTCGGCGTCGAACGGACCGGGAAAGCCGATGCCTACCGCTTCGACGCTCCCTTTTGCTTGCTTCCGCAATTCATCAATGAGCCCAGCCATTCGTTCAATCAGAATGGGCAAATCGTTGTACACCCGCGTCTCCTTTTCTCCCCGAACCAAAATCCGCCCTGCCTCGTCCATAACCGCGCCTTTCATGGTGGTGCCGCCGACATCCAGCCCGATTACATGACGCATGACACTCCCTCCTCTCCTTTACCCAACCTGCTCCACATGCATCGGCCTGTTCATCATGCTCTGAGCGGCCTCGGCCGTCACCACGCCTGCTCCAAACGAGCTTGTATTCGCAGCAGCGCAAGCCATGCCCAACCGGATCGCGTCCGGCCATGCCAGCTCGCGCATGCGCCCGGTCAGCACTCCGGCAAGCAGCGAATCGCCGCACCCTACCGTGTTGTTCACTTCTGCTTCGGTCAACGGGACAGCCGAAATGCGCCATGTCTGGTCTTGATCGCCGAACCAGGCTCCTTCCTGTCCCAGCGAGAGCAGCACCCGCTTGGCGCCACGACTGCACAGCTCGCGAATGGCTCGATACCGGGCATCGTCACTGTCCAGCGAGTAGCCGAGAATCGCCTCCGCTTCGGGCTGATTCGGCTTGATCAACTCAGGCTTTGCCCCGATCCCTTCTGCCAGCGCCGCACCGCTCGTATCGAGAACACATCTGGCTCCCGAGGAAGCCAGCCCTTTTATGAGTACGGCGTACGTGTTCACCGGAAGTCCGCGCGGCAAGCTCCCGGAAAAAACCACATACGTCGCTTGCTGTGCCAAGCGCGTCAACCTCGCTTGCAGCAAAGCCAGCTCATCCGCTCCAACCGCTGGCCCCGGTTCCAATACTTCCGTCACCGTTTTTGCCTGCTCGTCGAGAAAAGTCAGGCACAGCCTCGACTCTCCCTGCACCTCGACGAACGAGGTGGCTATCCCTTCGCGGTTGCATCCTTCGGCGATGAACCTCCCGTTATGCCCCGCCACAAACCCGCTCGTCACTACCTTTTGGCCCAGCGTATTCGCGACCCGCGCTACATTGATGCCTTTTCCCCCCGGCAAACTCCATACTTCCTGAGTGCGATGCAGTTCCCCCGCGCGAAAATGAGCGAGGCGGTACGTTTTGTCGATCGCCGCATTCAGCGTCACTGTGACGAGCATGGCTATTTCACCTGCACGGTCACGAGCGGCTGCCCCATTTTTTGTTTAAACAAATTGATGACCTCCACAGGGGTAGGGTCAACACCTCTAATCAAGGCAGCATACAGGGAGACAAAGTCAGCCAAATAAACGATGGAAAACAACCGGGCCAAACGTGACTCGCCGCGCGAATGCACAACCCGCACCGCCCCTGCGCGCTCTCGCAAAATATCCGCGCTAATCTCTACCCGCTTCACCGTCTTTTCGCTGTCCTCGCAATCTCGAATCAGTGTAAAATGAAAGCCTTTCAAAAGAGCCGCAGGAGAATCCCAGCCGACCGCCTCGTCGTGATGCAAGCTCGGAATGGCGTTCCAAAAAGCCATCAGCTTGCTGTTTTCCCCCAACTGATTTTTCCAGCGCCAGGCCGGAGCATCAAAATAAGGCAGCGTTCCGTACACAACAGGCACCAGCCCATCCAGCTCCACCGCGATTTGCTTCGCTTCGTTTTGCTCGATCGGCGAATCTGGCCCGTATTCCTGCTTCCAGGTCCGAAACAGGGCAATCGTCTCCTCTACCTCGGCGCGCTTGTCGGAAACAAGCTGCAACTTGGTCAGGATGGCGAGGATCGGCAAAAAGATATAGCCGAGCACGATCCGCGGCATCATTCCGCCCGGCACAAGCAAGTATGCATGCCCATTTTCCCGCGCCATGTCGAGCACCGTTCCGCCTGCGGTGATGACAGCTACTTGCGCGCTTTTGGCAATCGCTGCCTCATATCCGCTAACCACTTCCTCGGTGTTGCCGGAGTGGCTGACGACGATCACAAGCGTGCGCTCGTTGACAAAAGCCGGGATCGTGTAGCCTTGATTCAGTTGCAGCGGGACTTGCAGCTCGTCAAACAAATACGATTTGATCAGGTTGACGCTCGCAGCCGAGCCGCCACCCGTGCCCAATACCAAAATATTTTCAATCGGAGCAGAAATGTTTGATACATCGAAATCATCAGATAATTTAAGGCCTGCCTGGAACTGCTCCTCATACGCTTCTGTGTCCTGCAACGCCCGAATCGTATCCAGCTCTCGCAAAACCTTCACATCATCCAGATTGATACGCATGCCAATCGTCCCTTTCCTCGCTATCGCTTGTTTTGGCTTACCCTTACCTGACCAACGCTTTTCCCGTGCAACCGCACATCTCCATCTTGGCGAGCGCCACTTCCTTCACGGCTTGCTTGGCTCGCTTCATGTAGGTGCGCGGATCGTTTTCTGCTGGGTGCTCCTCGAACGTTGCTTTAATCGCATTGGAAAAGGCGATGCGCAGCTCTGTCGCCACATTCATTTTCGCCATCCCCAGCGCGACAGCCCGTTTGACTTGCGCTTCAGGAATCCCGGAGCCGCCATGCAACACTAGCGGTGCCGGGACGCGCCGGGCAATTTCCTCCAGTCGGACAAAATCAATGCGCGGCTCCCCTTTGTAGATTCCGTGAGCCGTCCCAATCGCTGGTGCGAGCGTATCGACTTTTGTCAGCTCCATAAAACGCTCGCATTCGAGCGGGTCAGCCAGAGAAGCGTCTGCGTCATCCACGACCAGATCGTCCTCGACCCCGCCGACTTTGCCAAGCTCCGCTTCCACATTGACTCCAAAAGCCCGCGCCAATGTCACCACCCGCTGCGTCCGCTCCACGTTTTCCGCAAAAGGGTGCATGGAGGCATCAATCATGACCGATGTATACCCGGCCTTGATGCACCGGGCGATCAGCTCCTCCTCCTGACAGTGGTCGAGATGCAGGGCAATCGGCACCCGAGCGCGCTCAGCCGCCACCCGGGCCATCGCAGCCACATACTCCGGTCCCAGATGCCGCACCGTCCCAACCGTTGTCTGCAAAATCAGCGGCGCGTTCGCTTCCTCTGCCGCCTCCACTACCGCTTGCAGCATTTCCAGCGTGTGAACGTTGAACGCCCCGACGCAATACCCTGCCGCCCGCGCTTCCCCAAGCATTTGTGTCGATGATACTAACGCCATAACGATTCCCCCATTCCCTTGCTCAGCTTCATCTCGATACCCCTTGCGGACTGGCCAGCTCCAGGTTGATGCCAAGCTCTACGTACCTTTCCACAAAAGGGCGTGCGGCTGCATCCGTAATGATCCGGTCCACGTCAGACACTCCGGCAAATTTGGCTAAATGCGTTTCGCCAAACTTGCTGTAGTCGACCAGCACGTACACTTTTCTCGCCCGCTCCATCATTACTTGGTTGATCTGCGCTTCGGCCAGGTTCAATGTGGTCAGTCCATGCTCCGGATGGATGCCATCGGCTCCGATGAAGCATTTGAAGACAGACAGATTTCGCAAGTTTTCTGCGGCAACAGAGCCAACGAGCGCAAACGACTTGTGCCGCATCTCCCCGCCGATCAAAATGACGTGATGTTTTCCCTGGCTGTTCAGCTCCATCGCGATATTGACCGCGTTGGTGACTACCGTCAGATCGTTCATCCCGCGCAGCAGCTTGGCCAGCTCCATCGTCGTCGTTCCGGCGCCGATCATGATCGTGTCGCCAGGCTGGATGTGGGATAGCGCCTGGTGGGCAATCGCCAGCTTCTCTTCGCTGCGCTCCGCGAGCTTTTCGGTAAAACTGCGTTCCACAGGGAGAAAGTCAGTGATCGTCGCCCCTCCGTGTATGCGCGTCAACAGCCCGTCGTTTTCCAGCTTGATCAAATCTTTGCGAATCGTCACTTCCGATACATCGAGAGCCTGACTGAGTTCGCTGACTGTCACGCTTTGCTCCGCTCTCAATTGCTCGAGTATTTTGCTGTGCCGTTCAGCTGCCAGCATGATGCTTCACTTCCTTACTACAGCGATTATTTTGTCTTTCGTTTTATTTTGTATACTTTCGTTTTGTTTCATTTAGATCATATCACCCGAGAAAAAAGAATGTCAAACCGTATTCAGAAAATTTCACATAATCATTTTGCGCAGAGGCAAACATGCCAAAAGGACACCTCCGCATGGAATCGAAAGTGTCCTTGTGTTTTTGTCTTCCCCAAGCCCCTCACTCCGCAAATCGGTTCAGCTTCGCTTCTGCACCCACTATTGCGCTTGCGACACGCTGATCGCAGCCCTGCGGCCCTGTTTTTCTGAAAAAGAGCGCACGCAAAAATTGCTTGCTGTTCACCTGGGCGATGCGTTGGCTGCGGCTCCGCGGCCAGTTGCCACACTCAGCCAGACTGTTTATCCAATCGGCAATCTGCTCAATCGGCAGCAACTCTTTTCCAAGCATCATATGGACAATCGTCGCCATCCGCTCGTCCTCTTCCTCGCAAAAAATATGCGCGCCATTGTGCAGCATCCCGGCAATGGCGTCCAACACCTCCAGCTGCAACGCCTCATCGCTCTCCGGGCACTGAATCAGCTCGTCCAACGCATCCGCTCCGTGAGCCGCGCTGTGCGCCCAGCCGCCCTCGGGAACGTAGCCGCGCAAATCCCGCTCCCCCCTGTAATACCGCAGCAGCGCCCGTTTGACATGCTCGAAATCGGTCTGATCGAGAAAAGGCTGCTTCCGATGCTGTCCCAAAATCAAAGCGATCGGCAGGACAGAAAAAGTTCGCGTAAACACGCTGTCATCCCCGGCGCTGCCAATCTGATAAAACAAATGCTGCTCATCCGTCAACACGAGCAGCAAACGGCGCAGCTCGCCCTCTGTGAACTTGTTTTCGCGATGAATCCAGGCGTAAAACGTCGGATAGATCGATTCATCCCGCAACTGTGGATCGGGGTCGCCGATGTATTGCAGCATCAGCTCCACGAAGTCCCCCGGCTTTTCACCTGCATCAAGCTGATATTGATTCGCTGCGATTCTCTCCATATCCCGGACAAATTGCTGCTTGATTTCGCTCATTTTTCGCACCTCATTCACGATTATCGTAATTTCTTCCGCCACAAGATCAGGGTCGTCATGATGAATATCGTGCCCGCTGTCCTTGGCTACCTTGATCCGGCTCGCCGTCGACAGTCTTTGAAAATCGGCTTGCAACTGTTGTTCAATCTGCAAGATTTCCTCGTGGGGCCAATCATTTTGTGCGTAATCTGGCCGACCCCGCATCAAGATCGCTAAAGGCATACGGCTCACGCCTGTATGCGCCGAGACTTGCCTGTAGCTTTGCGGTTTATCAATCTGCTCCCGGTTCAACAGCGGATTTTCCAAATACGCCCGATTTTCCGCAATCAACGCGGCGGGCAGCACTTTTTCATAAGCAAGCTCTTTATACTCGGCGGCTGCATCGACCAGTACCATGCCTGCTACCAGTTTCGGGAAGCGGCTGGCAAACAGCCTGGCGACCAATCCGCCAAACGAGTGGCCGACCAAAATATAGGGCGGCTTTACGGGGGTCTGCGCTATCAGCTCGCAAAGCTCCTCCACCAAGTCAGCACAGGTCCGGGGAACTTTGGCGGCCGCCTCGCTTTTGCCGATGCCCGCCCTGTCATGGGAAAAGGTCGATGCCATCTGCGCGATCCGGGCTTGCACCTTATCCCACGTCTCGCAGCTATCTCCCAAACCCGCTATGAAAATAACCGCAGGAGCGTCTTGTCGCAACGAGTAGCGACAGTAAAGCATGCGCCCCTGACGCCGCAGCCATGTTGTTGTGCAGGAAAGCGAGTTTGTCATGCCTGATCACATCCGTTTCACCAGCCATTGTCTTCACACCCCCACTATAAAACAAAATGACTGACACCAGTCTGTCAGCCATTGTAGGAAAGCATCAGTTCCCGAACGTATTCTTTTAATTCTTCCCGCAGCGATTGAGGCTCGACAATCTCGCAGTCCTTGCCAAAGCCCAGAATGAACTTCAGCAGCCCTTCCTCATACGGGAACGACTTCACTACGATGTACTGACTGTCCGTTCCTTTAGTAATACTCTCTTTGGAAAAATACTCGGTGAGCTGTTCACCAATCCGGCTGGAAAACCGCAATGTCACCGTAACCCCGCGTTCCTGATAGCTCGCTTCGATCGTTTTTGCGATCTCTTCTCGGGAAGCCGCTCTTTTTGCAAAAACTTCCCCGATGGTCAGGTTCCTCATCCGCACGAGCTTGAACCTTCTGTACTGATTGCGAACCCGGCAAAAGGCAACGAGAAACCAGTGCCCGGACGTAAACGCGATCTGCACAGGCTCTGCCACTCGGCACGCAGCATCCATGTTTCTGTTGATGTATTCGAAGTGAAGCAGCCTGTTTTCTGTGATCGCCCGATTCATGAGCAGCAGGTACTCTCTCAGCTCCTCTTCCATGCTGAAATGGGACATGTCCACGCTCCACTTGTCTGCGGCGCCACTGTCCCTTTTCCATGTATGCCCGAGCTTGAGCAGCACATCGTTAAACGCCTCATTTTTGCCGAACAGAAAATCAAGATCGTTCACTACTGCCAGAAACAGATTGGCTTCTTCTTTGTTCAGAAACAGATTGTCTACCTGATAATGTTCCATCAAGTAGTACCCTCCGCCCCGTCCTCCAAGCGAAGCAATGGGAATGCCTGCTTCCCCTATTTTTTCGATATCCCGATAAATCGTTCGCAAGGAAACCTCAAAATGGTCGGCAAGCTCTTTTCCGGTGACCATCCCTTTTTGCGATAAAATGAGCAGCATGGATAACAATCGGTTTACTCGCACTCGCTTACTTCTCCAAAATAAAATCAGACATGACAACCTTCTCCCATTGTATCCCTTTCGGATTCACATTGGTATAAAGCGTGACCGAATCGGCGTTTTCGATGACGGCTTTCAGTTGAAAATTCATTTCTTTTTGCTGCAAATATTCATCGTGAAGCTGCTGATAGTGGGGATCGCCCTTTTCTTTTGCCTCCTTGATGTAGGCGACGGTGTCCGGGTCTTTGTCAAAATTTTTGTACATCACTTTGTAGCCAAAAGTAGCTTCCACCTTTCCTGCCACATTCGACTCCTGATAATCAGACAACTCGAAACCGAGCAATTCGTAATGCGCGGAGAAAGCCTTTTTCGATTCTTCCTTCATATAGTTGAAGATTTGATTATACTCGGGAGAATTTTGTGCTTCCTCCACTTGGGACGTGCCTTTGCCTTCCGATATGGTTACTGGACTCTGATTGGCGGCTTGTTCCGGGCTGCAACCTGGCAAGCCCGCCACGACGACCAACGCAAAGCAGACGATGAGCGCTTTTTTCACTGGAAACTCACCCTTATGGACAGATTGGAATTTGCTTACAAGTTATACGATTCATCTGCCATTTATGTCTCTCCCTTTTTCGCTCGAAAAAACATTTGGACGAAAAAAAAAGAACAAGACAGCCTGTTGCCTGATGCAACGACTGCCTTGCGCTCTTCCCGAATGTACTCACTGAGTCGCTTCCCACTTCGCAACCTCTTCGCGTACGCGCGGTGCGACTTCGCTGCCCAGGAGCCGAATTGCCTGCATAACCTGGTCGTGCGGCATCGTGCCCACAGGTACGTGCAGCATGAAGCGGGTAACCCCGACCTGTTTGCGCAGGTGAATGATTTTCGCTGCCACCGTCTCCGGGTCGCCGACATACAGCGCGCCTTCAAAGCTTCTCGCCGCGTCAAAGCTCGATCGGTCGTAATGCCCCCAGCCGCGCTCCCGTCCGAGTACGTTCATCACTTGCTGGGTTGGCGGGAAAAATTTGTCCGCTGCCGCTTCCGTGTTCCAATCGACAAACCCGTGTGAATGGGAAGCCACGCTCAGCTTTCGCGGGTCGTGGCCTGCCTGGATCGCTGCTCGCTTGTACAACTCGACTAACGGCGCAAACTGCACCGGACGCCCTCCGATAATCGCGAGAACGAGCGGAAGTCCCAACAGTCCTGCCCGGATCACCGACTGCGTATTCCCGCCACTGCCAATCCAGACGGGCAACGGGTCCTGCACTGGCCGCGGATAAATGCCGAGATTTTGAATGGCCGGACGATGCTTGCCTCGCCAGGTCACCTTTTCCGACGAGCGGATTTTCAGCAGCAGCTCCAGCTTTTCTTCGAACAATTCGTCGTAATCGTTCAGGTCATAACCGAACAACGGAAAAGACTCGATAAAAGAACCTCGACCCGCCATGATCTCTGCACGCCCGTTGGAAATCGCGTCGAGTGTAGCAAAATCCTGAAAAACCCGCACCGGATCAGCAGACGACAGCACGGTAACTGCGCTGGTCAACCGTATCCGCTTGGTCTGTGGCGCAGCAGCCGCAAGCACCATCGCAGGTGAAGACGCCGCAAAATCTTCGCGATGATGCTCGCCCACGCCGAATACATCCAGTCCTACCTGATCGGCCAAAATAATTTCCTCGACGACTTCCCGCAATCGTTGCGCATGGCTGATGACCTCACCTGTCTGTGCATCAGGAGTCGTCTCTACAAACGTGCTAATGCCAATCTCCACCACAAAGCCCTCCCTCTTCTTCTCGCTCCGAATAATATCTTTATTTTAAGAATCTCTATCTTAAATTTCAAGTCTGCAACTGCATTCCCTCCATCAGCCTTCCACTTTTCCGCTTTTCGAATGCGTGTCGTACATGTCGCGTCTAAATAAAAAAAGGGACATCGTCGCTGATGTCCCTTTCTGCTGCATACTTATTTTCGCTCGCCGCTTTGTGCTTGCTCATCCAGCGGAACGGCTTTGTTAATGCCAAAAGCGTAAAAGCTAAGTGTCACGATCCCCAGGAACACGATCCCGGCAATCAGCGAGATGCGCGTGTCATCGTTGATCCACATTCCGACCAGCACCATCAGCAAAAAGGCGATGGTAATGTAGTTCGTCAGTGGAGCAAGCGGCATCTTGAACGGATGGTTGCCCAGTTCGGCCGCTTTTTGTTTGCGGAATCTGATTTGACTGATCAAAATCACAAACCAAGGAATCATCCCTGGAAGCACGCTCGCGCTGTACACGTACACAAACAGATTTTCCGGCGCGATATAGCTCAGGATGACGCCGACACCCAAGCCGACGAGAACACCGATCGTTCCCAAAAGCGGCACACCGTTATGGGACAGCTTGGTGAAAATTTTCGGCGCCTGTCCATTGACACCGAGTGTATACAGCATGCGGCCCGCACTGTAAATCCCGCTATTACAGCCAGACATCGCTGCTGTGATGACTACGAAGTTAATCAGTCCCGCTGCTGCGGTAATGCCGATCTTGGCAAACGTCGCTACGAACGGACTGCCGATCGACTGCAATTGATCCCACGGGTAAACGGTTACAATTACAAAAATCGCACCGATGTAGAAAATCAGAATCCGCCAAATGATGCTCTGGATCGCGCTGGTCAACGTCTTCTTCGGATCTTTTGCCTCACCAGCCGTAATCCCGATCAACTCAACCCCTTGATAAGCCCCGATCACTAATGACAAAGCGAAGAAAAAGCCTGTCCAGCCGCCGGTAAAGAAACCGCCATTTTCCCACAGATTGGATAAGCCAATCGCATGACCGCCGTTGCCGATTCCGAAGAAAATCAGGCCAAGTCCGGCAATAATCATCAACACAATCGTAACGATCTTGATCATGGCAAACCAGAACTCAAACTCACCAAACGATTTAACGGAGAACAAGTTCGCTGCGCCCAAAATCACCATGGCAATAATCCCGGGAATCCAGGCTGGCAAATCAGGGAACCAATACTTCATATACGCCCCGACCGCGATAATCTCCGACATCCCGACGACTACCCACTGAAACCAGTTGCTCCAGGCCGTCAAATAACCAGCTAACGGATGAATGTACTTATGCCCGAAAGTTGCGAATGAGCCAGTGCTTGGCTCCACATACAGCATTTCTCCCATGGCGCGCATGATAAAAAATATAAAAATTCCTACAATTGCATAAGCAAGCATTACGGATGGACCTGTCCATTTGATCGTGCTTGCAGAGCCCATGAATAGCCCTACACCAATCGTGCCGCCCAAAGCGATCATCTGAATGTGACGAGCTTCCAGACCCCTTTTCAATTCTTTGTTTTCCACTTCGGTTCTTCTTCCTCTCTGCCTTGGCTAGCGTATGCTCAGAAAACTGTGGAACATGGGCAAACCATCCACTTCATGTGAGCTCTTGTAAAGCATTCCTAATAGTTGGTCAGATTATTCTTCTCCCTATTAATGCTTTACTTCAGCAACACTTGTTTATTGTAATACGTTTTTTTGATAATAACAATTATATTCCCTGGAAAAATAGCTGGTAAATCAATATATTCGGATTATATAAAATTAAAAAATATATGATAGATAAAATAAATTCTTTTGCACAAAAAGAAAACACCTTATGCAGGTGTCTCGCCTTAGTCTACGTCTTACAACACAATCTCAATCGACGTCCCCTGTCCTTCTTCGCTGCTGATGACAATCTCGCCTTGGTGTGCGTCGATGATATCGCGTGCGATCGCCATCCCAAGCCCCGATCCTTTGTGGGCATCGCCTGTGTTCGTTCCTCGGTAGTAGCGGTCAAAAATCCGTTCCAGTTCCGCCTTCTTGATCCCTTTCCCGTCGTCCTTGATCGAGATATGCACGCGTTCTTGCTTTTCCACGCGCACCTCGATTTTTACCTCGTCATGATTGTGGACGATCGCATTGTAAATCAGATTGTTGATCGCTCTCACCATCAAGATTTCGTCGACTTCCACTGGGATGAACTCTTCGGTTACCGTAAACTCAATGTGGCGCTTCGCATACTTGGGATCGTTCAGGATGTCGATCACGATGCCGCGCAAAAGGGTAACGATGTTGACCGTCTTCTTTTGAATGGACAGTTCTTTGTTCCGCAAGCGTGTCGTCAAATTGAGGTCTTCGATGACTTCTTTGATATACACTGACTTTTTCTCGATAATTCCTGCGTACTCCCTGATCTCGTCCCATGTAAACTGATAGTCCGGGTCCTTGATCATTTCCGAGTAGCCTTGAATCGAAGCAAGCGGCGTCTTCATGTCGTGGGAAATGTTGGCGATCCATTCCTCTTTTAATTGATCGAGCTTTTTGCGCTCCTTTTCGTTCGCCTGCAACTGGTGCGACAGCTGATTCAAGTTATCGAATACGTGCTGGTAGACGCCTTCCGGTTTGTAATGGACGTAAAACTGATTGTTTGCCAACTGCTTGATCCCGTCGATCAGCGAATGCATAGGCTGCGTAAGCCGCTTGCTGAACCAATAGCCAATCCACAAAGCGATCAGGATGTCGATCATAAAAATGATGAGCCCTACATTGAATGCGCGCAAGATAACCTGGTTGTCGTAGAAAATGACGTACCTGTTCAAGTCGCGGTTTTCAATCCCGATCAAGTAGCTGTAGCGCTTTGCTGCACTTGCCTTTTCCCCGACGAAAACGGTCGTATCCCCATCTACTTCCTGGTATTTGTACATTTGAATCATGTCTGCGGGCGTGTAGTGCTTCTTTAGTCCGGCGGGCACTCGGTAAGTCAACACTTCATTGCCGTTTTCGTCCAGAATCTGTAGCCAGGCGTTTTTCTTTTGCAGCTCGTCTTTTCCTTCTGCGGTTATCGCGATGCTGTCTCCCGCTAGATCGAGCCGCTGCTCAAACTCTCTCGTAAATTGCTCGGGAGAAGCCGCCTGATCCTGAAAAATCGGGACGTCGAAGCCTTTTTGAGCAATAAATAATCCCAGCATAACGAAAAAATTGATGAAAATAACCAAAATCACAACCAAGACAACGGACAGCAAATACCGTCCTGTGACCTTCCACTTCATCCATCACTGCTCCTCGATCACCAGTTTATAACCCAAACCCTTCACGGTAATCAAATATTCGGGAGAAGAAGGCTGGTCCTCGATCTTTTCCCTCAGTCGGCGTATGTGCACCATGACGGTGTTGTCGATCCCGATAAAATCCTCGCCCCAGACTGTATCGTACAGCTTTTCCTTGCTGATGACTTTGTTGGCGTTTGCCAAAAAAACCTTCATCAGCCCAAGCTCCTTCGGCTTCAAGTCAATCGGACTGCCGTTCTTCAAAAGCTCTGCTTTTTGCGGGTCCAACTCAAACGGCCCAGCCTTGAGCACAGGGTCTTCCTCGACTACAGGCTCAACGACCGCATAATCGGCTCTTCTCAGTTGCGCTTTGACCCGGTAGGCAAGCTCCTTGGGACTGAACGGCTTCGTAATATAGTCATCGCCGCCAATGGCAAAGCCCAAAATTTTATCAATTTCCTCGGTTTTAGCGGAGATGAACAAAATCGGCACCTTGGAAAAGCCTCTGATCTGTTTGCATACTTCATAACCTTCTCCGTCTGGCAGCATGATGTCCAACAGCACGAGGTCGGGCTTTTTCTCCTGAAATTGAGCCAGGCCGTCCTTGGCGGTGGTCGAAGTCCAGACGTGCTCGATCCCTTCTTTTTTCAGAACCGTTTGAATCAGCTTCAAAATATCTTCTTCGTCGTCAATGATCAGTACCTTTTTCCCGGACATTGCCGCTTCGCCTCCTTTAAAAACCGAACCCTTTTTATGTGAGAGTATGCCTGACCGCCCTCCATTTAGCAAGCCAAGCCGTTCTTCCATAGAGAAAAGGCGCAAAAAGACTTTTGCTGCCAGCCTTTTTGCGCGCGCCATGTTTGCTTATTTCGCCTTTTGCTTGCCGTACGTCATAAAGCGCCACATCTTCTCCAATGGCCCCATCGCGAAAAATTTGAACCACAGATTGCTGTAAATGATTTGGACGACGAAGATCAGGCTGGCGATGATGACGACATTCACCGGAGATACATACTCCAGCCCCATGATCGAAATGATCAGCAAGCCGATAAAGCTTTGCGCCACGTAATTGGTCAACGCCATCTGTCCGACCCGGGCAACTGGCGCGAAGAAAGCGCGAATCGCCGCATGCTCCAGAAGCAAAAACATCACAGCGACATAGAACAAGACCGTTGGAATCGTGCCAAGCGAAACGATCAGTCGCAAACTCTCGGCTGCTCCTGCCGAAGCAAACCACGTCCAGATCGCAAAACCAGCGACGACAGGCAACAAACCTGCTGCCAGAAGACGCAGCTGCTTTTTGCATTCACCGACGCGTTTGATCAGATCAGCCTTTGCGACAGAGAACCCAGCCAAAAACATAGTGAAAATCAAAGTCCAATCACCGATGATCACATCAAGCACCGTAGACAGGACACCTTCTGTTCCGATCAGCTTGGCAATCAGCGCCACTACGTACACAGCGACAACTCCGGCGAGCCATTTGTTGATCGTGGCAAGCTTTGCCCGGTAAAACGGCAGCAGGAGAAATCCAATCAGTGCGTAAGCTGGCAAGATCGTGCCCCAAAAAATAAACACATGCACAATTCCGATCAAAAACATCATCAGCAAGCGCCGGGAAAAACGGCGCAGCGGCCTGTCTCCCCGCATCTCGGCCCGTGAAGCGAAAATGTAAAACCCTACTCCGAACAGAAACGAGAAAATCGAGAAAAATTTCTTTTCAATGAGAATGAGGGTAAGCGTATCAATCCATTGGTTCACTCCTGTAAATTCAGGAATGCTCATTCCTTCCGTCAGAATAATATAGCCTTTGATGTTAATAAACAAAATACCGAACAAGGCAAGACCGCGAATGATATCTAAAGCGACAATCCGTTCCTTTTGCGGGACAGAGGGATTCATTAGACTGTGCTCCTTTCTTTATTGCAGTTTTTCGTCCGCTTTCTTTGGCAATTCTTCCTTGGCTACTTCCTGATAAGAAGTCACGCCTTTGCCCTCTTTCACAAACAGACTCAAGTATGCTTTTTCCCGCAGTTGTTTATCTGCCGTGAAAGTAAATGTCTTTTGACTGCCGTCCTGGTCGTAGGCGGGCAACTCGTATTCGTAACGGACCAGCGTCTCTCCGCCGCCGATTTTGTCGACCAGCTTCTTGCCCTCTCCTTGAATTTGCGTATAGTAGACGTCTGCTCCCAGCCTGTTCAAATTCACTTTTTGCATAAGCGGCACGGCAGCAATCAGGATGACGGCAATGACGATCCACGTAATCATGCTCTTTTTCATGACTTCCTCTCCCAACCTCGTGTCCTTTTGATTGCTTCTGAGACGATTATAGCTGTCCGTACCTTACAGCGTTTTAATCCGAACCTTAACTAATCCTTAAAAAAATAACAGCAAACCTCGCTCAGAGATTTGCTGTTGCGGTTACAACGTATTCACTTTTTGCTCGGAACGATATCGGCGGCGGCATCAAAGTAGAAGGTACGCTCTCCCTTTTTCAGAAGCACAAGCAAAACGTGCAGGCAGAGAACGGCGACCATGATCGCCATGCACGCGAAGAGGACAACGGTCATCCAGACGTGGATCGGGTACAGTGCCGAATCCATCTCGATCTCCACCCGACTCAAGATTCCAATGAAAGCCGAGATTCCCCAAGGCAAGTACAAGGCAAACGTCCTTTTTAACAGCGCCTTCCACGAAGGAACCTCTCCTTGCGGGCCTGCCAGCCTGAAACGCAGCAATCTCGTTCCGACTGTCTGGCCGCCCCACAGCAGCGGAAGGACGAAGTACACAACGAGGAAACCGACCGTGGTGTACACCATCTCCATCACGTCATTGGACGAGAACAATCCGATCGTGACCAGCCAGACTGCCTGAATCAAGAAATAGTCGACCCACACTGCCAGCAATTGCGACAGCGGCGGCACCAGTCGGCTAGACTCGATTTTTGCCTTTTTCGCAAGCAGCGTCTTTTTGGACGGGAACAAGGCGAGAATGATCGGGCCAATCCAGTAGCCAGCAAGCGCTCCTGTGCTGTTCAGCATCAGATCATCTACGTCAAAAATGCGGTACGGACAATTGTAGATGCCGTAAATCCCGGTTACCTGCGTGATTTCATAGAACAGGGAGAGGGCAAAGCCGAAGCCAAATGCCTTTTTCCAATACCGCTTGTCTTGCCAAAAATAGCGCAAGTAGACCCCGAACGGCAGCAGCAGCAAGAAATTGAAGGCTGCCTGCCAGAAAGCGCTCTGCTTGAAAATTTGCATGTACGTCGCGGGATTGGACAAGACGATCGCCCCATCCTTCAACGTATCTGTGACGAAGGAAAAAGGGATCAGCGAGTAATACACGGTATCCGCTGATTGGTAGGCGCATGTGTTGCGGGACTCCGGCAAAGGCAACAGCACCAGAAACAAAGCAGACAACATATAGTACATAAAAGAATAGGCCACGATGGAAGCCCACAGGCTCAAAAAGCCGTACTTCCGATAGCTGTAGATCAGCCAGGGAATGACCAGCACGAATCCCAGCAGGATGAATGCGATAAATGCCGTTTGAATCGGTATGAAATATGCCGACATGCTGCACCTCGTTTAATAGTCTTGGACGCTGGACGCCATTTGCGCCACTGGATTGACGCCCGCCCAGCTGTACGGTTAGTCTGTCTCGGTTGACCTTACAAAAATTATCATAGATGCTCGTCAGCGTGCAACGCAAAAAAGGATCAGCTGTCATCTTTTTGACAGCCAATCCGCTTTCTTGTCTTTACTTCGGTTCTTTGCCGGACCACACAAAACGCGGCAGACGGCTAAGCATGGCAGGCAAGACCGTCACATGGTCTTCCCCTGTGAACTTTATCCACTCCAGATGAAGACCTTGCTCGGCAAGCGTCGCCATACCCGCGGCGACTTCTTCTGCGCCTTCCAGCATATCCTCCAGCTCGTCAGCGCCAATGGTCAACAACAGTTGACGCTGATACTCGCCCTGCCAGCCCGCTTTGAACTTCTGCATTTCCTTGAGCACCTCGTTGTTGGCCCACCAGACAGACGGACTGCCCGCCACGTAATGCGTAAACAATTGCGGCCTGGTGAACAGAGCATGCAAGGCAAACAATCCACCCAACGAATGGCCGACCAGCAATTGTCGGTTCGGATCAACCGGCCATTCCTTGGCAATCGCCGGCATCAGCTCAAATTCGAGAAAATCGAGAAACTGATCCGCTTCGCCATGCGGTGGCCACGGTCTGCCATCAGGCCGCTCGGGAAGCGACGCTTCGTCGACATGCATCGTAAAATCACGGCATCGCCGCTCCACATCAAACGGCTCACGTGAAGGATACCCGATGCCGACAACCAAAATGGGGTCGAAGCCTTTAGGCTTGCGAGTCTGGAGCTTGACTGCTTCGGCAAGCGTCTGGAATAGCGCATCTCCGTCCAGGGCGTAGATGACAGCATACCCGCCGGGAGGTGCCTCATCTGCTGGATTCCCGAGCAAAATCCGGTATTCCAGCTGTCTTTTCGATGTCAGCTTGTATTCGTAGCAACGCTCCGGAATATGAGGTGTTTCGATCATCTTGTTCATGGCTGCATGAACCTCACCACTTCGTCAATCACTTTGCTTTGGGCGATAAAACCGCCGCTCAGCCAGTAGTCATTGGATGTCTCAAATACGTGGCCGCTTTTCACTGCCGGGACGTTTTTCCATACGGCACTGTCCTTCAATTCCTTTAAAAATGCATCCCCCTGGTTGCCGTCGTTCACGAGAAAAATGTAGTCGGCATCCAGTTGAGGCAATATTTCCATCGATACTTCAAACGCGCCGTCTTTGACCAGCTTGCTCGGTTCAAAGCCCAAATCGTGGGCAAGCACATAGCCGCTGAAGTAATCGCTGTTCATGAAAAACATTCCTTTTGCGTTAAAGCGGATGATCGCGGCTTTTTTACCCTCTGCTTTTGCCGCAAGCTTTGCCTTTGCATCGGCTGCTTTGTCCGCGTAGTTTTTCAAAGCTTGCTCCGCCTTGTCTTCAACCCCCAGCAGTTTTCCCAACGTGCGAACCGAGCTGTTCAAATCAGTAGAGGCGCTTTTGAAAACGTAGGTGGGAGCGATTTTGGCGTATTTCTCATACGCGCCGTTTTCCGCCGAATACGAATTGTGCAAAATAATGAGATCCGGCTGCGATTCCAAAATGACTTCAAAAGAAGGGGTTCCGCCAGCGAAGCTGATCTGCGGCACGCTGCCAAGCTGGTCTTGCAAGTATTCTTGCGGGCTTACCCCGTTCGACCATTGCATCGCGGGCTTGATCCCGAGTGACAGCAGAGAATCCTCCATGACAGGTGCAAATACTTTGCCAGGCTTGGCTGGAATCGTCAGTTCATGACCAAGCTCGTCTTTTACCGTCAACGGGTAGGCAACCTCTGTCTGGGCAGTACCTTTTGCCGAATCGGTCGGAGTGCTCTCGGCTGCCGTCTGTTGCTTGCTGTCCTGTGGCTTGGCTGTTTCTGTACCGCATGCGGCAAGCAGCCCGGATACGAGCAGCACGGTTGACAGCAGAGCCATTGTTTTGTGGGCGCGACTTGGTCGCTTGCTCCATCTCTTTATCATAAATAAATCCCCCTCCTTGAATGATAACCATTCTCACAAGAAAGGATTATAGAAGAAAACATCAGGTGACTCCATGGACAGGAACAAGAGAAGAGGCTGGATTTTTCCCTGTTAGCATCAGCGTCGCTTCTTCCATCATCCGAATAATCGCCAGGGCGGAATACTCAAACCACGGGTTGGACGGAATGACGTACAGCTTGCTGTTTTTGACCGCCTCAAGACTTCTCCATTGCATGTGATACTGCAAGGAAAGCCAAAATTTTCGCGTCCGCGCGTCCGGGCAGATCAATACCAGCAGTCTGTCAGGATTAATGTGAGACAGTTGTTCAAGCGAAATCACTTCGTTGCACAGCTTTTTCTGCTCCGGGATCGTTGCCAGGGCCAAATCCTGGTACAGCATGTCGCGAATCCCCCTGTTGCTGTAAAGATAGATGTCCTCCCCGGAGATACGCAAGGTGACGAAAACGTCATTTCCAACTGCTTCGCGCACGCTTTGCCTGGCTTGCCCTGCGCTTTCCTCGTAGGCTTGCAGCCATTGCTCACAATCTGATTGTCTGTCCACCATTGCTGCCATTTCCCTAAGCTGCTCCCGCCATTTGGTTGCTTTGATTTCGACGCACTTAATCCCGGCTGTTTCAAGCTGGCTGCGAATCGCCTGGTCGTATTCATGGTGCAAAATGAGCAAATCCGGCTTGGCCAAGCTCAGCTTTCTGAGGCTTTCCTCGTCCAACTCCGTCTCCGGTGAGCTTAAATGAATTGGAATCCGGTCTTGATAGTAATAGTGGTAAAAAGGACTCCATTTCGGATCAAGCGGAGCCGCAACCGGAACAATCCCCAGTGCGAGCAGATTTCCCGTCCCGGCCGTGGACGTGACCGCTACCCGCCTTCGCGTCTCCTTGCTGTATGCGGAAGGCGATACGCCGACTGCTTTCTTGAATTTTCTGCTGAAGTAAAACTCGTCCGTGTAGCCGACTTTTCGCGCCACTTCGTGCATGTACAAATCGGAATCGCGCAGAAGCTGCTTGGCACGCCCGATGCGCAGCTCCGTCACATAATCCATCACGCTCTGTCCGTACGCTTTTTTGAACGCATCTCCAAAGTAATTGGGGCTAAGTCCGGTCAACTGGGCCAGCTCATGAATCGATATAGGTTCGGCAAAACGGCTGGCGATATACTCCCGGACTTCCGCAAGCGACAAACGAGCAGCCATGCCGCTTTCCTTGCCTTGATTCCGTTCATTCCTGAACATGCTCAGCCACCTCCTGCGCTTTTTCATAGAAAATCGGTTTTATTTATGATATTGATAATCATTTTCATATTATTACTATAGTCCATCGCCTTATCGAAGACAATCGCGGGTAGCGACCACGCGACCCTCCCCGCAAAATAACACTCCCGGCCACCCCGAGCTGCATCTGCATGGGAACTCCTTTTTGTCTTATCATTTCCATCGCGGATGATCCGCTGCCTGTTGCGCTTTGATTATGCGGCGGGTGAAAAATGAAAAGCTGCCCGCAAAAGTGGCGAGCAGCTTCTGATAACCCGGTCGGTTGACCGTTATTTTTTGTTTGCTTTCGCCGACATGACTGAAACGATTTCGTCCAGCAGCAAGTCCAAGGTCAGCGGATCATCGTAGTTGAATTTGCTATCCAAAATATACACGCGACCTTGCTGCACAGCCGGAATCGTCTTCCAGACGGAGCTGTCCATCAACTGTTGCTGGAGGGCAACCGTCTCGTTGCCACCATCCGTCAGCAGAAAAATATCGGTGCCCATATAGTCAGGGAGAACTTCGTTCGAGACATCCACGAAGCGCTCGTTTTTGTCTACAAGTTTTTGCGTTCCTGGTGACGGCTTGAAACCGAGCTGGCCGTATACCGTCGTATTCAGCCCTTGATTCCCCATCACATACATCTCTTTGCCCAAAAGCAGCAGCGATACGGCAGTCTCATCGCCTTTCAGTTGCAGCTTCTCCTTGGTCGCTTTTGCTTTTTCCTCGTACGCTTTGAACCAAGCTTCTGCCGCCTCCGTCCGTCCGAGCACATCTGCCGTAAACATCACGCGCTCTTTGGTCGGTGTGGCATCGTCCAGCCCCGTGACGACAGTCGGTGCAATCTTCTCCAGAGCCGCCAGCCCTTTTTCATCCCAGTCGTCGAAAATGATCAGGTCCGGATTTAACGCCAATACTTTTTCCTGCGAGTATGGATAACCGACGTCTTCGATTCCTTTTATTTGTTCAGGGTAGGCAATCTGACTCGCGATGACGCTCAAGGTGGCGCCAATCGGCTTCACGCCGATCGCCAGCAAATCACCCGGATTGCTGCCGACATAAACAACCCTCTGCGCTTGAACCGGGAACTCCACTTCGCGTCCCTGCACGTCTTTTACGACTTTTGTAGCCGGTTTTGTATCGGGAGCAGCGTCTTTGCTTGTCTCGGTACCCGCATTCGCTTTTCCAGCATCAGGTGTGGCAGGTGCAGTCGTTGCGCCGCAAGCTGACAAAAACGCCATCACGAGCAGCAGACCGAGCAGAGAAAGCAGGCGTTCCTTTTTAAACATAGCTGAATCAAAGCCCCTCTCTATTAATGAATAACGATCAATAAAGAAAATGATAATCATTATCACTAAAAGAGTATACATCAAGTGCTCATGCGGGTAAATAAAAAGAAAGCCCTATGCTCCCACCAGCCTATCTTTGCACAAATTCCGTAAAACTGATTTCGCTTACCTCGTACTCCGCACCTATGCTGGCCAGCTCGTTTGCGACCTTGGCAGCGACTGACTCCAGTCCTTTGAACACGAGCAGAGGAGCCGCTTCCAGATGAGCTTTTGCTTGCCCGTAATCGCATTTGAACCATTTTTTGATGAACAGCAGCGTCTTGAGCTTGTCAGCACCCGCACCTGTGATCATGACTTTGTTGTATATAAAGTCTTCCATCTCTTCTACGTCTGTTTCCGTGATGCTCCGCGGTCGCAGAGCGCTGCGCAGCAACTCCGCCAGATTGTCGTACGCGACAGCAAAATCCCAGACTCCCCTGCCGTGTTCTGCGGTATAAATCACGGTGTCGCCTCTGGACAGATCGATGCAGTATGGATCGCCCTCGTCGTTAGCAATCACCAAAAAGCTTTTCGGCCAGTCCTCTATCACTTCATCTGTCACCGGATTGTAGTTGTACCCGAGCTGGCCATCCGGCAAATCCTTTGCCCCGTATATATCCAGGTTGATATAATCATCCGTGCTCCAGGACACAGATTGTGGAACATAGTGCTGCAAAAAGTACACGTACTCCTCAGGCAGCGTCCATGTTTCCGTCACGCTTTTGATTGCTTGCTCGTCTGCTTCGGCAAGCAGTTGCATCGGATGTTTCGCGTAAAAGTCAGGGTCTTGTTCGCACATTGCTTGCACGACTGACCGCATCTGAGAAAGGATAGCATCGATTTGCGAATATACAGGTTCCACGCGGTTCACCACTTTGTCTGAAAATTGTCTCCCGAAATGACTCTCTTTCTTTTTCCACCATTCTCCAACATATTCCTTTGAAATCAGGGAAGTCTTTGAAAATGCTACTTGCGGCCTATCCGTAGCAATCCCATGCCAGCCTGTCATCGACGAACAGACGAGCGGCTGACCAAGCAAACAGCCAAAATAAAACGGCCTCTCATCCCGCAACGCAACATGCAGGAGAAAGGCCGCTTGCTTATGATTGGATTAAAGAACCGTCTGCCGTCTACTGGACAGCAACCAGTTTGTTGTCAAGCCCCAGCGTCTTTGCTGTGTTTACATGAATGTCATGCAACAGCTCTGGATTGTCCATCAAAGACATGCCATAAGAAGGAATCATTTCTTTAAACTTCACTTCCCACTCGGTTACATGTTGCGGGAAGCATTTTTTGAGGACTTCCAGCATGACAGATACTGCGGTAGAAGCACCCGGAGATGCCCCCAACAAAGCTGCGATCGAACCATCGCCAGCCGTGATGACTTCCGTACCGAACTGGAGCGTTCCTTTGCCGCCAACTTCGGTATCTTTGATTACCTGTACGCGCTGACCGGCAACAACCATATCCCAGTCTTCGCTTTTCGCATTCGGAATAAACTCGCGCAGCTCTTCCATGCGTTGTTCTTTCGAAAGCATGACTTGCTGAATCAGGTATTTGGTCAATGACATCTCTTTCGCGCCTGCTGCCAGCATCGTCATCACGTTGTTCGGTTTGACAGAAGTGATCAAATCGAACATGGAGCCGGTTTTCAGGAACTTAGGCGAGAAGCCAGCAAATGGCCCGAACAGCAACGATTTTTTATTGTCGATATAACGTGTGTCCAAATGAGGTACGGACATCGGCGGAGCGCCGACCTTGGCTTTACCGTATACTTTTGCATGATGTTGCGCCACAATATCCGGGTTTTTACAGACCATAAAAATACCACTTACCGGGAAGCCGCCAATGCGTCTTCCTTCCGGGATACCGGATTTTTGCAGCAAGTGCAGGCTTCCGCCCCCACCGCCGATAAAGACGAACTTCGCTTTATGGCGTTGAACACTGCCGTTATGCAGGTTTTTCACTTTCAGCTCCCAAGAACCGTCGCTGGCCCGCTTGAGGTCATCAACGCTGTGCTCGTAGTTCACTTCAACGTCTTTGCTCTTCAAGTGATCAAACAGCATACGCGTCAAGGCCCCAAAGTTGACATCCGTTCCAGAGTCGATCTTTGTGGCAGCAATTGGCTCGTCGGAGTTGCGGCCTTCCATCACAAGCGGAATCCATTCCTTCAGTTTTTCTGGAGAATCGGAGAACTCCATGCCTTGGAACAAAGGATTGTTTGCCATCGCTTCGAAACGTTTCTTCAAAAACGATACATTTCTCTCCCCTTGCACCAAACTCATATGGGGCAATGGCATAATGAAATCTTGCGGATTGCTGATCAGCTTGTTGTTCACCAGATAAGACCAGAACTGCATGGAAACTTGGAACTGCTCATTGATCTTGATTGCTTTGCTGATGTCGACCGATCCGTCTTTCTTTTCGCTGGTGTAGTTCAGCTCACAGAGTGCAGCATGCCCAGTTCCTGCATTGTTCCACTCGTTGGAGCTTTCCTCTCCTGCTTTTGAGAGCTTTTCAAACACTGTAATTTTCCAGTCTGGTACTAATTCCTTCAGCAGTGACCCCAGGGTCGCACTCATGATGCCGGCACCAATTAAGATAACGTCTGTTTGCATTTGTCTGCTACTCATTTTTACCGTCCTAACTCGCTGGTATTTGGAGAAAAGATGCAGGCGGCTCCTGATCTGGCCCCGTTGCAAGTCAGGGTGCTACCTAGTACACACCTTTTCTGGAATAATTACAACCTGTATATAGTGTAACACTTTTATCTTTAGAATAAAATATTTGCTATATATTGATAGTTATATGCTATTAAAGGTGCCTTAAATTTTAGTAATGATGCACTTTTAATAGAGACATACTGAAAAACGGTCATAAAACCTTATAAAGGCACAAAAACCAAAGCCACTGCTCGATGAGTGTTGCGGGGTTATCGGCAGGGTTCTTCCGTTATTTTGCCTTATAGCGGGATATTATATGATCGCATCGCAAAAAAGCGTTCGGGGATGTGTACAATTGCTCTGCCCCCCACGATATTCATGCCATCTACCCGTCTGGTCAAACATACATTGTAACATTCGATGGCCTGCAACAAGTAGCCTATGTCAGTCGGAACTTGATCACACAATTGTATAAAAGGATCAATTTTTACATATAGGCTGGTTGTTTGTGGAAATTTATCTGTTTTTGTCGAACGGTATTAAGCGAAAATCATGCAAAAACAGACTTTCACCAACAATAAATAATTTAAGAGAATACTGGAATTCTTACAAATCCGTTATGATTTTGCCAAATTATATCAAATGTTGTAAGATTGTAGCATAGGCGTCATAGTTTCAGAAGTTTGTTGATGGAGGTAATAAAATGTCAATTTCTGGCACATTTTCGAACTGGCTTAAAAGCACGCAATCGACCTTGCGGGACCAGGTTAAAAAGTTTCAGAATCGTGACTTTATGGATGCAGTCGTCGCGGGATGCGCATTGGTTGCCGCAGCCGATGGACAAATAGACTCCACAGAAAAACAAAAGATGGCCGCTTATATCAACCGAAGCGAAGAATTGAAAGTTTTTAATATGAACGATGTTATCGCCCGGTTCAACCATTTTGTCAGCGGATTTGAATTTGATCATGGCGTAGGCAAGATGGAAGCGCTCAAAGCAATCGGAAAAATCAAAAATAATTCGGAAGCAGCACGAGTTCTCATCAGTGTGTGTTGTGCCATTGGTGCAGCAGACGGCGATTTTGATGAGAAAGAAAAAATGGTAGTTCGGGAAATTTGCCAGACCGTTAATTTGAATCCAGGCGATTTCCAGCTGTAACCAACAAGCGGGATTGCCTTATACCAGAGGCAGTCTTGTTTTTTTATCGTATGGCGAATTGGGATGAAGAGGGGAGTCGTTTCTTTTTATGCGGCATTTTGATTACTTGCTAGAAGATGAAAGAGCAGAACTGTTCAGTATACACCCTCTTCCGATCAATCGAAGTACCGAAAAGGAAGTGCTTGCCCACGCACTGGGAGCAACGCTCTATATGCCAGCCATGCGGGCTACCATCTCCCAGGACGTCATGACCAAAAAACACGAAGGCTTGATTTCGATGGTGATTTGCCTGGAAGACGCCATCGGTGATCATGAGGTGCCAGAGGCGGAGCAATCGCTGATTCGGCAAGTGCGCGATATTTCCAGCCAAATGCGGCACGGCTTGATCCACCAGGACGATATTCCGATCATGTTCGTGCGGGTACGGGATGTCGCCCAAATGAACCGGATTGTCGATGAGCTGCAAGAAGACTTGATTTGCCTGACAGGGTTTGTGTTCCCGAAGTTTACCAGCCACAACGCAGAAGAGTATCTGGAGGCGCTGGAATCCTGCAATCGGCATGTTTCCTTTCCCGTGTACGGCATGCCCATTCTGGAATCTGCCGACGTTATTTACAAAGAGACCCGGACAGCCGAGCTGCTCTCTATCAAAAATACGATAGACAAATATCGGCACCTCGTTCTGAACGTGCGCATGGGAGCAACCGACTTTTCCAGCCTGTTCGGATTACGCCGGGGGCCGGACGTGTCGATTTACGATATTTCCACGATTCGCGACTGCATCGGCGACATCGTCAACATGTTTACCCGCCAGGGCAGCGAGCACGTCGTATCAGGTCCGGTCTGGGAGTATTTTGGAACCGGAGAAAGATTGCTGAAACCGCAACTTCGCCAGTCTCCTTTTGAACAAAAACTCGGCGGTTCATCCGGGAGAAGGCTTCGCCAACAACTGTTGAATCACTGGCAGGACGGGCTGATCAAGGAAGTGTTGCTGGACAAGGAAAACGGCCTGACTGGCAAAACCATTATTCACCCGAGCCACATCAAAATTGTCCACTCCCTTGCAGTGATTACACGAGAAGAATACGAGGATGCCTGTACCATCCTGCAAAGCCAGACAAACGGCGTGACCAAGAGCCAATATGCCAACAAGATGAACGAAATCAAGCCGCATACGAGCTGGGCGAAAAAAATCATGATCAAATCAAAAGTGTACGGGGTGTTCCATGAACATAACAACTTTATCAACCTCCTCGCCCGAACATCAAATATTCAACTTCAATATTCTCGGTAATCTGGACATCACCATCCGCGTTCAGCAAAATCCGTATCAACTCCCGCCGGAAGCACTGTTTCAGATGGCTGCCCGCATTAACAAAAAACGAAGCTTTCTGTTTGTCAGCAAAGTTCTCGGCAAGCATTTGCCCGTTCGTCCCGCCACATCTGTGCTGAGCGGAATGGCATTGGCCGCCCGGCTCCTCGAAGAACGGTACTCCCTCGAAGTCGCAGAGCTGCCCGCGATTGTGCAAGGGATCGTCCATCAGGAAAAAAGCGATGAGATTCTTCACCAGCTGCTGCTGCATCCTTTTGAATTGCCCGAACCGTTGTTGTTCATCGGCTTTGCGGAGACGGCTACGGCACTTGGACACAGCATGTTCAGTGCGTTTGGCAGCAAGACCGAATACATTCATACGACCAGGGAGCGCATCAATGAGCTTCCGTCCACGATTGACTTTGAAGAAGAGCATTCCCACGCAGTAGCTCATCACTTTTATCCGGTAAATAAAAACTTGCTACGTTCTGAGTGCCCAATCGTATTAGTAGATGATGAGATTACGACTGGCAAGACAGCGTTGAACATCATTCGCGAGATTCAGCGTCACTTCCCGCGAAAGCAATACATCGTCGCTTCCTTGCTGGATTGGCGTTCCCAAGAGGATCATCGCAAATTCCAGGAGCTTGAAGCCGAATTGGACATCAAAATCACGGCCATTTCTCTGCTCAAAGGGGAGATTGAAGTAAACGGAGCAATAGGCGAGCAACCGACACAGCAAACAATCGTTGCCTCTGCCCACGCAGGCACAGCCCCGGTTGTTATCCCGCTGGAAACGGCTGCGCTGACCAAACTGTCCTTTTCTTCCATCACTCCGTCAGGGTTCATCAACACACAACCATACTTGCTGGAAACGGGCCGCTTCGGAATAACAGCCGAGAAGCAGCGTGAATTGCACGGCACACTTCGCGAGTTGGGACAAGCTTTGCAGCAATACCGCACAGGCAGGGCCTTATGTATGGGAACGGGCGAATTTATGTACGTTCCGATGATGATCGCCGCTTTTATGGGCGACGACGTCTTGTATCAATCGACGACGCGAAGCCCCATCCATCCGGCAGCAAAAGAGGCTTATGCCGTGCAAAATGCATTTTCCTACGAGAGCCCCGATGATCCTGCCATTCCCAACTTTATTTACAACATCCCGGAGCAGCCGTATAGCGAGTTGTTCCTGTTCCTTGAACGCGGGACGAGCGATGAGCGGCTGAACAGTTTGTATGCAGCTTTGGCTCAACTGCCGATTCCGCACAAGTATGTCGTCATGTTTTGCTAACAGCCAAGAGAGGGGGAAACCGCATGGATCGAGGATCAGTATACGCTGTAGAACTTATGAAGCCGTCCCAAATGGGGAGCTATCCAGCAGAAGATGTTACCTTCCTGTTGAAAGATATCAGCGAATTGATGGAAGAAACCAACACGGAAGACCGCGAAGAACTGATTCAGGCAGGCACCCACTATTCGGAAATGCTTCCTGTTGAGTATCAGCCTTCTGCCGAGTACATCTCCTTGTTTCATCACGCCTTGCAGACGACGGCACGCAAAGTGGCGCTGGCGTCAGCAGTCGTAGCTGAATTGATTCTGGCGCGAAAAGGCAGGGAGCTTGTGCTGGCCTCACTGGCGCGGGCCGGGACGCCCATTGGTGTTTTGATCCGCCGCTATTTGCGCCAAATTCATCAGCTCGATGCACCTCACTACAGCATTTCGATCATTCGCGGCAAAGGCATTGACGAAAACGCGCTGCACTACATTCTGGAACAGCATCCGGGCAAAAAGATTCAGTTCGTGGATGGCTGGACGGGAAAAGGGGCGATTACGTCCGTGTTGCACGAGGCGATATCCCGTTTCAATCAAAAGTACCTGCTGCGGCTTGATGCCGATCTGGCTGTACTCGCTGACCCGGGGCATTGCGTCCAAACATTTGGCACCCGCGAAGACTTTTTGATCCCCAGCGCTTGCCTGAACTCGACTGTGTCCGGCTTGATCAGCCGTACCGTCCACCGCGATGATCTCCTTGCAACTGGCGAATTTCATGGAGCCAAATTTTATCGGGAATGGATCGCAGAAGATGTCTCGAACTTGTTCGTCGATACGATCTCGGCCCATTTTGCCGATATTGCCGCCGAAGCCAAGGAACAAGCAGCCGAATTGATCCGCCATGAAGACGACTACGTGCCAACCTGGAAAGGAATGCACGATATTTCGCGGATTCAGCAGGAACTGGAAATAGATGATGTCAATTTGATCAAACCGGGGGTTGGTGAAACGACTCGCGTACTCTTGCGCAGAGTGCCGTGGAAAATCCTCGTCGATTCAGTCGACAACCCGAATCTTGCCCATATCATCATGCTCGCCAAAGACAGGGGTGTATTGGTGGAGGAACGTTCGGATATGAGCTATTCCTGCTGCGGCATTATCCGACCGATGAGAGGGGAAAACCAATGATTTTTGCCAGCGATCTGGATCAGACGCTCCTGTACGGAACGCGCTTCCTTGCAGACCATACACAACCGTTTCAGGTGGTCGAGGTGCTGGACGGCGCGCCTATCTCGCACATGTCTGACCTGGCGATTCACTTGCTTCATGAGGTGCACTTGCAGTGTTTGTTTGTACCAGTGACTACAAGAACGATTGAGCAGTATAAGCGCATTGCCATTTTCCAAAACGAGCTTGTACCGCGCTATGCCATTACGAGCAACGGCGGCCATGTGCTTCGTGACGGACAAATCGACGAGCAATGGAGCCATCAGGTGCGCAGTAAAATGATCAACGAATGCGCAGCAATCCACGACATGCTGGCAGGCTTCGCCCAGATCAGCCACGAGCAGTGGGTCATCCGCGAGCGAATGGCTGAAGATTTGTTTTTCTACAGCATCATCGATCGCGAAAAAATGCCTGTCGACGAACTGCGCGACTTCGAACAGTGGGTCACTGAGCAAAACTGGAGCATGTCCATTCAAGGCCGAAAGCTCTACCTCGTACCGCAAGCCGTAAACAAGCGCGATGCTTCCCTGTACGTGTGCGCATTGGAGCAAGACGATCGGATGATTGCTGCTGGCGATTCCCTGCTGGACATGCCGCTTTTGGAAGCAGCACACCTCGCTGTCGTTCCTCCACACGGGGAAATCTATCAGCTTCGCGGCCACAATGATGCCGTAGCCAGCTTTCATTTTACGCAAGCATCAGGAATGAGCGCTTCCGAGGAGATTTTGCAGACGGTTCTCGCCTCCTTGCGCCAGGAGCTGCGAGCACGCTAGACAAGAAACGCGGGAAATCGACCGAAAAAGTTACAAATCAGGCATAAATTGAAGTTTTTTGCAAATTTATGTAGATTTTATCGTCATGCAATGAAATAATCGAATTGTAATCTGCAAAAGAATGGGTGAAAACCCGGACAGAGTGGAGGGTGTACATGTCAGTTATCAGTTTGCAAAAAGGGCAAAAAATTGACCTGACCAAAGGAAATGCTGGCTTGAGCAAAGTGCTGGTTGGACTTGGTTGGGACCCGGTGAAAAAATCGGGAGGACTGCTTGGCGGACTGTTTGGTGGTGGACAAGCCAACATCGATTGCGATGCTTCTGTCATCATGCTGAACGAAAACGGAAAATTTACAAAAGAAACAAATCTCGTCTATTTCGGAAATAAGAGAAGTGGTTGTGGCAGCGTCGTTCACTCCGGAGACAATTTGACGGGTGATGGCGAGGGGGACGATGAACAAATTTCTGTCGAGCTTTCCCGCGTCCCTGCCGATGTACACAAACTCATTTTCGTTGTAAATATTTACGATTGCGTCAGCCGTCGCCAAGATTTCGGGATGATCGGCAACGCGTATATCCGCATCATGAATCCATCTACCACCCAGGAACTGTGCAAATTCAACCTGACAGATAACTACGCAGGGAAAACGTCGCTAATCGTGGGTGAATTGTATCGCCACTCTGGTGAATGGAAATTTGCTGCTATTGGTGAAGGAACAGCAGATACTTCGATTTCCCATCTTGTCGGACGATACACATAGCTCTTTGCCGGTTGTACTTCCCATCACAATAAAACCCCAATTATTAGGAGGAATCACACATGGCCGTTTCATTGCAAAAAGGACAAAAAGTAGATTTGACCAAAACAAACCCTGGCTTGACCCAAATCAAAGTCGGTCTTGGTTGGGACACCAACAAGTACGATGGCGGCGGCGAATTTGACCTCGATGTATCCGTATTCCTGCTGAATGAACTCGGAAAAGTGGAAGACGACAAACATTTCGTATTCTTCAACAACCCGCAAAGCCCTGACGGCTCCGTGGTTCACTCCGGAGACAACCGCACTGGCGCTGGAGACGGCGATGACGAAGTAATCGAAATCGACCTGTCCAAAGTATCCGCAAGTGTACAAAAGGTTGCTTTCACCATCACAATCTACGACGCGGCTACCCGCAACCAAAACTTCGGTCAAGTATCCAATGCGTATGCGCGTGTACTGAGCGCAAGCAGCGGCGAGGAACTGATCCGCTACGACCTCGGCGAAGATTTCTCCGTTGAAACTGCTGTAGTTGTTGGCGAACTGTATCGTCATGGAAGCGAATGGAAATTCAGCGCAGTGGGTGCAGGCTACAAAGACGGTCTCGCAGGACTGGCTCGCGATTACGGTGTAAACATCGGTTAATAACCCATTACGATTTGTGGAAAGGATGAACTCCCCATGTCAGTAATCAGCTTATCCAAAGGTCAAAAAATTGATCTGACGAAAGGTAATCCTAACCTGACCAAATTAGTCGTTGGACTTGGTTGGGACACGAACAAATACAATGGTGGCTCTGATTTCGACCTTGACGCTGCGGCGTTTTTGCTCCGTGCAGGCGGCAAAGCGACTGGCATTCAAGACTTTGTTTTCTACAACAACATGCAAGGCGGCAACGGCTCCGTTACGCACACAGGCGACAACCTGACAGGTGAGGGCGACGGGGACGACGAGCAAATCAAAATCGATCTGACCAAAGTACCAGCGGAGATCGAAAAAATCGCCATTACTATCACGATTCACGATGCCGAAGCGAGAAGACAAAATTTTGGACAAGTCTCCAACGCCTTCGTTCGCGTCGTTGATGAAACGACAAACCGCGAAGTTCTCCGCTACGATCTGGGCGAGGATTTCTCCGTAGAAACGGCTATCGTCGTGTGCGAACTGTATCGCCACCAGGGCGAATGGAAGTTTGCTGCTGTAGGCAGCGGTTTCTCCGGCGGACTTAAAGCGCTTTGCAATAACTTCGGATTACAAGCAGGGTAATTCGTCAACCTGAGGATGCTAGTTTGATAGTAGGGACTAGCATCCTTTCTTGCTTTTTTTAAGCTGGACACAATGCGGCGACGCCATGCTTTTGGCCAAGCCAAGTTTTCGAAGATAAAGGTGATAGTGATGACGATGACGATTGTGAAGGGGCAAAAAGTCGATATTACTAAGCAGTTTCCGGGATTGAGCAAAGTAATTGTCGGCCTTGGCTGGCGCGCTGGCAACGGAATTGAGCTGGATGCATCGGCTTTTCAACTGGGCGCGTCCGGGAAAGTGAACCGTGAGGAAGATTTCATTTTCTACGGAAACCCCAGATCAGTAAACGGAGCGGTTTCCTTGCGCGACGGCTCTGGAGATAATCAGCAATTCGAACTGGACCTTGCGGCAATAACATCCGACGTGGAAAAGATCGCTTTTACCATTACGATTTACGATGCCATTACACGCGGACAAACGTTCCGTCAGGTTTCCGATCTTTATTTGCGGATCATGCACCCCGTGACCTTTGTTGAAATGATCCGGTTCCCATTAGTTGATTTCACTACGGAAAATTCGATTGTGACTGGTGAATTGTATCGCTACAAGGGTGAATGGAAGTTCAATGCGATCGGGAGCGGCTTTAACGGCGGGCTGGCTGCCTTGTGCGGAAACTTTGGCGTGGAAGTGGCACAGGAACAACCATCTTCTCCACCACCACCTCCTCCAGCGCCGCCAAAGGTTGAGCAACCGCCGGAACCGCCTATCAATCTGTCCAAAGTAGAGCTGACGAAAAAAGGCGAAACAATCAGCCTGCGCAAATCGAGCGGAGCACTTGGGCAAATCAGCGTGAACCTGAACTGGAACAGAAAAGTCAAAAAATCTATCGGGTTTTTAGGTTTTGACAAATCTTCTGGCATCGATCTCGACCTCGGCTGCTTGTATGAGTTGTCAGACGGATACAAAGGGTGCATTCAAGCGCTTGGCAGGAAGTTTGGCCAATACACGGACTTCCCGTTCATCGAGCTGGATGGTGACGACCGCACGGGAGCCAGAACAGATGGGGAGAACCTCCGCATTAACGGCAACCAAGTACGCGAGTTTAGTCGGGTTCTGATCTTTGCCTACATTTACGATGGTGTGGCAAAATGGGCGGAAACAGACGGTGTTGTCACGATCAAACAAGCGGACAACCCGGAAATCGTCGTCCGCATGGATGTTCATGACCCGCGCAAGATCATGTGCGCCATTGCCATGATTGAGAGAAAAGACGATACGTTCCAAATCAAGCGCCTGGTCGAATACTTCAATGGACACGAACAAATGGATCGCCACTATGGTTGGAACATGCGTTGGGCCGCAGGCAGCAAATAGCGTAGGAGGAAGACAAAATGGAATTTTTGAATGGGCTGATTGAAACCTATTCAAGCTTTTTCTCGTGGGAAGTCTTGCAAGGAGTATTAACGAACCCTGCCAACTGGACCATTATTCTCTCATTGGTCATTCTGGAAGGTTTGCTGTCAGCAGACAATGCACTTGTACTGGCAGTCATGGTCAATCATTTGCCAGAAAAACAAAAGAAACGCGCCTTGTTTTACGGCTTGCTCGGCGCCTATTTATTCCGTTTCCTGGCGATCGGCTTAGGGGTCTTCTTAGTCAAAATGACGGCGATCAAAGTAATGGGTGCCCTCTACTTGCTCAAAATCGCGGCCGATTACTTCGTTGGTGAAAACGAGAAAGCCCAAAAAGCAATCAATGTATTGCTCTATCTGGGAATGGCGGCATGCTTGTACTTCATTCCAATCCTGGCGGTACAAATCCTCGGTGGATTGCTGATCGTCTGGCTGCTCTACCGCGTATTCAAAAGTGGCAACGACGACGAACCAGAAATCGAGAACAAAGGAAAAGGTTTCTGGAAAACGGTACTTGCTGTTGAGATGATGGATATCGCCTTCTCCATCGACTCTGTTTTGGCTGCCTTTGGTGTCAGCAACCAGGTTTGGGTACTGTTCCTCGGTGGGATTCTCGGCGTCCTGATGATGCGGGGTGTCGCTCAAATCTTCCTGAAGCTGATCGCACGTATTCCTGAATTTGAAACGACAGCGTTCGTACTGATTGCGCTCATCTCTGTGAAAATGTTCCTGGGCGCAGCTGGCTTCCACATCGAGTCTTACATCTTCTTCGGTGTTCTCGTTCTCACCTTCCTCGCTACATTCATCGTGCATAGGGCGAAAAAGCGCAAACACAAAGATCAAGATGCTTCAAAAGACAAAGTTGCGGAAACAGCATGATAGAAAAGGCAGAAAGCGAGGTCAACAGACACTCGCTTTTCTTTTCGAAAAAAGGAGGCTAGATGATGATATCGTTTGTTAAAGACGTGCAGGTGGTCCTGGAAAAGAAAAAGCTGCAACAGGTGAAGGCACGGGTTGCCCTGGTCCTCGATATAACCGGCTCGATGCGTCCGTACTATAAAAACGGGACGGTGCAAAAGGTAGTAGAACGCATTTTGGCAGTAGCCAGCCAGTTTGACGATGACCAGACACTCGACGTATGGGTCTATGATCATCGCTTCTCCCGACTTCCATCCGTAACTGAGCAAGACTTTGAAAACTACGTAAACCGTGCCATCCTCGAAAACGCCGCTGTTGAAAAGTTCGGCCGGAACGACGAGCCGTTAGTCATGCGCGATATTATCGCCAAATATACGCAAGAAGAGCCGAGCAGTCTGCCCACCTACATCACGTTCATCAACGATGGCGGCGTGAAAAAAGGGGCAAATGAAGCTGGCGATTCCGTTCAGAAGCTGATCATCGAGTCAGCCACAAAGCCGCTGTTTTGGCAATTCGTAGGGATCGGCAACGCAGATTTCGGCGTGTTGAAAAAGCTCGATACAATCGAAGGACGCTTTGTCGATAACGCCAACTTTTTTCAAATCGATAACATCGACACGATTTCAAACGCAGCTCTCTACGACCTGCTGCTGAACGAGTTCCCGCTTTGGCTGGAAGAAGCAAAACAAAAAGGAGTTTTGGCTTAAATGAAAAAACGGCTCTGGTTCAATCGGACTTTTGCTACGGCGTATCCAATCGTTGAAATGATTCGCAATAACCCTGACAATATCGCCTTCGAGATTTTTGTGACTCACCCGAAACGCCATAGCGTGATGCTGCAAATCGCAGACTATGCTGAACTGGAGCCGACACTCGATGTACCGCAATACATCGACTATTGCCTGTCGTTTTGTCAAAAGCACAAGATTGACGTATTTCTCCCCAACTATCGCCTCGTGGAAATCTCCCAGCATATCGAGGAATTTGAACGGCTGGGCACACAGGTTATGATCGCTCAGGAACATCAGTTGTTGGAGGACATCTCGGATAAAGGCAAGTTGTTTCAACTGTTCCAAGACGTGCCGGAAGTACCGCTTCCCGCGTATCAGATTGTGAACACGGCCGAGCAGTTCCAGTCTGCCTATGAACAGCTCAAGCAAAATGGCGACAAGGTGTGCTTCAAGCCTGCCCGTGGCGAAGGCGGGGCGGGATTTTATGTAGTGGAAGATCAGCTCGATCCGTTTGATCGCCTGTTTCGATCAGCCCACTATCAGATCACGCCAGAAGAAGCGCTCCGCGTGCTGTCCACGCGCGAGGCTTTTGACGACATCATGGTTATGGAGTATTTGGACCAGTATGAATACAGCATCGACTGCCTCGCCTACGGAGGACAATTGCTGGCAGCAGTGCCGCGCAAAAAAGTCGAGGGCCGTATTCGCAAGCTGGAACATAACGAAGAGTTGCTGAGCATAGCCGAAGCAGTACAGCAACAGCTCCAGCTTTCCTACCTGTACAATGTGCAAATCAAATACAAAGACAACGTACCGAAGCTCCTGGAAATCAATCCGCGTGCTTCCGGCGGAATGTATGCATCTTGCCGCTCCGGGGTGAACTTCCCGTACTTGGCACTGAAACTGCTGTTGACCGGAAAAGCGGACGTGCCTGTACCGAAGCTGGATATTCTCACGACTCATGTGGAGCGCGAGATTGAATTAGTGAATATAAAAGACGTTTTTCTGTAGACGCGGATTGCCTTGTCATAAACCCATTACGTCATTCAAATCGTTTCAGATCAATGTCAACCGACGTCCTACTGATAAGACAACTTCCAGTTATCAGGAAAATCGTTATTGATTTCATGATTGGGACAGCTTGAATATCCACATGACAAAAGATATAAATGAAGAGAAGGAGATCGCTGGAAAAGATTCACTGCGAGCGCAAAAGTTGCTTATTTTAAAGGGAGGTAAGGATATGTTGACCGGGAAAAACGTGAATCTTCGATTGATTCACGAGGAGGATTTGCCAGAATTGCTTGCTCTGATGAATAATTTGCATCAGAGAGGGGACTACCTGGGAATCGAGCTGCATCATGAAACGAAAATACAAAAGTACTACACAGAGGCAGGCTTTTGGGAAAAAGATTTTGGCAGAATGTTGATTGCAGACAAGTCCGGTCGCATGTTGGGAGCGATCACGTTCTTCAAGGGAGTAGGCGACAGCGAAGGATATGAAATCGGCCTTCAAATCTACAGAGAGGAGGATCGCAGGAAAGGCCACGCGACAGAAGCGCTCCGGTTGTTTTGCTCCTACCTGTTTGAGCTAAAGCCAATCCAGCGGCTTCAAATATGCACAGTGAAGGAAAATGCAGCAGCGAGAAGAATTGCCGAAAAATGCGGTTTTGTCTTGGAAGGAACGATGAGAAAAGCGTTCTTCGCACGAGGGAAATACCATGACCTGGATTTCCTGTCTATGATGAGAGAGGAATGTCCTCCGCTTTCGGAAGTGTTGGTCACAGAAGTAGTTTCCTGAATTTAATGAATTTTGGATTTAACTCATCTATCTCATTTACGATATTCCACCCCTATGACATCCCCATGCTATCCTCCTCTTAAAATGATCGGAGTGGCTATTATCTTAATAGTCAAGGATGAAATTCCTATCAATGAGCGAATGAAAAGAAATTTTCCAGAAGTAGGACATGGATGCATTTCCGCTATGAACGGAAGAACAGCATCTGAAAAGACACTGTTCATCGAGCCAAAAAAAGCTTGAATGAACTAAAGGATTTTCATGCTGTAGCAAGCCGCGGGATTGAGATCGATAGATCTCAATCCCCTCACTCCTTCAGCCATATGCGTATCTGTCCGGGAAAAAGAGACACTTGCACTTCTAAGAGCAATCAGCTTGTCTATTCCACCCGACAGGCAATTATACTAAGGAGCCCCACTTCCCTTTAGCTCTCCTCCTCTTGTATCGTTCGATTTTCAGTAAGCCGTACTTTATAAGACTCCCCCCATGCTTTCATTGACATAATGATCGGTTCCAAAGTGCTTCCGAAATCAGTAAGGGAGTATTCCACTCTCGGAGGAACCTCTTTATATATTTCGCGATGAATGATGCCATCCCGTTCAAGCTCTCTTAACTGCATTGTGAGCATAAACTGCGTTATTCCCGGATTGAGGCGCCTTAATTGATTGAATCTTTTCGTTCCGTTTAGGAGCTGATAGAGAATGATCCCCTTCCATTTTCCACCAATAACATCCAGCGTTGTTTCAACCGGACATGCTTGCATATCCGGACTTGCTCCATATTTGTTTCTCCGGTCTCCCATCAGCTTATCCCCCAATGGTTTGATTTTTAATACTATACCATAAAAATATGCGTACTTACTTAAAGTAATTGCGTCCATTTACAATGCAACTATACAACATTTCCTATTTGAGAGGATGATACCCATGAATACTCACCAAAAGATGAAAGCTGTCGGCGCTAACCAATACCTCCCCATCTCCAATCCGGAAAGCCTTATTGATCTGCACTTGGATAAACCGGAACCTACAGGCCGCGATTTGCTTGTACGTGTAAAAGCAATCGCAGTCAACCCTGCAGACGTAGGCGTTCGCGAAACACATAACTACGAAGCCGAGTCACCGAAAATTCTTGGTTGGGATGCTGCTGGAATCGTAGAACAAGTTGGTCCGGACTGCCAATTGTTTAAACCTGGGGACAAGGTCTATTATGCGGGCAGTGTGTCTCGTCCAGGCAGTAACAGTGAATTTCACTTGGTTGATGAACGTATTGTGGGAAATATGCCGAGAAGTTTGG
Organism: Brevibacillus sp.; assembly: GCF_003521185.1. Classification (NCBI taxonomy): domain Bacteria; kingdom Bacillati; phylum Bacillota; class Bacilli; order Caryophanales; family Paenibacillaceae; genus Brevibacillus; species Brevibacillus sp. Next base: position 165,810 of record NZ_DOTK01000047.1, read on the forward strand.
ATTTCGCAGCCGCCGCTGCATTACCGCTTACCTCGATAACTGCATGGGAGGGCCTGTTTGATCGTTTGGCAATTAGCGCAAATACAGGTGAAAACAAAAACATACTGATTATCGGTGCAGCTGGAGGAGTAGGATCGATTGCCATTCAACTTGCAAAAGCAGCAGGTTTGACCGTCATCGGTACGGCTTCACGTCCAGAGTCAATTCAATGGGTCAAAAATCTCGGTGCGGATTTTACCATAAATCACAACAACGCTTTTCACCCTCAGCTCAAGGAAGTTGGCATTGACGCTGTAGATTATATCTTTTGCTTGAGTGATACTGTTCAACATCTTGAAAATATGGCGGAAGTCATCGTGCCCCAAGGTAAAATTTGCTCGATCGTTCCTGTAAATAAAGCTACCTGGGCAGGGAGCCTGACAATGGACTTGCTGTTTTCTAAAAGTGTAACATTTGTATGGGAGTTCATGTTCACACGGTCCTTGCTTCAAACCAATGACATGATGAAACAACACGAATTGTTGAATGAACTGGCGAACTTAATCGATGATGGAAAAATAAAAACCACACTGGCTGAACGACTGGAGCCCATTAATGCAGCAAACCTTCGTCTCGCGCATGAAAAGTTGGAATCCGGACGGACCATTGGGAAAATTGTTTTAGAAAACTTCTGATACTGCGAAGACGAAGTAGTCACGTTTGGTTCCAAATAGCGGTAATGTGAATAGACAGCTTTAAGGCCCCCTGCTAATGTGGGGCCTTTTTGAGTATAAACGGTATGGGGTTGGGGGCAAATTGTTTGTATCAGCAACAACTCGCTACTGTGTACGACCCTTCTCTAAAAAAGTAATCCAGCAGTTATGATTTGTTCCCCCTTGTTCGTCATTAAAGATAGCCAATAACTGTACCACCGACGGCTCCAGCAATGACCACCATCCAAGGCGGTGTCTTCCAAAAAACGAGCATAATAAAAAGTATCGCTGCCATTGTGAAATCTACAGGTGCCAATATGGAGCTTGTCCAGATTGGATTATAGAAAGCAGCTAATAAAATGCCTACCACCGCAGCATTTACGCCGACCAGTGCGCCTTGAATCTTCGAGAATCTTCTGAGCGAATCCCAGAAGGGCAAGGCTCCAACGACTAATAAAAAACCCGGTAAAAATATTGCGAAAGTAGCTACAATAGCCCCTAACCAACCATTCATAATGGCTCCAAGATAGGTGCCGAATGTAAATAATGGTCCCGGTACAGCTTGGGCAACACCATATCCGGCAAGAAAGTCTTCCTTTGACAACCAGCCGGTTGGCACTACCTCCCTTTCGAGAAGAGGAAGGACAACGTGTCCTCCACCAAAAACAAGAGAACCAGCCCTGTAAAAGCTATCAAAAACAGCAAGCCAATGGAAAGAAATTACTCCCCTTAGTAACGGTAATAAAATTAATAAGCCGAAAAATAGTAATAGGCAAGTTACCGCGAGCGGACGCTTAATAGGAGTATGGATTTTCGAAAGCTCAGTAATATTGTGATTTTTAAACAAAACCAAACCAACTAAACCCGACACAAGAATTATGATCACCTGGCTAAACACCGTTTGCCATAATAAAACAACTGCGGCAGCTAATATGGCGATAGTAGCCCTGCTTCGGTCAGGAGTAAGTTTTTGTCCCATACCTAATATTGCGTGAGCTACGATTGCTACCGCGACTAATTTTAACCCATGAATCCATCCAGCGCTTCCGATATCAAAGCCTTGTAGGAAAAGAGCAAATAGTACTAAGGCGATAATGGAAGGGAGGGTAAACCCAATCCATGCAGCTATTCCTCCCAACAACCCAGCACGCATGACCCCAATACCAATTCCGACTTGGCTGCTCGCAGGACCTGGAAGAAACTGGCATAGCGCAACTAGGTCGGCGTAGCTTTTCTCATCCATCCATTTTCTTCGCTTAATATACTCATTATGAAAATATCCAAGATGAGCAACGGGACCGCCGAAGGAAGTCAAACCAAGCTTAGTTGAAACCATTAATACCTCTATTGTGAATGCTAATCTAATTCT
>NZ_DOTK01000049.1:0-276186 GCF_003521185.1 Brevibacillus sp.
CTTTCGCTGTTCAGTTTTCAAAGGGCATTTTTTGTCGAACGTTTCATATCTTATCACGTTCGTCATTTGCGAGTCAAGAACTTTTTTATCGAAAGTTGTTATCTTTTCTCGTTTTTTGTCGTCGTTCTTGGCGACAAGGAATAATCTATCACATATAAAAAATGAAATCAATAGTAAATTTCAAAGTTTTTTTCTTCCTGTGCAATCAATGCCCGCAATAGAGCCTTGCTAATCGCTGCATTCTCCAAACAAAAAAGAGCTGTTTCCGCTACATACAGCGGCTAACAGCTCCTTTGCACCTAATGGCTCAAAGCGAACTCTTCGCGTAAAATTCCCATCATAATCGTATCGTAATACTGCCCATTCACGTACTCGTTCTGGCGAAGCCGTCCTTCAACAACAAACCCGCATTTCTCATAAGCGCGAATCGCCCGGGTATTGCCGCTCCACGTATCGAGTTGCACACGATTCAGATTCAACCGCAAAAACAGAAAGCGAAGCAAAGTCTTCAACGTATCTGTCCCGTACCCTTTGCTCCAATACTCTTTTGCCAAAATCGCGATGCCAATCGTCGCTGTCCGCGTGACCGGATTGACATTGCGATAGTCACAATTGCCAATGTGAACACCTTCAAGCGTGTAAATCGAAAAAGCGAACCGATTCCATTTATCATCCAAACGAGACGTTCTCACGCTTTCCTCATACAAAGCCCGCAGCGTATCAAGCGAGACATTGCTGTACACCGCCATAGACGTTCCGGCGGCCAATGTTGCTGCCTCTTCGTCATTGCGCCACAGATACATTCTCTCCATATCCTCCGCCGCTACCGGGCGCAGTTCCACTACATTTCCTTTGATCAAATCGTTCCCTGCCTTTCAATCGGTGATTGTTTTCGTTACCAAGTCGTTCATGCTTGACGCTTGTTGTCTTCATAAGACATCACACCTTTCGAAAGTCAGATATTGGAATCATAACAAAAAACCACCCTACCGTACATAGAGTGGCTTCCAAACAAACTCAGGTGAGCGCCTGGAACGCTTAACGCCTGCCCCGCAACTCAGCAAGCACATCATCCAAAGGCAGCTTCTGTTCCCGCAACAAGACAAGCAAGTGAAAAAGCAGGTCGGAAGCTTCGTAGCGCAATTCCTCGTGGCTGCGATTTTTGGCCGCAATAATGACCTCCGCTGCCTCTTCCCCTACCTTTTTCAAGATTTTGTCGACGCCTTTTTCAAACAAGTAAGTCGTATACGAACCTTCCGGCCGCTCCGCTTCACGCTTCGCGATCAATTCCTCCAATTCGCCCAGAATCGCAAACCGCTCGCCTGCTTCTCCCTTTTCAAGCTCCTTTTCCCCTGCCAAAAGCTCTCCGAAAAAACAGCTGTAGGCCCCGGTATGACAAGCCGGACCATTCGGCACTACTTGCACGACGAGCGCGTCGCTGTCGCAATCCACCTGCATGGAAACAATCCGCTGGGTATTTCCCGACGTCGCTCCCTTATGCCACAGCTCTTGCCTGGATCGGCTCCAAAACCACGTTTCTTTCGTCTCCACCGACCGCAAAAACGACTCCTCATTCATATAGGCAAGCGTCAAAACAGCCTTGCTCTGTGCATCTTGAACAATGACAGGAATCAATCCGTTTTCGTCAAACCGCAACTTCTGCGCTGCAAGTGCAAGTTCTACTGTCATGGCCGCACGACAACTCCTTTTGTCTGGAGATACTCTTTCACCGATTGAATCGATGTCTCATCATAGTGGAAAATCGAAGCTGCCAAAGCAGCATCAGCCTTCCCCGCTGTCAGCACATCGTAAAAATGTTCCTTCGTTCCCGCTCCCCCAGAGGCAATCACCGGAATGTTTACCGCTTCCGACACTTGCTTGGTCAATTCAATCCCAAAGCCTTTCTTCTCGCCATCATCATCCATGCTGGTCAAAAGAATTTCGCCAGCTCCCAACTCTTCTGCTTCCTGCGCCCAGCTGATGACATCTTTTCCCGCAGAATTGCGCCCGCCGTGCGTATACACGTCCCAACGCCCTTCTCCCACCGCTCTGGCGTCGATCGCAACCACGATGCACTGGGAGCCGAACACACTCGCCCCTTCGCGAACCAGCTCCGGTCGAAGCACCGCAGCCGTATTCAACGAGATTTTATCCGCACCCGCCCGCAAAATCCGCTTCATGTCCTCCACGCTGTTGATCCCGCCGCCAACGGTAAAAGGAATCGTAATATTCGCTGCCGTCCGCTCGATGACGTCCACCATTGTCTTGCGCCCTTCGTGGGAAGCGGAAATATCGAGAAAAACAAGCTCGTCCGCCCGCTCCCCGCTGTATTTTTTTGCCAGTTCGACCGGATCTCCGGCGTCGCGCAGCCCTACAAACTGAACCCCTTTTACGACACGACCGTCTTTTACGTCGAGACAAGGGATGATTCGTTTAGCCAACATTGCTTTCACGTCCCTCCATCCGACCAAGCGCTTCTTCCAATGTAAAAGCGTCCGTGTAGAGCGCTTTTCCGACAATCGCCCCGGAAACACCGTCGGCTGCGTGCTGGGCCAACACCAGAAGATCGTCAAGCTGGCTTACTCCTCCCGATGCGATCACCGACTTGCCTGTCGCTTGCGCAAGTGCAGCAATTTCCGCGACATTCGGCCCTGTCATCGTACCGTCACGGGCGATATCTGTATAAATGAACGTTTCCGCGCCATACGTGACGAGCCGCTTGGCCAGCTCAGTCGCTGACACGTCAGTCGTCTCCAGCCACCCCCGCGTCGCCACCATGCCGTTGCGGCAGTCCAGCCCGATGGCGATTTGGTCGCCATAAACTTGCAAAATCCGCTTGGTAAAAGGCTCGTCTTCAATCGCCGCCGTACCGACGATCACCCTCGCCACACCTGCTTCAAGGTAGTCCTTGATCTGCTCTTCCGTGCGGATGCCGCCGCCGACTTGCACAGGTACGGAAATCGTGCGGGCAATTTCCTTGATGATCGCAACGTTGACCGGCTTCCCTTCCTTGGCGCCGTCCAGATCAACGAGATGTACCCAGGATGCTCCCTGTTCCACCCAACGCTTTGCCATGGCAAGCGGAGAATCGGCGTACACCGTTTCCTTTGCATAATCTCCTTGAAACAACCGCACGCATTTTCCACCGCGAATATCAATAGCTGGATAAATGATAAAACTCACGCCAAAACCCCCTCGCATTGAACGGCAAAATTGCGCAGCAGCCGCATTCCGGTCTCGCCGCTTTTTTCCGGGTGGAACTGCATCCCGTACACTTCGCCCTGCGCCACAATCGCTGTCACATCCTGATAGTAGTCGCTCGTCGAAAGCAGCGCCTCTGGTTTGCACTTCACATGATAAGAGTGGACAAAGTAGACATAATCGCCTTCTGCAACTCCCGCCAAAAGCGGATGCTCGCGGTGCAGACGCAACTGATTCCAGCCCATGTGCGGCACCTTGTAATCCCCTTGGAAGCGGACTGCTTCTCCGCCAATCAAGCCAAGCCCGGTATTTTCCCCATGCTCCTCGCTTTTGTCGAACAAGAGCTGCATCCCCAGACAGATGCCCAAAATCGGCCTGTTTGTAGCCGCGTACGAACGGATGGCTTGATCCAGCCCCAGCTCTCTGATGTTCGCAATAGCGTCGCCAAAAGCCCCTACTCCGGGCAAAATCAACCCGCTATACTCCTGCAACCGCTCAGGGGCGGACACAAATTCGTACGAATAACCGAGCCGCTCCAGAGCCTTGCTCAAGCTGTACAAGTTGCCCATGCCATAGTCGATGATGCCAATCATGCTACAAAACCCCTTTGGTAGACGGGACCCCTTTGACACGCGGATCAATCGTCGTCGCTTCGTCCAGAGCGCGGCCGAGCGCTTTGAAAATGGCTTCGATCATATGGTGCGTATTGTGGCCGTAATGCAAAATCACGTGCAAGTTGATCCGCGCTTCAAGCGCCAGCTTCCATAAAAACTCGTGCACAAGCTCAGTCGGAAATTGCCCAACCATGTTCGTCGGATAGGCAGCCCGATACTCCAGATGCGGCCGATTGCTAATGTCGATCACCACTTGGGCCAGCGCGTCATCCATCGGAACAAAAGCGTTGCCGTACCGTTTGATTCCTTTTTTGTCCCCCAACGCCTCGCGGATACAATGTCCGAGACAAATGCCGATATCCTCCACCGTGTGGTGATAGTCGATCTCGATATCCCCTTTTGCTTTTACCGCCAGATCGAAATGCCCGTGACGCGTGAACAAGTCAAGCATGTGATCCAAAAAGGGTACGCCTGAAGCCTGACTGCTTTCCCCGGAACCATCCACCCCAAAGGAAAGGGCGATTTGCGTCTCATTTGTGTTGCGCTCTATTTCTGCTGTACGCAGCGTACGTTCACTCATCGTTTGCCACACTCCTGCTCTTCGCGTTCAAAGTCGCGCAGCCTTTCCGCTATGGCGCGCCCATGTCCTGCCAACCCTTCCTGTTCAGCCAGGGTAACGATCTTTTGTCCGTTTTTTCGCAAATCATGCTTGCTGTAGGAAATGACACTGGACTTTTTAATAAAGTCATCCACTGACAGAGGAGAGGAAAAACGCGCAGTGCCATTGGTCGGAATGACGTGATTCGTTCCGGCAAAATAATCCCCGACAGGCTCCGAGCTGTACGGGCCGAGAAAAATAGCCCCGGCATTTTGTACCTTCCCAAGCTGTGCGAATGGCTCGGCAATCATGATCTCCAAATGTTCGGGAGCGATCTGGTTGATGACCGCAAACCCTTCGTCCAAATCCTTGACAAGCAAAATGGCTCCGTAGTCGCGAATGGCTGCCGCGGCGATCGCATGGCGGGGCAAATCCGCCAACTGCCGTTCTACCTCAACAGCTACCTGCTCGGCCAACTCCTGCGACGCAGTGACCAGGATGGCAGCAGACATCGGATCGTGCTCAGCCTGCGACAGCAAATCCGCAGCTACATAACGCGGATTGGCCGTTTCGTCAGCCAATACGGCAATCTCGCTCGGTCCTGCCACCATGTCGATACTGACCAGCCCAAACACTTCCCGCTTTGCCAGAGCGACAAAAATATTTCCCGGTCCGACGATCTTGTCTACCGCCCTGATTTGCTCCGTTCCATAGGTGAGTGCCGCAATGGCTTGCGCTCCGCCCACTTTGTATATCTCCGTTACCCCCGCAATTTGCGCTGCGACGAGAATCGCCGGGTTTACTTTGCCGTCCGCTCCGGGAGGCGTTGTAATCACTACTTCTGGAACGCCCGCAATTTTTGCCGGAATCGCATTCATCAACACACTAGAAGGATAGGCTGCCGTGCCCCCTGGCACATACAGTCCCGCCCGCTGCAAAGGACGAACCAGCTGCCCCAGCATCGTGCCGCTTTCTTTTGTCACAAACCACGACTGGCGCACCTGACGACTATGATAATCGCGGATGTTCTCTGCCGCTTCCTCCAGTGCAGCTTTGACCTGTGCAGATACTTGCCCGTTCGCCTCGGCAAATTCCGCCTCCGTCACCCGAAACTGCTCCAGTCGCACGCGGTCAAACCTCTCTGTATACTCCCGCAATGCTTCATCTTTGCGCTCCCGAACATCCGTCAAAATGGCTCTGACAGCTTCTTGCTGTTCTCTCGTACCCGACTCCACTGACCGCTTCCCGTCAAACTCGCTGGCTGCCATAATCCGCATGGTCGCTCTCCTCTCCCCGTCTCTATTTTCTGCCTGGAATGACCTCAAGAAATTTTCCGGCGATGTCATCGACCGCTTCGCTTTTCATCCGATAGCTCGCTCGATTGGCAATCAGCCGAGTCGTAATCTCGCAAATATGCTCCAGCTCCACCAAGCCATTTTCCTTGAGCGTCCGCCCCGTAGAGACAATATCCACGATGCGGTCAGCCAGTCCGATCATCGGAGCCAGCTCAACCGAGCCATTCAGCTTGATAACTTCGACCTGCTGCCCTTGCTCGCGAAAATAACGGGAAGCAATCTTCGGGTATTTCGTCGCTACTCGCGGCGAGTCGGTCGGCTTCCAATCGGGCAATCCTGCCACCATCATGCGGCAGTAGCCAATCTGCAAATCCAGCAGCTCGTACACATCCCGTTCTTCTTCGAGCAAAACATCCTTGCCGACTACACCCACATCAGCAACTCCGTACTCCACATATGTCGGGACATCGGCAGGCTTTGCCAGGATGAACTCAAGACTGGCATTTTCCACCGGAATGACCAGCTTGCGCGAGTCCTGCAACTCAGCCGTTACTTCCAGGCCAGCTTGCTGCAAAAAGTGCACAGCCTCTTCAAAAATCCGCCCCTTGGGCATGGCAATCGTCAGCTTTTGCTCATTTGCGAAAAACGCCATCTGCTAATCCTCCTGTTCCGTCATGCAAATCACCCTGCTGTATCCTTGACCATTTTCTGCCGCGATCTCTGCCCTGCCGCCAACGAGTCTCGTGATAACCACGACTCCCTCCGCCCTCAGCTGCTGTGCCTTTGCCAGCGCTTCCTGACGCCGTTTTTCCGTATACAGCAGCAAAATTCGTTCGGTAGTTTCCCCTTTTACAGAGGGAGTAACGGTCAAAAGCCGATCCATTTTAATCGCAAACCCGGTGGCAGGAGCGGAACGTCCGAATTGCGCCAAAAGCTGATCATAACGGCCGCCACCCAACAGCGGAGAGCCGAGATCGGCTGCGTATCCTTCAAACACGACACCCGTGTAGTAATTCAGATTGATAATCAAATTGAAGTCCAACAGCAAATCTTCGGTGACGCCGTAAGCTTCCAGTGAGTCCCACAGCGAAGCAATCGTTTCTACCGCCAGCCCCGCTTTTCCATCCCCTGCTAAGGCTCTCGCCTCGGCAATCTTGCCTTTTCCGCCGCGCAAACGAAGCAAGGCATCCAGCCGTTTCTTCGCTTCGAAATCGATCCCGATCGTCTCCAGCAATTGGCGAAAACCAACAAAATCGCGTTCGTACAAAAACTGGCGGAATTGCTGGCGCGTGTCCTCATCGGCAATCACATCCTCCAAAAGCCCGTCAACAAAATCAACGTGTCCGATGGCAATGCGGAACGTCTCTACCCCTGCCGCACGCAGACAAAATACAGCAAGCGCGATGGCCTCGGCATCCGCATCAACTGAGCCATCCCCGATCAGCTCAATTCCCGTTTGAAAAAACTCCGCATTCCGGCCAGCTTCCTTTTCCTGCGCCCGAAATACATTGGCCTGGTAAAACAGCCGGATCGGCAGCGGCACATCCTTATATAAAGAAGAAACAACGCGAGCGATTGGCGTAGTCATATCCGGCCGAAGCACAACGGTATGCCCCTGTTTATCCAAAAGCCGGAACATTCGGTCCGTCAATGTTGCGCTCGCCGTCCCGACCGTATCGTAATACTCCAGAGAAGGCGTGGAGATTTCCTCGTATCCCCAACGCTCGATACAATGTCGCAACGACCGCTCCAAATGCCGTTGTTTCGCCAGTGATTCCGGTAATATGTCCCGCATCCCCAGCGGTTTTTCAAATCCCAACGGCTTCGCCATCGTCATTCCCTCCACCCATTCGCTTTACTCTGCTAATATGGTAACAAACTAAAGTGTTATGAAGAAGATTACCACGAAGCTCCGTTTAAGGTCAACAGAGATAAGAATAGTCGAAAAATTCTTTACCATGATCTTGCGCTACATAAAATATAGAAAAGAAGCCCGCCAATCAACGGACTCCCTTTTCTACCTAATTCTTCTACTCGCTGACGAACAGCCCTACTCCCTAATGGTCCGCAAGCCCTCCGGCGCGGATCACTTGCATCGGATTGCCGCCGACAAAAGCCCCCGGCGCTACGTCTTTATGTACCACGGTTCCTGCTGCTACGATCGCTCCGTCCCCAATCGTCACGCCTGGCAAGATAGTCGTATTGGCTCCAATCAACACTCTGTCGCCGATGATTACTTCGCCCAAGCGGTATTCCTCGACCAGATACTCATGAGCGAGGATGGTCGTATTGTAGCCAATCACACTGTTCTTGCCGATTTTGATCAACTCCGGAAACATCGTATCCATCATGACCATCAACGCCACGGCAGTCTCATGCCCGACCTCCATGCGCAAAAAAGTACGGTACATCCAGTTTTTCCAGGCCGGAAAAGGCGTATAGCGGGCAAGCTGGATGACAATGAAGTTTTTCATGACTTTCCAAAAGCTGACCGTGCGATACATTTGCCAGAGAGGGTTCGCTCCCTGGACCGGATAACGTGTTGTCTTTCTCATGCGCTGCTCCTCGTCCTACAAGTCCGAATCGGCATCTTCCAAAATCGCGTTGGACTGCTTGCGCGAGAAGTGCATCGCCGCATTGTAGCCCATCCGCTTCAAGCGGAAGTTCATCGCCGCCACTTCGATAATGACAGCCAGATTTCGTCCTGGGCGCACTGGAACGGTAATGATCGGAATTTCCGTGTCCATGATCTTCAACGTTTCTTCGTCCAGCCCCAGACGTTCGTACATTTTGTGTGGCTCCCACAGCTCCAGTTGAACCACCATTTCAATATTTTTCACATTGCGGACCGCACCTGCTCCGAACATGGTCATCACGTTGATGATCCCCACCCCGCGAATTTCAAGCAGATGCTGAATCAGTTCGGGGGCGCTGCCGCTAAGCTGACCACCTTGCGTCTGGCGAATCTCGACAGCGTCGTCTGCAACCAGGCGATGCCCGCGCTTGACCAGCTCCAGAGCCGCTTCGCTTTTCCCGATTCCGCTCGATCCCATAATCAGAACCCCGACGCCGTAAATGTCTGTGAGCACCCCGTGAATCGTGGTAGTAGGCGCGAGGCGATTCTCCAGAAAGTTGGTCATTTTGCCGACAAGCGTAGTCGTAGCCAGAGGGGATTGAAGTACAGGCACGCCCCAGTTGTTCGACGCCTCGATCATTTCCTCAGGTACAGGCTGGTTGCGGGTGACGCAAAAACATGGCGTCTGCCCTTGCATCAAAAAGTTCATCCGCTCCAGTCGTTCATCTCGGTTCAACGTTTGGAAAAAGTTGATTTCCGTCAAGCCAAACAGCTGAATCCGCTCTTCCGCGTAATAGGAGTAGTAGCCAGCCAACTGCAATCCGGGACGGCTCAAATCCGTCACTGTAATCTCGCGTCCCAGCCCTTCCTCGCCACTCAAAATCGTCATATTGAAATGATCCACAATGTGGCTTACATTTGTCCTTCGCATCAAAGCTTCCCCCTTGTCTGGGATAACCGTCCCCGGTAGTTCTTCTATTGTATCGAAACCGTCTTGCCTCCGACAACCTTTGCCAGGCAAGTCCTCGTGTCTATCGGATCAATTTGTCGTATCATTTACATTTTTCTTGTTATTTCATAAGATAGAAAATGAGGTTGGTATCAGGCAAAATCCGAGTTACAGTTCATATATAGACTGTTTTTCCGAATGTCGGACAAAAAGAGGAGGCAACAACTTGGACTTTTTACTCCGTTTCTTACTCGTAGACCTACCCGAAGCCTTCTTGCTACTGACGATTAGTTTAGCTTTTTTCAACCTGTCGGTGTTTGAGAAGAAAAAACAAGCTATTCTCTTTAGCCTGTTGTTTGCCGTGACTGGTGAACTGCTCACTGTGTTGGAGGTATTGTATCAGCCGAAAGTGATGCTGATGTTTGTATGTACAGTTGTTCTCCTTGTTCTTTTCTACCACTTCAATCTTCTCAAAGCGGTTTTTATGGGAACAGTTGCAATCGGTATTATGCTTCTAACCGAGTCAATTATCATTGCCATTTTTAACAGTCAGCAATTATTTTTAGAGGAGATCATGTCCTCTACCACTCTGGCTGTCGTAGCACGTATTTTGTACCTCGGCGTCTTTCTGGCCGTTTGCATACTGTTACGAGCAAATAAGTTCGATATTCGCCAGATGTTCCAGTACAACAATTTGAATCGGTTAAATCGATATCTGTTCCTGCTGATCTTATTGGGCAGTATTGAATTTTTCCTTATCTTGTTCATGAACACATCGTTTTTTCTACGAGGAAACAATTCATCCATATTCGCTCTTTATACTCCACAGTTTCAATTGTTTTTTCAACTGGCCATTTTGGGGCTATTTATTGCCATTGTAATTTTGTTCCGTATTTATTTAAACCTGACTATCAATCGGGTAGAAGAAGAAACAGGCACACCTTATTTGAGCAGCATTCAAGATTTATATACGGCTGTTCGCTCTATCAAGCATGACTCCTTGAACCATTACACTGCCATCAACGGCCTTTTGAAAAAAGAATTGCATAGTCATGCGAAAGAATACGTGGAACAACTGCTGAAGGAAACCGTTTTGATCGAAAAATCTGCGGATTCAAGCTCGCAAATATTGGAGCAAATCAAAAATCCTGCAATCGCCTCTTTGTTGCAATCCAAAATGGTAGTCTGCCTGGCTGAGCGGATCTCGCTCACGATGGAAATAAAAGAAATCAGCCAGTTCTCACAATATAAGACATATGATCTGATCAAAATGTTAGGCAACTTACTCGACAACGCCATTCGCGCAACCTCCTTTGAACTGGAGGAAAATCGTTACATACGCTTGGAATGGGGCCAAACAGACAGCGAGCATTACCTCTATATCGAAAACAGTGGCCCAACAATTCCCGAGAACAAGCTGAATGGAATCTTCCAAATGGGCTATACCACCAAAAAGAATGGAGAAGGCGGACTTGGACTCGCGATTGTCAAAAACGTAATAGAACGACACAATGGCAAAATTCAGGTTAAATCTGCTGATGGCATCACCAGTTTTCGCATTTCGTTTGTAAATCGATAGCAGGGAGGCCCCCAATATGACCTGGACAGGGAAAATGTCAGGGAAAATTGCCCAACGCATCAAGACAGACGATACGCCGTATACTGTGGGACAACTCGCACACGGAATCGAACTTTTCTTGCTTAATGCTCTTAATCTTTTCATCATTCTGCTCGTATCTGCTGCATTAGGATTACTTGTGGAAGTTGTTCCTCTTCTATGCAGTCTCTTTATACTCCGAACGTTGACGGGCGGCGTTCATTTGAAAAACCCGTGGTCATGCCTGGGAGCAACACTCCTACTCCTGTTAGTCGGTGGCGCCATTATCAAATATGTTCCCATGCCTTCTCCCCCTGCCTTGTCACTCCTGACACTTATTACTGCAGGGGCAGGCGCTCTGATCAATTACTTATACGGTCCAGCAAAACATACGTACATGCCTGACAATCCTGCAATTCAAAAAAGACACCGGAAGATCGCAATATTACTAATCACAGTCGGTTGCATTCTTTCACTATTGTTGGTAGAATATTCCTATAAGCACTCTATGACTTACATCCTAGCAGTTTTCTATCAATCTTTATTTCTTACGCCTGCTTCGTTTCGGCTCGTATCTGTTCTGGAAAAAACTTTTTCGAGAGGATGATACTCATGAAGAAAGTGCTTTCGACTGTTTGCAAGTTCTTTGGCGGTCTGTCTAATTTGAATTCCTCAGGCGCTTTAAAAGCTGCCATATTCCATGAACCTCTTCCGCCACACATGAGAGAAGAAGAAAAATCAAAAGTTCAAGCATGATCCCCTATCACTAACAAACCCGCGCACTCCTCAACGAGCACGCGGGTTTTTTGATGCTTGCTACCTTTTCTCTTTTTTCATGCCGACGACCATTTCAATCAGCCAGCCGAAAATACTCATCAGCGCAGCGGCTACCATCACGATGCCGATGTTGTCTGGCCACGGTCCTACCTCGAAACCGTCGATGAAGTAGGCTGTCAAAGCAAACGTCAGGGCGTTGATGACGAACCAGAACAGCCCCATCGTCAAGATCGTCAGCGGCAAGGTGAAAAACGTCAAAACGGGGCGGATCAACGTGTTCACGACACCCAAAATCAGAATGGCCCACAAGGCCACGGTGAAATTGGCAACATAGATAGACGTAAACCATTTGCTGATCAGAAGCAAGGCCGCGCCGTTCAGCAGCATTTTGATTATCCAACGGATCATTCTCATTCCTCCTTTGGCTGGCGTCACCAGTGTCTACAAGAGCCCTTTTCCTTCCAAGTCCCAGCGCTCAAAAAATCGAACCATGAACTCGTGACGCTCCTCGGCAATTTGCCGGGCTGTTTGCGTATACAGCCTGTCTTTGATGCGTCTCAGCTTCCATTCGTATTCTTTTGCCGGAGTATGCTGCTCCTCGTCGTCGGATTGGATAGGACCTCCAATAACACCAGTATAAGCAAAAACTCTGGCGACTCCAATAGCGCCTATTGAATCGAGTTTATCTGCATCAAACAAAATTTTCTCCTCCAACGATGCCGGAGGACGGTCTTTGCGAAAGCGATGAGCCAATATAGCCGACTGCACTCGCTTGATCTCTGCTTGCTCCATTCCTCGCTCTTGCAGCCATGTTCCTGCTGCCCTCGCGCTGATCTCGGCATGGCATTCGCCGGTTGCGCGCTCTTGTGCCCTTCCGACATCGTGCAGCAACGCTGCCAGCCGCAATACCTGCATGTCCGCCCCTTCCTCGCAGCCAATCCGCTCGCACATCGCCATGACGCGCAGATTATGCTGCCAGTCATGAGCCGGGTCCTGCCCGTCAAAACAGCGCTCGGCCTCCTGAACCAAATCGGCCGGAAGCGCAGCTATCGCTTGCTTTGCGTAATCCATAGCTTCTCCTCCTCCGTCTCGCCCTTGCATTACCGCACGACCATGTGCCAGTTGCCAGTCACTCGTTTTCTTTGTTAAACAGCAAAAGACGCCCCCCTGAACAATCAGAGAGGCAGTCTTTGGTTTACTTCGACACCAGCTGTTCCAGCTTGGCAATCGTTCTCGCTTTGTCTCTTTCCAAAATCGGCTTGAGGTATGTTCCGGTATACGAGCCTTCCAGCTTCGCCACTTCTTCCGGAGTACCCGAGCCGACGATCTGACCGCCGCGCGTACCGCCCTCTGGCCCCAGATCGACGATGTAGTCAACTGTCTTGATGACGTCCAGGTTGTGCTCGATGACCAGTACCGTATCGCCATTTTCCACCAGACGCTGCAACACCTTCAACAGACGATCAATATCGTCTGTGTGCAACCCTGTCGTCGGTTCGTCCAAGATGTACAGCGTACGCCCTGTGCTGCGGCGATACAGCTCGGATGCGAGCTTGACACGCTGCGCTTCGCCGCCGGAGAGAGTCGTCGCAGGCTGTCCAAGCTTCATGTAGCCAAGACCTACATCCACGATCGTTTGCAGCTTGCGCTCGATCTTCGGCAGGTTGCGGAAAAACTCAACCGCATCCTCAATCGTCATCTCCAAGACGTCTGCGATGCTCTTGCCTTTGTATTTCACATCGAGAGTCTCCCGGTTGTAGCGCTTGCCATGGCACACTTCGCAAGGCACGTACACGTCCGGCAAAAAGTGCATCTCGATTTTGATAATCCCGTCACCGCTGCACGCCTCGCAACGGCCGCCTTTGACGTTGAAGCTGAAACGGCCCTTTTTGTAACCGCGCACCTTGGCTTCGTTCGTCGAGGCAAACAAATCGCGAATGTCATCAAAAACACCCGTATACGTCGCCGGATTGGAGCGCGGCGTCCGGCCAATCGGCGATTGATCGATGTCGATCACTTTGTCCAAATGCTCCAGCCCGACGATTCGGCGGTGTTCGCCCGGTTTTACTTTGGCGCCGTTCAGATCGCGCGACAGCACCTTTTGCAAAATCTCATTGATGAGCGTACTTTTCCCGGAGCCTGATACCCCTGTCACAGCAACGAACAGCCCCAGCGGAAATTTGGCCGTAACGTTTTTCAGGTTGTTTTCCTTCGCGCCTTCGATCTTCACCCATTTGTCAGATGGCTTTCTGCGCTCCAGCGGAACAGGAATGAACTTTCTGCCGCTCAAATAAGCGCCTGTCAGCGAGTTCTCATCTTTCATCACTTCTTCCGGTGTGCCGGCAGACACTACTTGACCGCCGTGGATGCCTGCTCCCGGACCGATATCGATAATATAATCGCAAGCCATCATCGTATCTTCGTCGTGCTCGACGACGATCAGCGTATTCCCCAACTTGGTCATATGCTCCAACGTTTTGATCAGGCGGGCGTTGTCCCGCTGATGCAGACCAATGCTCGGCTCATCGAGAATGTAGAGGACGCCCATCAAGCTGGAGCCGATCTGGGTAGCAAGCCTGATCCGCTGCGCCTCTCCCCCGGACAAAGTCCCTGCCGCCCGGCTCAAGGTGAGATAATCCAGTCCGACATCAATCAAAAAGTTAAGCCGTGCCTTGATTTCTTTGACGATCAGATTGGCGATCTTCGCTTCCCGCTCCGTCAGCTCCAGTCCGTCAACGAACTGATGGGCATCGAGAATAGACAAAGTCGTCAGCTCCGAAATGCTGCGCTCGCCGATCTTCACAGCGAGGCTCTCCTGGCGCAAACGATGCCCTTTGCAGACAGGACAAGGCTTTTGGCTCATGAAGCCTTCGATTTGCTCGCGAATGTAGTCGGAGCTGGTCTCCAGATGACGCCTTTGCAGGTTGGGCACGACGCCCTCGAATGGCACGACTGCTTCCCGCACTTGCCCGAACTCATTTTCATAACGGAACTGGATTTTCTCTCCTTCGCTGCCGTACATCAAAATCTGCACCTGCTCAGGAGTCAGCTCCTCGTACGGGATATCCATGCGAATATGGAAGTGGCGGCAAGCCGATTCCAACAACTGCTGGTAATACGTCGACGACTTCGGCTCCCATGCGCCGATCGCCCCTTCGTGCAACGTCTTGGTGGCATCTGGAACAACCATATCCGGGTCTACTTCCAGCTTTACTCCCAACCCGTCGCACTCCGAGCACGCACCGAACGGGCTGTTAAAGGAGAAAATCCGCGGCTCCAGCTCGCCAATGGAAAATCCGCAAATCGGGCAAGCGTGCTTCTCGCTGAACAACAGCTCCTCTTGTTCCATCACGTCGACGATGACCTTGCCATCTGCCAGACGCAAGGCCGTTTCCAGGGAATCCGCCAGGCGGGACTGCACATCCGGCTTCACGACAACGCGGTCCACCACAACCTCAATGTTGTGCTTCTTGTTTTTCTCCAGCTTGATGTCCTCGGACAAATCGGTAATCTCGCCATTTACGCGCACGCGAACAAAGCCTTGCTTGCGGATATCTTCCAACAGCTTGACGTGCTCGCCTTTGCGCCCCTGAACCATCGGAGCGAGAATTTGCATTTTGGTGCGCTCCGGATACTCCATCAGGCGATCGACCATCTGTTCAATCGTCTGGGATTGAATCTCGATGCCGTGTTCGGGACAAATCGCCCGGCCGACACGCGCATACAACAAGCGCAAGTAGTCGTAAATCTCCGTGACCGTACCAACCGTAGAGCGCGGGTTGCGGCTCGTTGTCTTCTGATCGATGGAGATCGCAGGAGACAGCCCTTCGATCGAATCGACATCCGGCTTGTCCATCTGCCCGAGAAACTGGCGGGCATAAGCAGACAGGGACTCGACATAACGGCGTTGTCCCTCTGCATAAATCGTGTCAAAAGCAAGCGAGGACTTCCCCGAACCGGACAAACCCGTCAAAACGACGAATTTGTCCCGCGGGATCACTACATCAATATTTTTCAGATTGTGGGCACGAGCGCCCTTGACGACAATATGTTCCAATGGCATGAAAATACCTCTCCTTAGAGTTCCGCCTTCAGTTCCAAAATCAAATCACGCAGTTCGGCCGCACGTTCGAACATCAAGTTGCGCGCCGCTTCCTTCATTTCTTCTTCCATACGCTCGATAACAGCCAGTCGATCCTTCTTCGGCATCTTCTTGAAGTCCGCATGTGGCAAATAGTCCGCTTTTTCCTCTGCCACCTTGGTCGCCTCGATCACTTCGCGCACGGCCTTTTTCACCGTCTGCGGCGTAATTCCGTGCTTCTCGTTGTAAGCGATCTGAATAGCTCGCCTGCGTTCTGTCTCGCGAATCGCGGAGTTCATCGAATCTGTCATTTTGTCGGCGTACATGATGACGCGCCCCTCAGCGTTACGGGCTGCCCGGCCGATCGTCTGAATCAGCGAACGCTCGTTGCGCAGGAAGCCTTCTTTATCGGCATCCAAAATCGCCACAAGCGATACTTCCGGCAAGTCCAAGCCTTCCCGCAGCAGGTTGATCCCGATCAGCACGTCAAATTCGCCCAAACGCAAGGAACGCAAAATTTGCATCCGTTCGATCGTCTTGATGTCGGAGTGCAGATAGCGTACCTTGATCCCGATTTCCTTGAGGTAGTCCGTCAAGTCCTCGGACATTTTTTTCGTCAGAGTCGTGACCAGTACGCGCTCGTTTTTGGCAATCGTCGCCTGGATTTCCCCGATGAGATCGTCAATCTGTCCTTTGATCGGGCGAACCGAGATCGTCGGATCGATCAGCCCTGTTGGACGGATGACTTGCTGCACCACTTCCGGGCAATGCTCCAGCTCGTACGGGCCGGGCGTTGCAGAAATGTAGATAGCCTGGTTGACCTTTTCCTCAAACTCCTGGAATTGCAGCGGTCGGTTGTCCTTCGCAGACGGCAGGCGGAATCCGTGCTCAACCAGGACGTTTTTGCGCGCCTGGTCGCCGTTGTACATCCCCCGCACTTGCGGCAAAGTCATGTGCGACTCGTCGATCAGCAAAAGGTAGTCCTCTGGAAAGTAGTCCATCAAAGTGTACGGAGCGTGCCCTGCTGGCAGCCCTGTCAAATGTCGCGAGTAGTTTTCAATCCCGGAGCAAAAGCCCATCTCCAGCATCATTTCGACATCGTAGCGCGTGCGCTGTTCCAGTCGCTGCGCTTCCAGCAGCTTTCCCGCCGCTTTAAGCTCGGCCAATCGCTCTTCCAGCTCCACTTCGATGCTTTGAACGGCCAGCTTCATTTTTTCTTCGCGGGTGACATAGTGAGAAGCAGGGAAAATGGCTACGTGGTCGCGCTGTCCCAAAATCTCTCCGGTCAACACATCGATAGAGGTAATCCGCTCAATTTCGTCCCCGAAAAACTCCACACGAATAGCCTGTTCGCTCTGCGACGCGGGAAAAATCTCCACGACGTCTCCACGAACCCGGAAGGTCCCGCGTGTGAAGTTGATATCATTGCGCGTGTACTGAATGTCGACCAGGCGATGCAAAATCTCGTCTCGGCCTTTTTCCATCCCCACTCGCAGCGACAGCAACAGTTCCTTGTACTCTTCAGGCGAACCCAAACCGTAAATACAAGAGACAGAAGCGACAATGATGACGTCCCTCCGCTCAAACAACGCACTGGTCGCCGAGTGACGCAGCTTGTCGATCTCGTCGTTGATGCTGGAGTCTTTTTCAATAAATGTATCCGATTGGGGAATGTATGCTTCTGGCTGATAGTAGTCGTAGTAGCTGACGAAGTATTCCACCGCGTTATTCGGGAAAAACTCCTTGAACTCTGCGCAAAGCTGGGCAGCCAGTGTCTTGTTGTGCGCCATCACCAGCGTCGGCTTGTTCACCTGGGCAATTACTTGGGCAGCCGTAAACGTCTTTCCCGTACCTGTTGCACCGAGCAGTGTCTGGTGCCGCTTGCCTGCCTGGATGCCTGCCACCAGTTCGGCGATAGCGGTCGGCTGGTCACCGGACGGTTGATACTCCGATACCAATTCAAAACGCTCCATTCCCTCGTTCATCTCCTCGTTGCAAGACTGTTCTATTTCCATTATAACACAATTTAAGCTCTGATAAGCCAGAAATTCGAACAAATGTTTGTCTTCATCCTTCGACAGATTATACCGATAATAAGTAGTAGTGCACAAGTATGTACGGTTAGACTCGCCACCTTCAGGGAGGATCGACATGTCAGATATCGGAACCACCGTTAAAAATAATCCTTATATACAGCCACACATGAGCTACCAGGGCAAAAAAGAGTTCTCGGCAGAGCTGGATAACAATGCGTTCATGAAGCTTTTGCTGGAACAGTTGAAGCACCAGGACCCTACATCCCCGATGGATAACTCGCAGTTCATTCAGCAAACGAGCATGATGACCATGGTGGAGCAAATGAAAAAGATGTCCACTTTGATGGAACAATCCAACAACAGCATGCTGACGCTGGAAAAATACGAAGCGCTGACGGGTCGCACCGCAACCTACTCCCTCACGACCAAAGACGAAGTGACGGGAGAAACTGCGACTCAAACAAAAGAAGGCGTGCTGGAAGCCGTCTACATGGACAAGGGCAAAATATACTTCCGCATTACCGGAGAGACTAACCCGATTCCGCTTGCAGACATCAAAGGACTGGAGTCGCAAGGCATGACGGGGAATGCGCTGGACAGCAGCCTCAAGTTCATGAATATGATCGGCAAAGACGTTTCGTACAAAACGACCAAAGAAATAGACAAAGACGGAAACCCGGCTACTACGGACGACATCACGAAAGTCGACGAAATCGCCAACGCCGTCATCACCGGATTCACAACAAAAGACGGAATCACTCAGTTCTCGCTGAACAACGGTCAGACGGTCAAGCTCGATCAGGTCGTCGGCATGAGCGTGAAGCCGGAAAACAATGCCATGAGCAACTCGTTGCAATATGCGCAAATGATCGGTTTCAACGTCACTTACACAGAAAGCCAAACCAACACGGACGGTTCAAGCTCAAACAACAGCCTGAATGGCGTCATCAAGGCTGTCAGCATGAAAAACGGCATCGTAGAGTTCGTCTTGGCTGATGACAAAAAAATTGCGCTGAATCAAATCACCGGATTTGAAGCGAGCGCCTAGTCTAGTTACACACAAAAGCCGCCTCTTCTGTAACGCAGAAAGAAGGCGGCTTCTTATTTTTGCTTATTCTTTGATAATGGTCTGCCCCGTCAAAGCATCAACATACACCGTCGTGTCAATCTTGGCATTTGCTCCGCAGAAGCAGTGCGAGCGAGTTTGCCGGAAAGACAGGTCGTAGCCCAGTTTAAAGGTAATCGCATTCGTCTGCGCATCCCGCTGGTGAATGTAGTTCAGTTCAAGCGGCAATACGCCGAGCAACCGATCCATGGCAGCCTGCTCCTTGATCGCCTTGGAGCTTGCAGGGTACACCACGTTTTCCGGACGGTTTATGCTGACTTCTTCGATTTTGCCCGTCCATGAATTTACTTTGACCGTATACATGCCAGCTTCTTCACTCTGTCCGATTCGGTAGACCGGGACATTTCCCAGCAGTGGATCAAGAGCCAGCGAGGTGTACTTCTCGTCGCCGATATCCGTCACTCGCAGCTGGTTGCTGCCGGAAAGAACAAGCCGCTTCAACAGCATTTCCACTGTTTTGCGATCGCGGTTTTTGTCGGTTTTGGCAGCAGCCCCTGGTTCATTCGCCTGTCTGTAAATAAACTGCTGCATCTGTCCCGTCTTGGCATCTGTTACGAGCATGATGTGCTGCCCCTCAGCCTTACTGACGCCCTCTGGGAACTGGCCGATTTGGTATTTCTTGTCCTGGTCAGTTGCGTCCTTTTGGAAGTGGCCCCAGATAAAATAGCGCACAGCCTCACCGTTGTCGTGTTTCTCCTCCAAAATGGTCATCGGCAATCTTGCCGTTTCCAGTTTGAACAGGATGCGCAGCAAGTTGCGTGCCTCTTTCTCTGTTTGGGCCGTCCATTTTTCTCCTGTACCGGTTACATTTAAAATTTGCGGCAATTTGTCAGGTGCGGCCAACTTTTTACCGCTCGTGGCATCCACTGCGCTTCCTGTATGTTCATTCGCAATGATGCCGCCTTTAACGATATAGGCAAGCTTCGCTTCCGTCCGGTTTGGCTGGTCCTGCTCCGGCAACAAATAGACCAGCTCCAGCGGTCGGCTCGCCTTCCATTGCGTCAGAGCTTGTGCAGGAGACAAGACGCGTTGCGCGGAAGGAAGCGTCGCAGGATTTATTTTTTCGTACAAGCGTCCATCAAATGTTTCAAACGCGATGATCCGTCCCGCTGCGTCAAAGCTGACAAAGTTGTCGTAGGCGTCGTCCAACGCTACATTGTTTACTTTGCGGACGAGTCTGACCGTGAGTTTGCCGCCTGCTTTCGTCACTTCTCTGGCCTGATACGTGCTGCCTGATGCAGCCAAGCCCGCGACAAACGCCTGCGCCCGAGCCTGCGCCTGCTGCTCGGTAGGAAAAGCCGGCTTCGTAGCCGCTTTGGGAGCAAGTTCGAGTTTGAGCAAATTACCTGTGGCCGAATCAAAAATGGCTCCGTCGACTGCCTTGTTTGCCTCAGCAGCGGAAAGCGCAAAAGAAACCTTTGCTCCACTGACTCCGGGACCATCCACATCCCCAACGTACACAACGTGCCGTGCAGACAGTTCAGGCAAAAGACGAACCAGTGTTTGAACCCCTTTTGTTACAGGAACAGGGACAGCAACAACTTCCTGGGCACGCGCTACTGCTCCTGACGCAGCCGCCTTGTCAGGGCTAGTGCTGGCTCCCGCAAGTGGCACCACGATCAGACTTGTCGCGGCTAATGCTCCAGTCAAGACACACAGGACCGTTTTTTTGATTTCGGACAAATGCCTCACTCCCCTTTTTTCCTCGTACATTAAGACGTTCCAGTTCCGCATAAGTTTCTGAATAGACAAACACATCAAGAAAAAATTTTTTATCGAATCCGTCCCTTTTATGAAAAAAAGGCGTGCAACATCTGTCGCACACCTTCTCTTCCCCTTTGCTCAAGCGCCTACATTCAGTTTTTCAAGCTTTTGCTTGATCAGCTCAACTACGCTGGAGCGTTTCAAATCGACAAATACGCGAGTGGTTGCATCCGGCACTACGATAATGCCCAACTGATGATGGTTGCCAGCGTAGACTGCACACTGCACGAACTTCAGCTCTCCATCGCGCGTGAGCACTTCCATTTTGCAAAAAGCCGAGTTGGCTTGCAAGGCCGGATACAAATCCGTCTTATCCCGCACTGGAATGCCGTTCACTTTGACGATGATCTCCCCTGGAGCAATCCCGATTTCTTCCGCCCGCGTGCCCGGAATGACTCCCATCACCTTGATGCCGCGCGAGGATTGGATGAAATACGGTGACCGCTGCCGCTCTTTTAGCTGACTCCAGAAAAACAACGCTTCGTGTCCGAATAACGCGAACAAAGCGGCGAGCAGAACAAGCGGCATGAACAACACCGACAAGGCACAAAGCGCCAAAAGCCCGATAGCGTACCAGATGAGGCTTTTGGAAATTTGCTTTGCCTTGCTGCGTGGTGTCATCGTTTGGGTCATATCGGAAAAACCGGTGACCGTAGGCAACAGCAACAAGCCAAAGGAAGCAAGCTCACCCGAAAAAAACGGCCAGCCCGGATACAAAGTGCCGCTGATCGTTCCCGGCTCGACCTGAACAAACAGGGCAAGCGGAGTCAGCCAGAAAGAATGCAACAAATACGCACCGACAATGCGCCCGCGCTGCCCTTCGACAAACAGCGGCGAAGCATCTCTGCCTCCGTTCCAGCGGACGAGCATCGCTTCAATCAAATGCATGATCGCCACCAAGGCAAGCAGCGGCACTGGCTTGGCTTGCAGCAACATTGTCCAGACAGGACCGATGACCTCGACGTCTTTCAGCCCCGGAGCTACTTGGGCAATTGTGTGCAAAATCGCGAGCAAGCCTGCGGCATACGCGAAGCAAAGAAAACGTAAACGAATCAGCGCCAACAGCAGAGCCAATCCCCATAAAATCCATAAATCTTGCGCCTGTACAACTACTCCCAGTCCTGCGGCGAGAAGAGAGATGCAAAGCCCCCCTACTACGCCCATGCCTGCCGCCCGGATTGTCGAAAGGAGCGGTGTTTGCATGCGTGCGGCAAACAGCTGCCTTTCCAGGTTCATTTGCCTGCGATAGTGCAAGTAAATGAAGCCGAGAAACAGGTAAAAGACGGGGTTGAGAAAAAACGCGGCAAAGCCATATGCAATGGAAAGCATATCTGCCTGAATCGCCAAATGCCTCACCTCAAATAGAAAAAAGAAAACCACGACATGTGATTTGCCGTGGTTATCATTTCTACGGAAACAAGGGGATTCCCTGCTTCCATATTCTTGTTATTTTCATTACTTGCCGCTGACAACGTCCAGAGCCTTTTGCAATTGCAGGTCATTCTCCGGTTTGCGCATGGTCTCGCGCAAGCTGTCTTCCAGTTGACTGCGCGTGGCAGCGTCCACTTTCCCGGTTACAGGAAGCTTCTTCGCGGTTTGGAACTGCTTGATTGCCTGCTCCGTCTTCTCATCGAAGTAGCCGTCATCACGACCTGGCGACAAATTCAGTCCGGTCAGGATCAGTTGCAGATTCTTCACGTCGTTGCCCGCCATATCCTTGGCAAGCTCCTTGTCCGCTGGCAGTTGCGTCGCATTGAAATACTCAGGCTGCGCGACTTTGAAGTCCGGTTCGATCCCTTTTTTGTGAATCCATTCGCCGCTTGGCGTAACCCATTTGGCGATAGTCAGCTTCAACTGGCTCTTGTCTGTCATTTCCATCGTGCTTTGGACAGTTCCTTTGCCGAAGCTCTTTTCACCGACCAGCTTGTAGTGTCCGCTGTCGCGCATCGCGCCCGCCAAAATCTCCGAGGCGCTTGCGCTGCCCCCGTTGATCAGGACGGTGATTGGATACGGTTTGGCCGCATCTGTCATAGAACGATACTCTTCTTTTTGCTGTCCGCCAGTACCGTACTCAATGGCGACGATGACTCCTTTTTTCGGCACGAGCACTTCGCCGATTTCCTTGACTGCGAGCAAGTAACCGCCCGGATTGCCGCGCACGTCGATGACGAGTCCGCCAATCCCCTTTTTCTCCAGGGAAGCCAATTGATCTTTGAAGTGTTTCGCTGTCTCCGTCGAGAATTGAGTAATGGCGATCACGCCAACCTTCACGCCGTTTTTCTCAAGGATTTGACTGTTCACTGTCTCGATCGGAATATCGTCACGGATGCACACGATGTTCAGCGGTTCCGCTACGCCTGCCCGAACGACTTTCAGTACAGCCTTCGTACCTTTTGGCCCGCGAATTTTCGTCACGGCCTGGTGCAAATCGAGACCTTCCAGCGATTCTCCGTTGACGCTCAAAATCTGGTCGTTTGGTCTGAGACCTGCCCGTTCAGCCGGGGAGCCTTTGAATGGCGAGACGACGGTAACCCGTCCATTTTGCATCGTTACCTCTGTCCCGATTCCCTGGAAGGTCGAATGCAGTGTAGAGGTAAACTCTTCTGCCGATTTCGGATCCATGTAATCGCTGTAAGGGTCTTCCAAAGCCCCAACCATGCCGCCGATTGCGCCTTCTACCAACTGATCGTTGGTAACGGTTTGAATGTAATCTTTTTTAATCGCTGTAAAAGCTTCGTACAGCTTTTTGAACTCCTGCGGATATTCCGAGCTTCCCGAAAACACTGTGCTGGTAGAAGCCGTCAAGGCGCCACTCTGTGTTGCGTTCGCGCTGGCTGAAGTCTTCATCAGCGCTATGGTCAAAAAGCTGCTGGCTACCATCGAAATGAGCACAAGCGCTAATACAGTACGTCCTTTCCATCTCACTACTCACGTCACCATCCTTTGTGCTACCGGCAAAAAGATATGCTGCTAGTGTATGCATTCCCCGTTAGCAATATTTGTCTGGCTGCCCGCTGCATGACTATTTCAGGTACGGCATTGGGTTGACAGCAACGTCATTTTTGTAGACGGTAAAATGAACGTGATTTCCGGTAGATCGGCCTGTGGAGCCGACTTCTGCGATCTTCTGGCCTCTCGATACAGACTGTCCCGTAGACACTTTGATTCCGCCCTCGCGAATGTGTCCGTAGAGAGTGACCAGATCAGCGCTGTGCCTGATCATGACCGTATTGCCAAAACCATTGTAATACCCGGCATAAATTACGACACCGTCAGCCGCAGCCATGATCGTCGTTCCTTTATGAGCTGCCATGTCTACACCATTATGCCCAGCTGAACGTCCTGTAAACGGGTCGGTTCGCACCCCGAAGCCCGAGCTGAAGCGAAATTGTCCGTCTGCAACCGGCAAGGCCAGCTTGCCGCCCTTGTAGCCTGTGCTCGACGCGCTCATCGCCCGCACCCGCTCCGCGTACTTGGCGGATTCTTGCTTCGTGAACTCGATCAACTGCTGTCCATACTGCTCCAGGTCTTCTTCCAGAGCAGCTTCTTTCTTCTTCAGTTCAGCCTTGACCACGAGACTGTGCTTGTACTGCTTGTCCAGTTCGGCTTTGAGTGCTTCCGCCTCGTCAAGCATCCCTGCATAAACAGTCAGCTGGTGCTCGATCTCTTTCTTTTTTGTCTCGACTGTTTCTTTGTCGCGAATATTGTCTTCTAGAATACGCGTATCCTGCTCAAGAATCAACTGCAAACCCTCCATGCGGGTCAGGAAGTCGCCGAAATCGGACGATCCGAGAAGAACGTCCAGATAGGAGACATTTCCGCGCTCGTACATGGATTTTACCCGGGTTTTCAACAAGGTTTCCCGTTTTGCCACCCGATCTTTTGCTTCATCCAGTTCATCTTGCGCATTGGCAGCCTTTTCCTTCGTTTCATTCATTTGCTGCTCCAGCTTGTCCAACTTGCTTTGTGTTTCATTGCGGCGCAAGTCGATCGTCATGAGCTGTGTTTGCAAATCTTGCTGCTCCTTTTGCACGGCACCGATTTGCTGCTCAGCTTGCTTCATTTGC
Organism: Brevibacillus sp.; assembly: GCF_003521185.1. Taxonomy (NCBI): domain Bacteria; kingdom Bacillati; phylum Bacillota; class Bacilli; order Caryophanales; family Paenibacillaceae; genus Brevibacillus; species Brevibacillus sp. The sequence continues at coordinate 24,681 of NZ_DOTK01000049.1, forward strand.
TGTTGCTGCTGCTTTTTCTTCTTTTGTATTTCCTTCAACTCTCGATTGATCTTGTCCAAAGATGCTTTGCTGGCTGCCCAGCTCACGTTAGTCGGGATCGCTGAACCGGCCAAAAGGCCAGTGATCAAGAGTGTTGCTAGGATCATCCTCTTTCTCATGATACTCCTCCCACGTTTTCCAATGTTAAACTCGCAGGAAGCGGCGAACTGACACCAGGCTTCCCCAGATTCCGATAAACGCGCCAATCGCCAGCAAAGCGAGGGCTACCTGATACACCAATGGGAACAATGGCAATAGATTGAACAGTTGGGAAGCTTCAAAACTGGAATGAATGGCATCCAGCAGGTAGTAGTAGCCAACTGCCAACAAAATGATCGGGATTAATGCCCCGGTTACACCCATGAGCAATCCTTCTACAAAGAACGGCCAGCGAATAAACCAGTTCGTGGCGCCAACAAGCTTCATGATCTCGATTTCTCTGCGCCTTGCTACAATGGTCAGCTTGATCGTGTTGGCGATCAGGAACATGGCGGTGAAGCCCAGACCGATAATGAAGGCGATCCCTACGTTTCTTACCGTGTCAGTGGCAGCAAACAGCTTTTCGACTGTTCCTTCCCCGTAGTTCAAGCTTCTGACCGATTTCATTTGCTTGATTTGATTGGCGACAGCAGGCGTGTCCTGCGGCAGCTTCGTCTTGACGACAAACGAGTCGGGAAGCGGGTTCCCTTTTTCCAAGCCGTCAAAAAGGTACGCCTTGTCCCCCATACTCTCCTTGAACTGCTTCAAGCCTTCGTCCTTGGAAATAAACTCGACAGACTCCACTGTCGGCATGTTGCGCACGCTTTGTTCAAATTTTTGCAAGTCTTCCTTGGAGGTAAGATCCGCCATGAAGACCCTGATTTCCACTTGTTTTTCGACTGATTTCGCAAAATAGTTGACGTTCATCGCCAAAATCAGGAAGACGCCAAGAATGAACAGAGTAAACGTAACGGCACTGACTGACGCGAACGACATCCAGCCGTTCCGGTTGAGGTTTTTGACCCCTTCACGGACGTGGCGTCCCAGCGTTCTAATCTTCATAACCGTAATCCCCTCTCTGCTCATCACGGGCAATTTGTCCTGCTTCGATGGCAATGACCCGTTTTCTCATGGTGTTCACAATCTCCCGGTTGTGCGTAGCCATGACGACTGTTGTGCCGCGCTGATTGATTTCCTCAAACAGCTTCATGATCTCCCACGACGTCTCGGGATCGAGGTTCCCTGTCGGCTCGTCGGCAATGATGATGCCTGGGCTGTTCACCAGCGCCCGTGCCAGTGCCACCCGCTGCTGTTCGCCACCGGACAGCTCGCTTGGCAACATTTTCGCCTTGTGCTTCAATTTGACCAGACCCAGCACATCCATGACACGCGGCTTGATCTGTTTTGGATTGCTTTCAATTACTTCCATCGCAAATGCGACATTTTCGAATACAGTGAGTGTCGGCAACAGTTTGAAATCCTGGAAGACAACCCCGATGCTGCGGCGAACGAGCGGAATTTGCCGCTCCTTGATCCGGCTTACGTTGAAGCCGCCCAGAAAAATTTGGCCTTTGGTCGGTTTCTCTTCGCGGTACATGAGCTTGATGAACGTGGACTTCCCTGCTCCACTCGGCCCAACCACATACACAAATTCGCCTTTTTCAATCCGAATGTTGATACCCTTTAGTGCATTCGTGCCGTTCGGGTACGTTTTCCAAACATCAAACATCTCGATCAAGCAAATCACATCCTACATAGTCAGATCCTTCTATATTCTCTTGATCCTGATTTTTATTTCTCTGCCGAAATGCTGCTGATTCAGGCAAAATCGACAAAACCCCTCTTCCCTCTGGCAACCTCTGTTGTTCGATGTTGAAAAACAGCGAGATTACCCATCTTATTTATTATACCACCCTGTTTCGCGGATGGTATCCACTAAATCTCTTATTTCTTGTCGAAAGCGTCGCGTTTTCTCTTCCATCCGACACGATTTGTTACCGAAAAGTTTACGAAACGCCACCAAGCCAAACTTTTTTGGCGAAGCCTCAGCACATCGCTGGCTGGCATGCATCCGGGCAGTTCGTTAAAATGTAGCTATGCAAGACGATGAAGGAGCTGACATGATGGAAAACTTCGTTTACTATAACCCGACTCAACTCATTTTCGGCCGAGGCCAACTGGCCCAGCTGGAAGATAAAGCGAAGCAGCTTGGCAGCACGGTTCTGCTCGTGTACGGCGGTGGCAGCATCAAGCGCTCCGGCCTGTATGACAAGGTTGTCTCGCTGCTTCAAGCTGCTGGCAATCGCGTGCTGGAGCTTCCAGGCGTCGAGCCAAACCCGCGTCTTGGCACTGTGCAAAAAGGGATCGACCTGTGCCGCGCTGAAGGCGTCGACTGGATTTTGGCAGTGGGCGGCGGCAGCGTGATTGACGCAGCAAAAGCAGTTGCGGTCGGCGTTCCTTACGAAGGCAACGTGTGGGATTTCTATACGCGCAAAGCAGTAGCCGAAAAAGCTTTGCCGCTCGGCACCGTCCTGACGCTCGCTGCGACCGGCTCGGAAATGAATCGCGGCAGCGTCGTAACCAACTGGGACACACAAGAAAAGCACGGGGCTGGAACTACTTTCCCGACCTTCTCCATTCTCGATCCGGAAAATACGTTCAGCGTCCCGCGCGATCAGACCATTTACGGAATCAGCGATATTTTGTCACACGTTTTTGAGCAATACTTCACGCACACGAGCGAAATTCCGCTCCAAACCCGTTTTGCCGAGGCGATCATGAAAACCGTCATCGAAAACGCCGAGCGCGTTCTGGACAATCCGCAAGATTACGACGCGCGCGCCAACATCCTGTACAGTGGGACGATGGCTTTGAACGGAACGTTGCCTGTCGGCGTGACGACTGACTGGGCTACGCACTCCATCGAGCACGCCGTAAGTGCCGTGTACGATATTCCTCACGGTGGCGGCCTGGCGATCATTTTCCCGAAATGGATGCGGTATGTGTATAAGGAGAACGTGGCGCGATTCGTCCGTTTTGCCGTGGAAGTATGGAATGTCGATCCCGTCGGAAAAACGGATGAGGAAGTGGCGCTTGAGGGAATCGCTGCTGTAGAAGCGTTCTTTGCCCGAATCGGAGCCCCTACCCGTCTCGCTGACTATCAAATTACGGACGAGCATCTGGAACTTATGGCCCAGAAAGCAACTCCTTTTGGCCCGATTGGTCAGTTCAAAACATTAACCAGTGCAGACGTCCACGAAATTTTGCGCATGTCTCTGTAAAAAATCATAGCTGCCGACCAAAGAAAAACGCCGCGCTCTCGCAAGAGTCGCGGCGTTATTGTTTCGTGTCGTGGATTTGCGGCCCGGCCAATTTGCTCCTCCACTTGTACACGATCAGCATCAGCACGGGAAGCCCGATCGAATAGGTAAAGTCGTAATACGGCCAGTATTGCGAGATGATGCTGCCATACACAACCATGTTTGGCGTAAAAATATTTGCCATGACCAACAGCATGACCATGTACGGCAACGTAAGCACAGGCATATCTTGAATGCGGAAAACATGGCGAAGTCCCAGTTGAAAAAACACACTGTAAATCGTGATCTTGGCGTTCACAGCGATGAACCAGACCACGGCGAGAATGACTTCCAGCCGCTGAATGAACGTCCCGATCTTTATTTGCTTCGCCAGGACGTACGACGGGTACATATGGCGCGCTGTCTGGTCAGCGCCCAGTACGAGGATGCACATAAAAATAACGATCGCAAGCACCATCCCGCCCAAAAAAGCCCCTTTCAAAAAATGCCGCATTCGCTTTTGAATGGGTGAGACGTACGGCAGAATCGCCAAAAATATAACCAACTCTGAAAAAGGAAACGCAACGGAAGGGATGGCACCTGCCACAATCGGCTTCCAGCCATTTTCCATCACAGGCTGTAGCCGGGAAAGATCAGCTTGCGGAATCAGGGAAAGAATGAGCAGCACGAACAGGAAAAAGAAGGTGTAAAAATAAATTTGCGCAGAGTAGGCCACCGTTTGCAGCCCGAGCCGCACTCCGAACATGATGAGAATAACGAGCAACAGCTGAATCGCGATGCTCGGCGTGTCATTCAAAAGATACGTCCCGACAAAATCTCCTGTTTCCAAGACGTGAGCTGAGGCTGAAAAAAACGTGTACCAGACGAAGGAGAGCGTAATCATGGTGCCCAGGACACGCCCGAATAATCGATCGATAAACGAAAAAAAGCTTACATTCGGATAGCGCTTGCCCACTGCGATCAGCAGCAGCACATTGCCCAGTCCGATGACAAGCCCGATCATGACTGCAATCCAGGCGTCCTGTTTCGCGAGATCGGCTGAGATAGCCGGCAGGACAAGTACAGAATCTCCAATCGTTACGAGGGTAACCAGCATCATAAATTGTCGGGGACTGATTTTGTAATTGTCCAGCATGATGATTTTGCCCGCTTTCGACCTTATGACCTTTTCACAATTATTTCCCCATACGCCCCCCGCTAAACGCCAAGCCCCGCCTCCGCTCTCCTCAAATTCATTTTTGCATGAAAAAAACGGACAGGCTCGCTGCCTATCCGTCCTCATGCTTTAGTCAAACTGCTCGATTATGCGGGTGATCCGACATCGATCAACGATTCAATCATCACTTTTTGACTGTTTTTATCTACCCAGACGTGTGTCTCTTTCAGCTTGTTCTGGAACCAGGCAATCTGTGCTTCCACCTGATTGCGCGCCGTACCGCCCAGCACGTTGCGGGCATTTACGACCGTTTCTACTGCCAGCGCATCGTACACGTCTGCCCCGATCACGCCCGAGAAGCTTTGGAACTCCTCCAGAGTCAAGTCGAGCAAATATTTTTGCTGCTCGATGCAGTACAGAACGGTTCTGCCCACGACTTCATGCGCCTGGCGGAACGGCATGTTTTTGCGCACCAAGTAATCCGCCAAATCAGTCGCATTGGAGAAATCGTTGGTGACAGCCTGACGCATGCGTTCTGTTCTCACCTGCATGGTCTGGATCATCGGCGTGAGCAGAGCAAGAGCGCCATGAATCGTCGCCACGGTATCGAACATGCCTTCCTTGTCTTCCTGCATGTCTTTGTTGTACGCCAGCGGCAAGCCTTTGAGCACGGTCAACAAACCAAACAGATTGCCGTACACACGGCCCGTTTTTCCGCGCACAAGCTCGGCGACATCCGGATTTTTCTTCTGCGGCATGATGCTGGAACCTGTGCAAAAGGCATCATCCAGCTCGACAAACGAGAACTCCTGGCTGCTCCAGATGACGAGCTCTTCACACAGACGGGACAAATGCGTCATCAACAGCGAAGCGTCAGCCAAAAACTCGACGATGAAATCGCGATCGCTTACCGCGTCCATGCTATTTTGATAAATGCCGTCAAATTGCAGCATCTCAGCCACAAACGTACGGTCGATCGGGAACGTCGTGCCTGCCAGGGCACCGGCGCCAAGCGGCAGCACATTCACGCGATTCCATGTCTCGGTCATCCGCTCGATATCACGCTGAAGCATCGAAACATACGCCATCAGGTGGTAGCCGAACAGGACAGGCTGCGCACGTTGCAAATGCGTATAACCCGGCATGACGGTATCGAGGTGCTGACTGGCTTGCGCAAGCATCGCTTCCTGCAGGTACATCGCCAACTGGATGATCTCCATCAGCTTCTCTCTGAGGTACAGGTGCATATCCAGGGCAACCTGATCGTTGCGGCTGCGTCCGGTGTGAAGCTTGCCCCCCACCGGACCGATTTCCTCAATCAGCATTTTCTCGATATTCATATGAACATCTTCGTGCGCGACCAAAAACTCGGCCTGCCCACGCTCGATTTTGTCTTTTACTTTTTTCAAGCCCGCGATGATTTGACGTACTTCCTCCATCGGCAGGATGCCGCACTTGCCCAGCATGGCAACATGAGCCAGGCTGCCGACGATGTCCTGACGCCACATCTTCTGGTCAAAAGAGATAGAAGCTGTATACTCTTCTACGAGCTGATTCGTCGGCTTCGTGAAGCGTCCTCCCCACAGTTTCATTGCGTGATCGCATCCTTTTCATCCAAAATCTTGATCGCCGTATTTTTGTTCTCATGCAATACGCCTTCGTTCACTTGCGCGTATACTTTTGTCGGCAATCCCCACAGCTTGATGAAACCAAGCGCTGCTTTGTGATCGAACTGATCGCCTGCATTGTAAGTAGCCAGCTCGTGGCTGTAGAGTGTCGAAGCAGATTTGCGGCCCACTACAATCGCATGTCCTTTGTGCAGCTTCACGCGAACGACACCTGTTACGTGCTTTTGCGTTTCTTCGATGAACGCCTGAACGGCATTGCGGATTGGCGAATACCACAGACCTTCATAGATCACTTGCGCCATTTTTTGCTCCACAATCGGCTTGAATTGCGCTACTTCACGAGGCTGCGTCAAAAATTCCAGCTCGCGGTGCGCGAGAATCAGGGTAGTCGCAGCAGGTGTTTCGTACACCTCGCGGGATTTGATGCCCACCAGGCGGTTTTCTACGTGGTCGATGCGGCCTACGCCGTGGTTTCCGGCAATTTTGTTCAGCTTCAGGATCAGTTCGGACAATGGCAGTTCCTCGCCGTTCAGCGCAGTTGGCTTGCCCTGGACAAACGTGATCTCGATTTCTTCCGCTTCTTCTGGAGCGTCTGCGATTGATTTCGTCAGATCGTACGCACCTTCTGGCGGCGCTGCCCACGGATCTTCCAGAACGCCGCACTCGCAGCTTCTGCCCCACAGGTTTTGGTCAATGCTGTATGGATTGTCCAGATCAATCGGGATCGGGATATTGTTCTTTTTCGCATATTCAATCTCTTCGTCGCGAGTCCAGCCCCATTCGCGAACAGGCGCCACGATTTTGATATCAGGATTCAAGGCAGTGAAGGATACGTCGAAACGCACCTGGTCGTTTCCTTTTCCTGTGCAACCGTGCGCTACCGCTACAGCGCCTTCTTTTTCTGCGATCTCAACCAGCACGCGAGAAATAAGGTAACGCGACAAAGCCGACACGAGCGGGTATTTGCCTTCGTACATCGCATTTGCTTTCAGGGCAGGCAGGACAAATTCTTCTGCGAATGCTTCCTTCGCATCAACAACGATGGATTTGAGCGCTCCTACTTGAAGTGCTTTTTTCTGAACGAAATCGAGGTCTTTGCCTTCCCCTACATCCAAAGCAACCGCGATGACGTCAAAATTGTACGTGTCTTGCAACCATTTAATTGCTACCGATGTATCTAAACCGCCAGAGTAGGCCAAAACAATTTTATCTTTTGCCATTATTCTCTCTCCCCGTTTCAAGTGATCTCTTATGTGAGTAATTATACAAACGAGTTAATAAAAATACAACCACTTTTCGCATTTATTTGCGAGATTTTCACAGACAAAATTAGTCAGCCGTTTTTTACCCAAAAAAGCGGCAAGCTACCCGCTTTTTCCACATGTGCCATTCGCCAGTTCCCATCGCATAGGCGTTTTTCGCCATTTTATCGCGCTCTGATCCGATCCAGACTTGCCGCTTGTGCCTTTTGTATAGGCGAAAAATTCTGTTTATTCAAAACCGACTCTGTGCTGCCTCCCGCTCGCTTCTCGCCCGCTTTTTGGCGTGCATAAAACTGTATTTATGCATAGAAAAGTGTATTCATGCGAAATGAAGCTGCGGCGACGATAGGAATGACTCCCATTCAGGGAGAATCCATATAGTTATACGCTTTGGGATTTTCAAAGCCGGATGGGAGGAACAGATGAAGCAAATTTTTCTGGTGCGCCACTGCCAGGCTACAGGCCAAGAACCAGAAGCGGCGCTCACTGAACGTGGAGCGGCCCAAGCCGAGCAGTTGGCATCTTTTTTTGCCGCTTACCCGATCGACCGCATTATCTCCAGTCCGTATCGGCGGGCGCTGGCTACGATCGAGCCATTTGCTCGCAAGCAAGGCATCCTGATAGAAACGGACGAGCGCCTGGAAGAACGCGTGCTTTCCAGCGTGCCTCGCCCTGACTGGTATGAGCGGTTGCGCGATACGTTCGCTGACCTTTCTCTCAAGCTGGAGGGTGGCGAGTCCAGCCAGGAGGCAATGGATCGGGCCTGCGCAGTCATCCACGAACTGTTGCAAAGCGAAAGCGACCAGACTTTTGTGCTTGTCACACACGGCTGTCTGCTCGCCCTCGTCCTGAAAGCTTTCGACGAGCCGATTGGCTTTTCCGACTGGGAGCAGCTTCGCAATCCAGACGTATTTCACCTCACACAAAGCCGGGAAAAATGGCAGCTAACCAGGATTGAGCTGTAGCTGAGCGTGCGTCCAAACAAAAAACAGTTACAAGGGCCAGGTTCAAAACACTGTGCCTCTTGTAACTGTTTTTTTAGTTTGCCGCTTCTTCGGCAAGCGCAAATCATAAATTCACGGCCTGTTCGGCTTCATTACGCGTATCTCTACACGAGCGCTGCCAAAACGGCTTTTTGCGCGTGCAAGCGGTTTTCAGCCTGATCGAAAATAACCGAGCTTGCGCCGTCAATGACTCCCGCGCTCACTTCTTCGCCACGGTGCGCTGGCAAGCAGTGCAGGAACAAGTAATGGCGATCCGCGTGTGCTACCAGTTGCTCGTTCACCTGGTACTCGGCGAATGCTTTCAGGCGCACTTCGTTTTCTTCTTCAAAGCCCATACTGGTCCATACGTCTGTGTAAACAGCGTCTGCCCCCGCGACTGCCTCTACCGGGTCATGCGTCACGATCATTTTTCCGCCGCTCTTTTTCGCGTACTCGACCGCTTTTGCTACGATGGCAGCATCCATCTCATAGCCAACCGGCGTTGCCACGCGCACTTCGAGTCCGAGCAAAACGGCTGCCAGAACGAGCGAGTTGGCTACGTTGTTCCCGTCGCCCACATAGGCGAGCTTGACGCCTTTGAGCTTGCCTTTGTGCTCCCAGATCGTCAGCATGTCAGCCAGTGCCTGGCATGGATGGTACAAATCCGTCAAACCGTTGATGATCGGAATAGAGGCGTGTTCAGCCAACTCTTCCACGTAAGAGTGCGAGAACGTGCGAATCATGATCGCATCGACGTAGCGCGACAATACTTTTGCCGTATCGCTGATTGGCTCTCCGCGTCCCAGTTGCAATTCCTTGCCGCTCATGAACATTCCGAGCCCGCCAAGCTGGTGCATCCCCACTTCAAAGGAAACGCGCGTACGAGTCGAAGCCTTGTCAAAAATCATGCCCAACGTCTTGCCTTGCAAAGGCGTAAACGGCTGTCCCAGCTTTTGCAGCTGCTTGATGTGTGCCGCAAGATGGAGCAACTCCATCAATTCTTCACCGCTGAACTCATCGACACGCAAAAAGTCTTTTCCTTTATGCTTTTGCAGGGGCAAGTTTTGAAAGTGTTCCAATATCTTCACTGGCTGCATGAGAGCCACCTCTTTTCATCATAATGGACTTCACATATAACGAGAATGTATCTGTTGCACAGAACAGCGGAACTCCTTGCTGCACCATGCGGCTGCGCAAGGCAAATCCTCTTCTGCCCTGTTGGTTTCCTTTTGTAGCGGTAATCAGCGCAAAGGCTGCCTGCTCTTTTTGCAGCAATTGATTCCAGGCCGCTTCGTCTTCCACGACATGTTTGACCGAAACGCCCGACGCTGCCAGCCATTCGGCCGTACCAGCCGTTGCCGCTAGAGCCGCTCCTTCTGCTTGCAGCTGTCCGATCAGCTTGCCGACTTCTTCCTTTTTGTCTGCGTCAGTCAGCGAGACCATGACCAGCTTGCCTGTTTGCCAGTCGCCGTACAGATTGTCCTTGAAGGCAAACGCTTTTCCGGCCGCTTCCTCAAACGTCCGTCCCAGTCCCAACACCTCTCCGGTAGACTTCATCTCAGGACCGAGAACCGGGTCCACGCCATTCAGTTTGATCGTGGAAAAGACAGGTGCTTTGACGACGGCAAATGGGATGTCCGGCAGCAAGCCTGTTCCGTATCCCATATCCGCCAGCTTTTCACCCAATTGAGCCTTTACAGCCAACTGGACCATCGGGATGCCTGTCACCTTGCTCGTGATTGGCACGGTACGCGATGCACGCGGGTTTACCTCCAGCACATACACGGTATCCGTGTCGATGACGAACTGGATGTTGATCAGACCGACCGCTCCCATTTCGCGGGCGATCGCTTCTGTATAGCTGGCGATTTTGCTCTTGATTTCAGCAGATAGGGCCGGAGCCGGGAAAAGCGCCACACTGTCACCAGAGTGAATCCCCGCTTTCTCCACGTGTTGAAAAATTCCCGGGATCACGACAGACTGCCCATCGCAAACCGCATCAACTTCGGCTTCCCGACCTGGTACGTATTTATCGACCAAAAGCGGGAAAAACGCGCTGCTTTGCGGATGATTCAGCCATTCACTGATCGTCGCTTCCAGCTCTGCGATGTCGTGTACAACCACCATTCCTTGTCCGCCGATGACGTACGAAGGCCGCATCAAAACAGGGAAGCCAATCTCTTCTGCGATCGCGGTCGCATCTTCCAGAGACGACACCCCTTTGCCCGGGATGTGCGGAATGTCGAGCTTGCGCAGCATAGCGTAGAACAGCTCGCGATCCTCTGCCCGTTCAATGGCAGCAAGTGACGTGCCCATTACCTTCAACCCGGCCTGCTCCAGCTTTGCCGCCAGATTGATCGCCGTTTGCCCGCCAAACTGAACCATGACTCCTTCTACCTGTTCACGTTCGGCAACGTGCAGCACATCTTCCACATGCAGCGGCTCAAAGTAAAGGTGGTCAGCCGTCTCATAATCCGTACTCACAGTTTCCGGATTGTTGTTTACGACGACAGCGGAAATTCCGCTTGTTTGCAAAGCTTTTGCGGCGTGGACAGAGCAGTAGTCGAACTCGATGCCTTGCCCGATGCGGATCGGGCCGGAGCCGAGCACCAGAACTTTTCGTCCGGTCAATGTCTCGACTTCATCTACTCCTTGCCAATCCGAATAGTAGTACGGTGTCTGTGCGTCGAACTCTGCCGCGCACGTATCCACAATTTTATAAGTAGGCGTAATGTTCGCTGTCTCGCGCTGTTGTTTGATTTGCAAAGGCGTTGCTCCGGTCAGCGAAGCGATTGTTTCATCCGCAAAACCGAGACGTTTGGCAGCCAACAGCAGCTCTGTGGAGAGCGTGCTGCTGTCGTGAGCCGACAGCTCGACTTCCATGTCGACGATTTTGCGCAAGCTCCGCAGGAAAAACGGATCTACCCCTGTCAGGCCGTGCAACTGTTCTTCTGTGAACCCTTTGCGGATCGCTTCGGCGAAAACGAACAAACGGATATCAGTCGCATCCTGCAAAGCTTGAGCCAGCTCTTCATTCGTCCAGGAAGCAAGCTCCGGGCGAGACAGGTGTGTGCAGCCTTGCTCCAGCGAGCGAACGGCCTTCAACAAGCCAGCCTCCAGATTGCGGGCGATGGACATGACTTCGCCCGTTGCCTTCATCTGCGTACCCAGCTTGCGGTCAGCGTGCGGGAACTTGTCAAACGGAAAGCGCGGAATTTTTACCACGATGTAGTCCAAAGCAGGCTCAAAGCTGGCATACGTGTAACCCGTAATCGGGTTGATCACTTCGTCCAGCCCATAGCCCAATGCCAGCTTGGCAGCGATCCGCGCAATCGGATAGCCTGTCGCCTTGGAAGCCAACGCACTCGAACGGCTCACCCGCGGGTTGACTTCGATCAGCACGTAGCGGTCAGAATCGGGATCGAGGGCAAACTGGATATTGCAGCCGCCTACTACGCCCAGCGAGCGGATCACTTTTGTCGAAGCGCTGCGCAACATTTGATACTGGCGGTCTGTCAAAGTTTGCGATGGCGCCACGACGATGCTGTCTCCCGTGTGGATGCCCACCGGGTCCAAATTTTCCATATTGCAGACGATGATGCAGGTGTCGTTGGCATCCCGCATGACCTCGTATTCAATCTCTTTCCAGCCTTTTACGCTCCGCTCGATCAGCACTTGCCCGATCGGGCTGGCTGCGATGCCGCCCGCCGCAACTTTGCGCAGAGCAACTTCATCCTCGGCGATGCCGCCCCCTGCTCCACCCAATGTATAGGCAGGACGGACGATGACGGGATAGCCGATGGAGTTGGCAAATCGAATGGCCGCTTCTACGGATTCCACTGTGTCGCTCTCGGGAACCGGCTCTCCGATTTGTTGCATCAACTGCTTGAACAGTTCACGGTCTTCCCCGTTTTGAATGGCGGCAAGCGGCGTTCCCAGCAGCTGTACCTGATACTTTTTCAGGACTCCCGCTTCCGCCAGGGAAACGGCGAGATTCAGTCCGGTCTGTCCGCCCAGTGTAGGCAAAAGGCCGTCCGGGCGCTCCTTGGCGATAATCTCGGTCACCGATTCCACGGTGAGCGGCTCCAGATACACTTTGTCTGCTACTTGCTCATCTGTCATGATCGTCGCCGGGTTGTTGTTCACCAGCACGACCTGCACGCCCGCTTCTTTCAACGAAAGGCAGGCTTGTGCTCCGGCGTAATCAAATTCGGCCGCCTGACCGATAACGATCGGGCCAGAACCGATAACCAAAACTTTGTGAATGTGTGGCAATTTAGGCATATCTCTTCGCTCCTACTACACGCATCGATTGCAAGAATTGGTGGAATATATGGGAAGTATCGCTCGGTCCGGGATGCGCCTCCGGATGGTACTGCACGCTGAACACGGGCAGACTCACATGGCGCAGCCCTTCTACCGAGCCGTCATTTACATTTCGGTACGACACGGCCAACTGGCGTTTGTCCAAAGCTTCTTCCTTGACGACGTATCCGTGGTTTTGCGAGGTCATGTATACCTTGCCCGTCATCATGTCCTTCACCGGATGGTTGCTTCCGCGGTGGCCGTAAGCAAGCTTCTCTGTTTTGCCGCCGTACATCAGCGCCAGCACTTGATGGCCCAGACAGATGCCCAGTGTCGGATACTGCTCAACCGCTTTTCGCCATTCGCTGCAATACGCGAGCAGATGCTCCGGATCTCCAGGGCCGTTGGAAAACAGCAGCCCGTCTGGCGCAAGCGCGTTGATTTGGGCAAATGTCGTATCAAACGGCACCACGGTGACACGGCATCCCAGTTCCAGCAGCGAATCGAGAATCGATTTTTTCATTCCGAGATCGACCAGCACGACATGCTCGCCTGTACCCGGGTAACGCTCGATTTGATTCGTGGAAACGTTCGCTACCAATGATTTTTTCGCATGCTTGTAGCGCAGTGACGCCACTTCAGCCGCTTGCATAGGCTGACCGGAAATCACACCGAAGATCGGACCATTTTGCCGCACGCGCTTCGTAATGGTTCGGGTATCGATTCCGGCCAGGATCGGAAAGCCGAAGTCTTCCGCCGCCTGGGCCAGTGTCTTGGTCGACTCGTAATGGCTAGGCTCTGTGCACAGCTCGCTGACGATCATTCCCGTCAATGCCGGCTTGGCTGCTTCATAATCTTTTTCATTGATCCCGTAGTTCCCGATCAATGGATATGTGAAGGTGACGATCTGTCCCGCAAAGGAAGGGTCAGTCATGACTTCCTGATAGCCCGTCATCCCTGTATGAAAAACCACTTCTCCGAATCCGTTAATGGGAGCACCGTAAAGCTGTCCTGCGAATACCTCGCCGCTCTCCAACGTGAGGTATCCCGTTCCCAGTGATTGATTCTCTCTGTTCATCCGTGAAGCCACTCCTCTCCAATAGGCACGTCTAGACGCCAACTGGCGCATATGATCAGGTGAATAATTCATTCACTTGTATACCGTTCATACCGAGAATTTATGCAACTCTTTGTATTAATATACATTCAACATTATAAAAATGCAACGAGTTTTTTGACTTCCGCAACTCGTTGCATTTTGGCAGAACATGCACTCTTTGCTGTTAGGCTTGCTCCAAAGCCTCTCCGAATACAGCCATTGCCTGCTTTACTTCCTCGTCCGTCGTAACGAAGGAAGGGAGCAGACGCAAAACTTGCGGCCCTGCCGTCAGGAAGATGACTCCTTTTTCCCGTGCATACGTCACGATATCGCCCGCCGGGATAGTCAGCTCTACGCCCAAAAGCAGCCCTTTTCCACGCACGGTGACGATCTTGTCAGGATGCTCGGCCTTCAATTTTTCCAGCTCTTGCGTCAACACTTGATGGATATGCGCTACCTGATCGAGGATTTGTTCTTCTTCCATCGTCGCAAGCGTAGCGATTCCTGCTGTCGCTGCCAACGGGTTTCCGCCGAATGTCGTTCCGTGCGTCCCTGGCGAAAATGCTTCTGCCACTTCTTTTGTAGCAACGACTGCGCCGATCGGGAAGCCGCTGCCCAAGCCTTTTGCCAAAGAAATCGCATCCGGCTTGACTCCATATTGTTGAAAAGCGAACCATGTGCCAGTTCGGCCAATGCCCGTCTGAATTTCGTCGACCAAGAGCAACAATCCGTGCTCATCGCACAAGTCACGCAGTGATTTCACCCAGGCTTCCTCTGCCGGGTGCACGCCGCCTTCGCCCTGAACCAGTTCCAGCATGATCGCGCACGTCTTGTCGTTAATCGCGGATTGAACCGCCGCGAGATCGTTGTACGGTACTGTGACGAAGCCCGCAGGCAAAGGCAGGAAACCATCCTTGACCTTGTCCTGGCCTGTCGCTGTCAATGTCGCCAAGGTACGTCCGTGAAAAGACTGCGCAAACGTAATGACCTCGTAGCGATCCTCGCCTTTCACTTTTTGCGCATAGCGGCGAGCAAGCTTGATCAAGCCCTCATTCGCCTCGGCCCCGCTGTTGCAAAAAAACGCCTGATCCAGCCCTGACAGGCGGCTCAGCTTTTCCGCCAAAATTTGTTGCTGCGGAATGTGCACCAGATTAGAACAATGCCACAGCGTATCCAGCTGTTCGTGCAGCTTGGCTGTCACTTTTGGCGGGACGTGCCCCAAAGAGGTGACCGCGATGCCTGAGGTAAAATCGAGATAGGCTTTCCCCTGATCATCCCACACTTGATTTCCTTTGCCTTTTACCAGGCTGATTGGCCATCTTGCATAGTTATTCATAACATGCAATGGCGCTGTCACTGTACTCATGTCTTTGCCCTCCTTAATTGGCGTGATTTACATTCATTCTGACCGTTGTACCGACTGTCTCCCCTGTGCAGACGCCGAGCAAGTCTTCCGCTGTTCCCCTGCAAATGACGACCTGATTGACGCCTTGACCGAGTGCATCCAGTGCTGCCTGAACCTTCGGAATCATTCCGCCAGTAATGATTTGGGCCTCGATCATCGCTTGAATCTCTTCTGTGCTTGTTTGAGCGACAATTTCTTTGGTGCCATCTGCTTGCGGCCGCATGATCCCTGGAACATCTGTTACCATGATCAGCTTTTCCGCAGAAAGTGCTGCCGCGATTGCGCCCGCTGCTACATCCGCGTTGACGTTGTACGTATCCACCCCGTTATCGCTCACGGACAGCGGAGCAATGACCGGAACGTAGCCTTTTTCCAGAATCGCAGCCGGAATGGCCGTATCGGCTTTCGTAATCTCTCCTACCCAGCCCAGCGGTTTGGACGTTTTTTGCGCCACGAGTGTCTGTCCGTCGATTCCGCTCACGCCCCATGCCTTGGCGCCCGCTTGGGTCAAGCGCCGCACGAGTAGCTTGTTGATGCTTCCGCACAAAATCATTTCCACGACGCGCAATGTATCTTCGCAAGTCACGCGCAACCCGTCGACAAACTGCGGCGTGATTTGCACGCGGTCCAGCATGCTGTTAATCGCAGGCCCCCCGCCATGCACGATAACGATCTGCTTGCCTTCCTGTTGCAGCTTCGCAATCGCCTGAAAAAAAGAGTCCGGCAACTGATCCATCGTGCTGCCGCCGCATTTGATAACGACTATCCCCTGCATCGCTTTTCCTCCTCTACGGGAATACCGGAACGAGCGGCAAACCCGTTTTTTCTGGCATTCCGAACATGACGTTCATATTTTGCACCGCTTGGCCTGCTGCCCCCTTCATCATGTTGTCGATCACGGACAGCAAAACGACCCGACCCGTACGCTGATCTACATGAATGGCGATGTCGCAGTAATTGGAGCCGTACACTTCCTTCGTATGCGGATAGCTTCCCGCTGGACGTACACGGACAAACGGTTTGTCAGCATAAGTCGCTTCGTACAGCTCCTGTATTTGCGCCTGGCTTACCTCCTGGCTCAGTTGACCGTAAGCCGTGACCAAAATCCCGCGCGTCATCGGCACGAGGTGAGGAGTAAACTGCACGATCGTCTCCACGCCGCTCTGCTTGTGCAGCTCCTGCTCAATCTCTGGCGTATGCTGATGGCTGCCTACTTTGTAAGCATGGATGCTTTCGTTGATTTCGCTGTAGTGAACGCCGAGCGAAACACCTCGGCCTGCCCCGGAAACACCTGACTTGGCGTCAACGATCCAACTGTTCGGCTTGACCCACCCGCTTTTCATCAAAGGAATCAAAGCGAGGAGTGCCGCTGTCGGATAGCATCCCGGATTGGCAATGAGGCTGGCACCTGCGACCTGCTCCTGATTCCATTCCGTCAGTCCGTATGCCGCCTGCTCGACAAAGCTGGCTGGCGCTGGCTCTTTTTTATACCAGGCTTTGTATACATCGCCCTTCTCCAACCGAAAATCGCCGGACAGATCGATCACCTTCACGCCGCTCTCGACGAGTTGTGGAGACAATCCGGCGCTGACCCCCGCAGGCGTGGCCAGAAAAATCAAATCATTCGCTTTGCTCATGCTGTCCGCATCAATAGGCAAAAGCTTTGGCAACCCCAGCCCGCTTACATGCGGAAACGTTTTTTCCAGTCCCTCTCCATCCACCGAGCTTGAATATACATTTGCTATTTCAACTTGAGGGTGGCCAGCCAGCAGACGAATCAATTCCGCTCCGCCGTAACCAGTTGCCCCAACGATTCCGACCCGAACCATGAACCTCTCCCTTTCTTTATATCCGTTTTTGTATTTTTATACATGAATGATAATAAAAATTCAGATGAAATACAACTGGCAAATCTGTATGCGCTAATTTTTCTGCTGGTGCTCAGCCTTAATTGGTTCTTCGCCAGCATGAATTTTTATAAGTCCCTAGCAATAAAAAAACGCCCGGATATTCTCCGAGCGCTTCGTTCTTGCCGTTATTTACTTTTTGTCAGCAAGCCAAGCTGCGATGTTTTCCGCGTCTGTCCCTTTTACCAGTCCAGGCGGCATCGCGCCCTTGCCTTTGTTCAACACTTCCAAGATTTGATCTTTTGTCAGTTCCGAGCCAATCTTTTGCAGGTTGGGACCAACTGCGCCCTCCAGCGATTGGCCGTGGCACCCGGCACAGGTGTTTTTAAACAGCGTTTCTGCCGTTGCAGCATCGTAGCTGCCGGATGGAGCCGTGGTGGAAGGCGATTCAGTAGCCGGCTTCTCAGCAGGGGGTTGCGTCTGCTGATTGCCGCCGCCACAGGCGCCTAGCGAGAATGTGAGTACAGCCGCAAGCAGGGTGAACGGGATGCGTTTCAAGGCTGTTCCCTCCTTATTTAAGTAGAAATTCTTCGCTAAGTATGCCTCGACGACGACTTCTTCATTCCTCGCCCTGCCGAATTTAGGTCAAAGGCAGTTCAAGCGGGCTCCACTCGCGCAGCTCCAAAGTCCGCGCCCCTTCTACTACGACCGGATCGGCTTCGGCCAGTTTGCGCGCTTCGTCCAAGGACTCTGCCTTGTAGATGACCAGACCGCCCTGCTTGTCCGTGAATGGTCCTGCCATAAACACCTTGTCCTGACGGTACAGATCGTTAATATACTCCAAATGCGCTGGCCTGATTTTGGCATTCAATTCCTGATCAACAATCGGCAAAAAAGCGACATACAACATGCGTGAACCCTCTCCTTATCAGTTCGTGCGTTTGTTTGCAGTATACCATATTTGACAATCAGGACTTTAGCCCGGGTAGGATTTTTTCACTCTACAGCGAACGTTTTGAAATGGAGCAAGAAGCGACAGAAAGGCGGTCAGGTATGGGTACGCAGTTGCAGTTGTACAATTCGCTCTTCCATAACAATCCCGATGCTGTTTACATTATCGACATGCATGGCAACCTTACTGGCGTCAACGCCGCAGGAGAAGAACTGTTGGGCTACTCCGCTCCTGAACTGCTGCGGATGAAAATGTGGGAGCTGATTGCCCCTGTTCCTCAGCCGGACAAGGAAAGACTGGTTAGCCTGCTTAAAGAAGGCGTTCGCAAAAATATACCGTACCGTCTCCGACATCGGGACGGACGTTATTTGGAGATCAGCATCTCCAGCTTCCCAATCTTTCATAACGGAGAAATCGTTTGCCGCTATTCGATTGCCAAGGATGTCACACGCCAAAAGCAGACAGAAGAAGCGTTACTTTTCATGCAAGAAAATTTTCGGCTGATTTCGGAAAACATCATGGATCTGATTTTGATTGTCGACTTGAACGGGCACATTACATATGCATCGCCATCGATTCAATCCGTTCTTGGTCTGTCTGCCTCGCATATTTTGCTCCGGCACTTTTCCATTTTGATACAGCCTGAGCAGCGTCAAGCCGCCAGCCTTGATTTTCAAAAGATGATCGTGGACAAGATACCACTGGAAGCCGAGTATTCGTATCGTCATCCCGATGGCCGGATGCTTATTTTTGAGTTCAAAGGAACGCCGGACATCGGAGCAGACGGCCACGTGAAAAATACCGTAATCGTTGCCCGCGATATTACAGAGCGGCGGCATTCGGAGGAGCTGCTGCGTTACTCGGACAAGCTCTCCGCCCTCGGCGAGCTTGCCGCAGGCATCGCGCACGAAATCCGCAATCCGCTCACTTCATTGAAAGGATTCCTGCAATTGATGGAAAGCGAACCGGCAACAAACCATCAATATGTGCAAATCATGCTTTCCGAAATCGAGCGCATCTCTTCCATCACGAGCGAGCTTTTGCTGATGGCCAAGCCACAGACTCAGCGGTACGCGCCAAACGGTCTGCTGCCGCTGCTTCACTCTGTCATCAAGCTGCTTGCGCCACAAGCGCTGTTAAAAAACGTGAATATCGTGACACATTTTCCGTCAGCTACTTCGCTGATTCCTTGTGAGGAGTATCAAATCAAACAAGTGTTTATCAACATCATAAAAAACGGCATGGAAGCCATGCCGTCAGGAGGAATCCTCTCCATCGCAGTCGTCGAGGACGATCAGAACGTCCTGGTTCGGGTAACCGATCAAGGCCACGGCATACCCGAGGAGCTGCTTCCGCGATTGGGAGAGCTATTTTACAGTACAAAAGAAACCGGAACGGGTCTGGGGCTTCTCGTAAGCTCCAAAATCATTCGCGATCATGGTGGTACGCTTGAAATCACGAGCAAACTCGGCAAAGGAACCACCGTCATGATTACTTTGCCGAAAGTCGTGCAGTCATAAGCGACTCTCTATCGATTGATCTGCGCGCGCAGATACGCGTCGATAAAAGCGTCGATCTCGCCGTCCATGACAGCCTGAACGTTTCCTACCTCCATGTTCGTCCGGTGGTCTTTTACCAAGCTGTACGGATGGAAAACGTAGGAACGAATCTGGCTTCCCCAGGCGATATCCTTCTGCTCGCCCTGAATCGCAGCCAGCGTCTTTTCCTGCTCCTCCCTCTTTTTTTCAAACAGGCGAGCCGTCAGCATTTTCATCGCCCGCTCCCTGTTTTTGATTTGTGAGCGCTCGGTTTGGCACGTAACCACAATGCCTGACGGCAAGTGGGTAATCCGGACAGCGGAGTCAGTCGTGTTGATGTGCTGACCACCCGCACCACTGGAACGATAGGTGTCGATCTTGAGGTCTTCCGTGCGGATGTCGACTGCATTGTCGTCCTCAATTTCCGGGAGAACGTTGCAGGAAACAAATGATGTATGGCGACGCCCGGAGGCATCAAATGGGGAAATACGCACGAGACGGTGCACGCCTTTTTCCGATTTCAAATATCCATAAGCGTTGTACCCTTTGATCAGGAGGGTAACGCTTTTGACACCTGCTTCATCCCCTGGCAGATAGTCGAGTGTCTCGACCTTAAAGCCTTTGGCATCCCCCCAACGTGTATACATTCGCAAGAGCATGGATGCCCAATCTTGCGACTCCGTTCCCCCGGCACCAGGATGCAGCTCCAGGATCGCGTTGTTTTTGTCGTATTGATCGCTTAAAAGCAGCTCCAGCTCAAAGCTTTCAAACGACTTTCTCAGCTCCTGGGTACTGTCGTACAAATCCTGGATGAGGGAAGTTTCGCCTTCTTCGATGACGAGTTCCAGCATCAACTGGAGGTCTTCGTATTGGGAATCCAGCTTGCCCATCGTCTCGACAAGACTTTTGATAGCGTTCAGCTCGCTGATTGTTTTTTGCGCAGCCTCGTTGTCGTCCCAGAAGTCTGGAGCAAGCATGCGCTCTTCCAATTCGCCGATCCGCTCTTCCTTTACAGGGAGGTCAAAGAGACCCCCTGATATCCGCTAAACGCTTAGCCATACTGGACATCTCTTGTTTGATGTCCGCAATATCGATCAATGCCATTTTTGCGAGTCACCTTCTCTTTACGTAAGCTAAGTTTATTGTAACGTAATTCGCTAGATCCGCAAACCTGGCAACCTGCCGTGCGTAAAAAGTGTGATTCGCCTTTTGTCTGGCGTGTGCTCTGCTATGTGGCCATCGGCGGTGATGGCGAGGATCTCAAGTCTCGGATTTCATGTGGTTGTTTATTATCCGCCTGCGGCGCCACCACCAATGAGAGATGATCCTTGCGCACCTGTACCGCTCGTTTGCGTATCATTTGTTTGCTTCGTTCTACTCTGCGTTTTCTCTGCCCCGCAGCCACCGGACTTCGCTGGCGTTGATCCAGCATGCCTTTTGGCGGAATGAGCACTCCTTGCGTCCAGTTCGGCTCCGGGATCTCTGCTGTCAGCCGTTCTTCATAGAAGACAGGGTCTTCTGCGGTAAAGACGGCCGGCTCCTCCCCGCGCTCTTCCTTCGCGATCCATTTGACTTTTTTATGTTCTCCCGCTGTTTTCAATACCGCTTTGAGTGTAACCCCGATTCTCTCCATCATGTTTTTCGTCTGTATGCCCATCACGTTGACTGTCGCTTTCATGTCCCATTCCCCCGTCCCCGTGTATTTGGTAAAAGTGTTGTACTTATGATTCTATTGATTTTTCCGAACATTTCCACCTGAATCGTTCGATGACTTTTACCAGTGTTAGACAAATAGACCGACCATAACAGGCGGCGAGGAAAAGATCAGGACGAATAGTGTCTATGCGTCAGGAAACAATTTGCAAATTCGGCTTGTTCGAGCTTTTTGGCGACTACATGCTCTCATTGTGTCGAGATGCCACTTCTTTTGAGCAAAGAAATGAAAAAAGCACCCCTCTCGCAGCAAAATGCGGCTGCAAAGAGGAGTGCTCGATTGACCTACTGTTTTTTGTTTTGACGGCGGCGTTCCTGTTCCTGAGCACGGCGCTGTGCGCGGTTTTTCGGGTCCGCATCGTTGGACTCTTCCGCTTCCGGATTTTCCGAAGGGCCGGAAGTTTGCAGCTGGCTTGGATCAATGCCTTGGCCGCGGATGACGTCCTGGCGCTCCAGGTTTTGGCTCACTTCAGCCTTCATGATGTACATCGCCACCTCTTCCTGTACGGAAGCAAGCATGGCTTGATACATCTCGTAGCCTTCAAACTGGTATTCGCGCAACGGATCGTTTTGCGCATAGGCGCGCAGGTGAATCCCTTGGCGCAACTGATCCATCGCATCGATATGATCCATCCACTTGCTGTCGACAGCGCGCAGAATGACCACTTTTTCGAACTCGCGCATCATCTCGCCGATTTGAGCTTCGCGCTCTTTGTACTGTTTGTTGACTTCGGCTTTCAAAAGCTCAAGAATTTCTTCTGCTTCTTTGCCTTTCAGCATGGAAACGGTAATGTTCTCTTCGTGCAGGAAGCCGTTGTTCGCCGCATCTGCCAATGCTTGCAGATCCCAATCCTCTGGAACCTCTTCTTTTGGACAATGCTGTTCGACGGCACGCTCCAGCACGCTGTAGATCATATTCAACGCGACATCGCTCAAGTTAGCTTGCTCCAGGATGTCTTTGCGCTGCTTGTAAACAACGAGACGCTGCTGGTTCATCACGTCGTCGTACTGGAGTACGCCTTTACGTGCATCGAAGTTGGAGCCTTCGACACGTTTCTGGGCGGATTCAACCGCGCGAGTCACCAGACGGCTCTCGATCGGCATGTCTTCTTCCATGCCCAAGCGATCCATCATGTTCATGATGTTGTCCGCGCCAAAGCGACGCATCAGCTCATCCTGCATCGACAGGAAGAACTGGGAAGAACCCGGGTCCCCTTGACGTCCGGCACGTCCGCGCAGCTGGTTGTCGATCCGGCGGCTCTCGTGGCGCTCTGTACCGATGATGTGCAGACCGCCCAAGTCCGCTACGCCTTCACCCAACTGGATGTCGGTACCGCGACCGGCCATGTTGGTAGCAATCGTCACTGCCCCGTACTGACCGGCACGAGCGACGATTTCCGCCTCGCGCTCATGGTGCTTCGCATTCAATACGCTGTGCGGAACGCCTTTTTGCTTCAACATATGCGACAGGCGTTCAGAGTTCTCGATGGAAATCGTACCAACGAGAATCGGCTGGCCTTTTTTATGACGCTCGACGATATCGTTTACAACCGCACGATACTTGGCTGCTTCTGTCTTGAACACCAGGTCAGGCATGTCTTGACGAATGACTGGCTTGTTCGTCGGAATGACCACGACATCGAGGCCGTAAATCTTTTTGAACTCTTCTTCCTCGGTTTTGGCCGTACCCGTCATACCTGCCAGCTTCTCGTACATACGGAAGTAGTTTTGCAGCGTAATCGTCGCGAGTGTCATGCTCTCGCTTTGCACGCGCAGCCCTTCCTTGGCTTCGATCGCCTGGTGCAAGCCATCGCTGTAGCGGCGGCCGACCATCAGACGTCCTGTGAACTCGTCGACGATCACAACCTCGCCTTCCTGCACCACATAGTCCACGTCAAGCTTGAACAGCACTTGTGCTTTCAGCGCTGCGGTAATATGGTGGTTCAACGTGATGTGCGCCGTGTCGTACAGGTTGTCGATATTGAAAGCTTGCTCAACCTTGCCTACCCCTTCGTCCGTGAGGTTGACGATTTTCAGCTTTTCATCAATGGTAAAGTCTTTTTCCGGCTCCAGTCGCTTCACAAAATGCGAGCAGATGTAGTACAGCTCAGTCGATTTGTTGGCCGATCCGGAAATAATCAACGGAGTACGCGCCTCGTCGATCAGGATGCTGTCCACCTCGTCAATGATGGCAAAAAAGAGCGGACGTTGCACCATCTGTTCTTTGTACAGAACCATGTTGTCCCGCAAATAGTCAAAACCGAACTCGTTGTTCGTACCGTACGTAATATCACAAGCGTAAGCTTCCCGCTTTTCTTCCGGGCTCAGTCCGTTTTTGTTCAGACCGACTGTCAGCCCCAGGAAGTTGTAGAGCTGACCCATGATCCGCGAGTCGCGCTCTGCCAAGTATTCGTTCACAGTTACGACGTGAACGCCTTTGCCGAGCAAAGCATTGAGGTACGTTGCCAGGGTGGCAACCAATGTTTTCCCCTCACCGGTTTTCATCTCGGAGATACGGCCTTCTTGCAGCACCATACCACCAATCAGCTGAACATCGAAGTGACGCATGCCCAAAACCCGCTTGGATGCTTCGCGGACAACAGCAAATGCTTCATTCAAAATTTTGTCGAGCGGCTCTCCCTGAGCAAGTCTCGCTTTAAATTCCGCTGTTTTTTCCCGCAGCTGGTCATCGGAAAGCGCAGATACAGTTGATTCCAGCGCATTGATTGCTTCCACGCGCTTGAACATTTTTTTTACTTCACGTTCGTTGCTGTCGCCAAATATCTTTTTAACGAGTCCTAACATGAGGACACCCCTTCCATATGCTTCCGAACAAACATATCGTATGATTTGGCCTAAGCCTGAAATAAAATAAGATCGATTCTACGAAAATAAGACTTTCTAAAAAGCTATTTTAACAAATAGAAGCTCATATACACAAGTAAAGGGAGTTGCCAAAAGCAACTCCCTAGTCTTATACGAGTAACAAGGTGTAAAGTTTCGTTATTTCGGTTCAATTAATCCATAGCGCCCGTCGTTGCGGCGGTACACCACGCTGACATCGTTGGTGTCGCTATTTTGGAAAACGAAGAAGCTGTGTCCCAGCATATCCATCTGCATGACGGCTTCCTGCGCATCCATCGGTTTTAAGTCGAAACGTTTTGTTCTGACAATATCGATATCAACATCTTCCTCATCGACATCTGGTATTATCACAGCTACGGATTGACTGTCGCGCTGGCCTACTTTCGCAGCGGAATCAACTCGCAGCTTGCGCATCAATTTCGTTTTGTGCTTGCGAACTTGACGCTCGAGCTTTTCTGCCACCAGATCAATAGCGGCATACATATCCTCGTGTGTTTCTTCTGCTCGGATAATGACCCCGGCAAGCGGGATAGTTACCTCGATCGTGCCTTCTCCGCGATGTACATGCATGGTAACTTGTACATCGGCAGGCGTTGTTTCGAAATATTTTTCGAGACGGCCGACTTTCTTTTCCACATACTCTCTCAGTGCTGCGGTGACTTGAATGTTTTCTCCACGAATGTTAAATTTCATGGTTCCAACCTCCTTCCGTCTATATATAGGTATTCGGCACCCCTGTAAATAATCCTGCTCCAATCTCAAAAAAATCTTAGTGAAAATTTTACAATCCGGCAACAGTCGACAGAATTTTACCAATACTTACTAGATGCCCTATGCTATAATAGAAGGGTAATCACTCTATCCTATATATCGCGGTCGTCATCGCACTGGAGGAATCCTCATGGCAGAGGTGAAACCTTCTCATTCCATTATTGGCACAACGCTCGCGCAAGACGTCTACAATGAGTACGGCCTGCTTCTTTTGCCCGCCGGAGCTGTCCTTCACATGAGTGACATTCGCCTTTTGGAAGCGCATCAAATCCAGTCGGTGCATGTCGCTTCTGAACAGGAAACTCCTGAGGTGCCGTTGCCCATGCTGCATTGGAACGAGGCACAGGCTGCCCGTGAGTACATTGCAGCAGTCAAGCAAACCGAGCATTTATTCAAACAGATCGCTACAGGTTCTGTTCCTCCCTTGCAGCAGTTCAACAGCACGTTTTATCCGCTGCTGGATCAGGTTCTCCAGCAAATGGGCTTTCTTCGGTTCATCTACATCAAAGAAGGGACGGAAGACTACACGTACCGCCATTCTCTTCATGTAGGAATCGTGGCTGCCCTGATAGGAAAAATTTTAGGACGACCCCAGGAGGAAATCTATCGCCTGGGACAAGCAGGTCTTTTGCACGACGTCGGGAAAATGATGATCCCGGATGAGATTTTAGCCAAGCCAGACCGCTTGACCGATGAAGAGTATGAGATCATGAAACGCCACACCATCTACGGCAATGAGCTGCTCATGTCGATGGAAGACGCTGACGAATGGATTGCCAGATGCGCCTTGATGCACCACGAGCGTCTCGATGGCAGCGGCTATCCACTCGGCCGCAAAAAGAAAGACATCCCCTTTGAGTGCCAGATCATCAGCGTGGCAGACGTTTTTGATGCCATATGTACGGATCGCGTCTATCGTCGCGGCACCTCTCCTTTCCAGGCTGCCAACGTCCTGTGGGAACTGGCATGCCAGGGCAAGTTGAATCCGCTGATCGTCTCCCGCTTTATCCAGTACATCATTTTGCTGTATGTCGGCTCCCAGGCTTTGCTCAACAATGGCGACCACGTCGAAATCATCATGATTCATACGGATGAACCCATGCGTCCACTCGTTCGCAGAGGAGACGAATTTGTGGATTTGCGCGATTATCGGGAGCTATTCATTACGAGAATGATCAGCTGAACTACAGCTGCCTTACTAAAAATCCCCCTGAGCCGGTAGCGCGGCCAGGGGGATTTGCTGTCATCGATATGTTTTACAGTTTGACGACGTTCGCTGCCTGTGGCCCGCGGTCGCCCTCCACGATATCAAATTCCACAGCTTGTCCTTCTTCCAGTGTGCGAAATCCATCCGTTTGAATGG
The DNA here is from genome assembly GCF_003521185.1 of Brevibacillus sp. Taxonomy (NCBI): domain Bacteria; kingdom Bacillati; phylum Bacillota; class Bacilli; order Caryophanales; family Paenibacillaceae; genus Brevibacillus; species Brevibacillus sp. The sequence continues at coordinate 50,906 of NZ_DOTK01000049.1, forward strand.
CCGAGAAGTGGACGAATACATCATCGCCATTTTCCCGCTCGATAAAACCGAATCCTTTTTCTGCGTTAAACCATTTAACTTTGCCTTGCATGAAACAGCACAACCCTTTCTTTTGTAAAAATTTGGATAAAAATCCTTTGTGTACAACCATAGTCTCCCCAATTCGAGGAAACGCATTCTTCTATCTCGTAGAATATTTTTTCTCCAGGCCGCGCACGACGACCCGTGACAAAAACAGTGTCAGCACCAGGTAGACGGCTGCCTCCGTCAAGTAAGGAGGGTAGCGCTCAAATGTGCTCTTCGCCACGTTCATGGCGGCGTAGTTCAACTCTGGTGTCGCGATTACCGCACAAAGGGACGAATCCTTCAAGAGGGCAATAAATTCGTTCCCGATCGCCGGCAGCATGCGCGTAAACGCCTGTGGCAATACAATCAGGCGCATCGCCAGCCCCTTTGTCATCCCCAGCGAGCGCGCCGCTTCCATCTGCCCTGGATCGATCGATTGAATCCCCGCCCGAAAAATCTCGGCGATGTACGCAGCAGCATTGAGCGACAACGCTACAAAACCGGAATAAATCGCTTCAGGACTGTTCTCTCCCGGAAAAAACACCGCCCATATCGACGGAATGACGGCGAAGTGGATTAGCAAAATTTGCACCAGCATCGGCGTTCCCCGAAACAACTCTACATAAATGGAGCATGTCCACCGCCAAAAGCGGTTGGTCGACATTTTGCCCAAGCTGATAAACAGCCCGAGGAAAGTCCCGCAAACGGTAGCTACTGCCGTCAGTAAAATCGTATTGATAATGCCGCGGATAAACAGTTCCCTGTACTCATAGATGACGCTCCAGTCCAATGGCAAGTCCTCCCTTCCTGTGTGTCAGCACTGGAGTTCACAAACACCGGGCGCGTCCTCGCGGCGCACCCGGCTTGTTGTCGCTGACTACTTGCTGCCGAAATACTGGGTATAAATTTCTTGGAGCTTGCCATTTTCCTTGATTTTCTTCAGGCCGTCGTTGATTTTGTTCAGAGCGTCTGTGTTTCCTTTTTTGACCATGATGCCGTAAAATTCTTTTTCAAAAGAGTCGTCCTTGATCAGTTTGAATTTCTTGTCTTTGATTTTATTTACGTAATATTGCAGTACGCCATTATCACCTACAACTGCATCGACACGGCCATTGAAGAAGTCGTCCACAGACGAAGGCATGTCGTCATAGCCTTTCAAGCCTTCATACGTATCGCCAAACGCCTTTTTGACCACCTCTTCCCCTGTAGTGGCAGCTTGTACCCCGATCTTTTTGCCTTTCAGATCAGCCAGCTTGCTGACAGGGGAGTCTTCTGCGACCAAAATCAATTGATTCGCCTCGAAGTACGAATCCGAGAAGTCGTATTTCTCCTTGCGCTTGTCCGTGATCGTGATGGACGATATCCCGATGTCCACCGTGCCTTTGTCCAGGCCGTCAAACAGCGGGTCCCAGCCTGTGTTTTTCCACTCGATCTTGAATCCTCCCGCTTCGGCAATCGCATTCATCACATCGATGTCATGCCCGCTGATTTTGTCAGCCTCAAGCATTTGGAATGGCGGGTAAGCCGCATCCGTTCCGACCACGTATACTTTGTCCTGGGAACCGCCCCCGCTCGTACCGCTTCCCGAAGACTGCTGGCCTCCCGAACCACAGGCAGAGACCAAAAGCCCCACACCTGCCACCAGCACAAGAGACTTGAACCACTTTTTCCCGAAACCCATTCGAAATCCCCCTTGTTTCTCTCTGTATAGCTTACTTTTCCCCAGCACTGTCCACATGGAAATCGTGTGTTTTTTGCGTTCTCCACAAAGTTATCCACATTATCCACATAGCGTTGTGCACAAGCTGGGTATAACTATTTTCCTGCTTGTTCTGCGGCCCTGGTACTATGGTTACGGAAGCGATAGGAGAGATAGAACCGGAGCTGGCAACAAATGGTCAAGACCGTTTGGTTGGCCGCAAAGCGACACATCCGCTTTCATGAAAACCGCCGAGACGTTTTTCACAAGAAAAAACAGGATTCGTATACACCGGATATACTTCTATCCTGTATATAAAAATCCTGCCTAAAAACATTAATTTATCAGAAAAATACGAATTATTCTTTTTCCGCTAAAATAATAATTTCCACTCGTCGGTTGCGTGCGCGGTTCTCATCGTTGGAATTGTCCACGAGCGGCTTGTATTCTCCCAATCCCGCGACCGTAAAGCGCGATGCTGGCAAGGAATATGCATCAACCATTTCCCGCATTACTGCAATGGCGCGGGCAGAGGACAGCTCCCAGTTAGATTTGAATGAACTGCGCGAGATCGGCACATCGTCTGTGTAGCCTTCAATCCGCACTTTGTGCTCATACCGCTGCAACACCCGCGCTACGGTGCCTACGACCTCTTTCCCCTGCTCCTGGAGATCAGCAGAGCCGCTGCCGAACAAAATTTTCTCCGGAAGCCGGATACGCAATCCCTCTTCGGTCTCCTCATAGTCCAGATTCAGTTCCGCCAGAGCAGAGGAAAGCTGGTTGTGCACCGTCTCCATATCGCGTTCACCCGAGTCCGGCATGCCAGCAGGCGGCTTCGGCAAATTCGCCATTTCTTGCTCCTGCGAGCCTTTCTCGTCAATCGTACCCGTGAGCACCTTCTTTTGCCCCTCCAGCTGATGAATCTCGCGCTCCAACTCCAGCTTTTGCAAATTCAACAGATCAAGGCTTTGATGCACCTGCTTGAGATTAGCCTCTTGCTCCACCTGCTCCTTTTTGGCAGCCTCGCGCTCGGTCTGAATCCTGGTCAACTGCGTCGCGGCGATGATGATTACAATGACAAACAACAGCGTAATCAAGTCACTGTAGCTGATCAGCCAGCTTTTCTCCAGCTCTTTCTCGTCGTACAACCGATCGTCATGCATAGCGATCCTGCCTTTCAATCGTGCCCTTCATGCTGCCAGGCTCCTTGACGAGCACCAGCTTCTGGTCGCCAGGCAAAAACGAATTGAGCTTCTCAAACAACAGGCGCGGCGTCTCCATCCGCTGCAATCCAACACAGCCTTCGATGTAGAGCCGTTTTTCAAACATTTCCCGGTCATACAAGTCCATCATCCGGTAGTAACACGGCAGAGCGAACAAATTCGCAAGGAGCGCGCCATAGAGCGTGGCGACCACCGCTGCGCTCAGACTGTGCCCAGTGAGCGCCATGTCTTCGAGCGACTTCAACACCCCTGTCATCCCGAGCAGCGTCCCTACCAGCCCCATCCCTGGCGCCAGCAAACTGATCAGCCGGAAGAAGCCAGCTGCCTGCTGATAGCGATACTGCTCGCCCTTCAGCTCGTTTTCCAGAATCATTCGCAGCTCTTCTTCTGGCACACCCTCTACCGCCAGCAGGCTGCCGCGCTGCACGAACGAATCTTTCTCCTGGTGCAGCTCGCGTTCGAGCGCGATATATCCCTGTTCTTTTTGAACGAGCGCGTAATAGTAGAAGCGCTTGATCGTTTCCTCTACGTTGCTGTCCCTTCCGTGAATCAAAAGGCGGACGATTTTTTTTACATCAAGATGCTTGCGCTTGATCGCGTACGACACAACCACGGAGAGCGCGACCAGTTCAATCGCGGTCACGTTCAGCAAATCACCGAGGTTGCCGTTCAAGTAAACCGCGTGTATGAAAATGAGGAGGACGGCTCCGATCAAGACGAGTGAGCGGCGTTTTGTGGACAATGGTGTCACCTTCCTAGTTTTAAAACAGATCACTTTAAATTATAGCAGATAGAGAATGCTCAAAAGACAGACAAATGATTGTAATGAAAGTAACGTTAAAAAATGTCGATAATTAAAAGGTAAGGAAATTTTTGAAAAGAGGTGACCATCTGTGAATGCTATCCAACTGCAACAAGCAGTTAGCATTAGTGTAACCAAACAAGTACAAGAGACGATGCAAGCACAAGCTTCTATCATGCTGGAGGGATTGGCCCAGACCCAGAACAACGTTCAAGTGGCTCAGGCAAGTCATCCTACTCTTGGGAAAGCCATCGATATTCGCGTATAAGATTCGGAAAAGAAAAAGGCCGGTTACCCGGCCTTTTTTTATTTTTTTCGATCGAAAAAAGCCCCGTAACCGTTTGGACCTGCCTCGTTGTAAGAATTCATGGCGAGCTTGCTGCGGTGAAGGTTGTTTAACTGTTGTTGTACGCCTTGTTTACAACCTTCTATCAAAGGAATCAGCCGTTGATTTACTTCATAGATTTGAGTCAATTGAACGCGTTGAGCTTCTGTCAGCACTGATCCAGCACTGAATCTCTCCTGCATTTGATGGATTAACTCTTCACGCTCATCCAAAATTGCCAGCCAATCATCCGGATTCGACTCCTTTACTGCCACAGCTTGCTCCAGACGTTGTGTCGCTTCATGCAAGCTTTCCAAGAGAGTAGCCATCATCTCGTCCATCATGTGCACCTTATCCTTGTTTCTTGGCCAATTGCATGGCTTCTTTCCACGTATCACGGAATTGAACAAACAATTCTTCTACTTCACTTAGAATCGCTATATCTTTGCGCATGTTTGCTTGAATAGTACGTTGGAGCATATACTCGTAAAGTTTGACAAATTCTTTGGAAATAGGATAATCGTTGTTCAAGGTGGACATAAGCTCATACAAGATGTTTTGCACTTTCAGAGAGGCCTCATGAGCCTTGGTTACATTTTTTTCTTCGATGGCATTTTTGGCTTGTTTAATGAACTTAAGCGCACCGTTGTATAACATCAATGTCAAATCTGCAGGAGTAGCGGTCGTTACCTGATTGGATTGGTATGTCTGAGCAGCGTTCTGCAACATCTGCATCACTCCTTTTTAGCTCTTGCCTAGCATTTGGGCGAACCAAGAGCCTTGAGATTGGGCTTGGGACATCGCTTTTTCCATTGCTGAAAATTGTTTCCAGTAACGATCTTCGATAACTTTCAGCCGATCTTCCCAGCGAGAAATATCATCATCTGTTTGCTGGATTTTCTTGCTCAAAACGCTATTATCCGCGATTGTGCCTGCTGCACCAGCTTCTTTCGTAATTTTGTCCATGACTTGATTCAATTGACTATACAGACGTTCTGCTACGCCACTTTCATTGTATTTCTTTCCGAGATCGGTTTTCTCATCGCTATAATTGGTGAAAAGCTTCAGAACATCATCGCCATTATTTCGAATCGCTTCACGAAGTTTAGTCTCGTCGAGGTATAGCTTACCATTTTCCAAATAGGCATTTTTACCGCTAGGAGCACCTGTAATTCCAATTTCGGAAAGAGTATCGAATGCTTTATTGATACCTGTTGCTTGCAAAGGCGTGCTTATGGCGCGGCGCAGTTCGTTCAATCCGCTCGACAGAATAGGATCCCTTAACAAAATTCCGCTCTTGGCCATAGCCTCCAGTTTCTCTGCGGTTTTTTCCGGGAGTTCTTCTTTTTCTTCGTCAAGCAACGGTTGGTAGCCTTTATTTTTCGGTTCAGAGATTTTCTTGTTGATCGTTTCAATGACCGCATTATATTTATCGACAAAATCTTTTACCATGTTGTAAACGGCATCTTCGTCAGTCTTGGTGCTAACGACTACTGGACCACCTGCGCTTGCCTGTTTTAACGTGATCTCCATACCGTCAAAAGAAATCGTGTTTGTAGGTGAGGTATATTCTACCCCGTTAATTTTAAATTTTGCCTCTTCTCCTGCTGTTCCGGCAGTGGAAGTCTTAACAGCGGTATCGATATCTAAGTTGTTGCTGGCAGAAGCCTGTACCTGGAATGTTTTTCCGTCCTCTGAGGTCATTACTAACTTATTGTTAAATACACTAGCTTTTACACCAGCATTTGCACTGTTAATTTTGTTCACAATCGCCTCTAAAGAATCATTGGCTCCTGCAACTGAAATTGTCACTCCTGTAGCGTCCGATCCATTAATGCTACCATCACCGTTCGTATCCTTGCTAATGGTAAAAGTAAAATCGGATCCCCCAACAGCAGCCTTTGAATCAGTCACCGAGGTATTGAACTCAGCAGTAGGTGGAGTCCCTGCTTTCGCCAACTTGGTAACCTCAACAGTGTAAGATGACAAGGAAGGCTTGCCTACCACTTTGGCAGAGGCAATGCTTTCGTTCTCTGAAGCAGCTATCTTTTTGTTAAAACTACTCGCCATGCGAAGACCCTTAATCGTGTTTTGCAAGTCAACCAGAATACTGTTCATATCCCGGTAAGCGTCGCGTTTCCACTCAGTGCTATACTTGTTCCGCTGCAAGCGATTAACAGGTTCACGCTGTGCTTTCATCAGATCCTTGATAATTTTCTCCGTGTCCATTCCAGAAGCCATACCACTAATTCGAATACCCATCTTTATACCTCCTATCTCTTCTCGTCAACAAGCAGTCCGATCATTTCGTGCATTTTGGCAGCCATATCCATCATTTTCTTTGAAGGTATTTCTCGTATGACTTCATTCGTCTGATCGTTAATAATCTGTACATAATACTCGTTTAGTTCTTCATGAAGGGTAAATTTCACATGCGAGCTGGTAGTTTGCAGCCACTTGTTGATGCCCGCTAACTCCTGCTCAATTTCTCGCTTCGTTTCTACTCGCTCTTGAAGTGGTGCCTGCTTTTCCACTGGCGGATTTTGACTCTGGTTTAACTCTGTGAATGGCTTTGCTTTTCCATAATTGTGAATTGAACCGACATCCATTCCTGATCCTCCTCAAGAATCATTTCTTATGTTAGTTATCGGTTTTTTCACGATAAAGCTTTACTTTCTCTTCGTGCTTTCTACCCAGTACTATTGTTCAATTTCTCGACTAAAGACATTGTATGTACTGCATCATGGATAGACATACTTCCCTCGTAAGTAGCATCTGTTCGATTACTGCTCACGTTGGTAACAAAATACTTAAGTTGTGCAGCGAATCCCGGCTTCGCACCGACATCAGCCTCATCCGGAAGTAATCGATAAGGCTCGCGATTTCGAAAGAAAACAACCGCTTCCTCTAAGTTTGTAAATTGAATCTTACCGTCAGGGATGTAAAGCTCGTAATTCCAATTCCCCAATGCATGCCAATACGCCTGAAAAGTAATCGGTACATCTGTTTGTGATACAATCAGGGCTGCATATCGATGATTCAATGGCTCTGCCTTTAGCGGATTTTGAAACGTATTTACCGCTTTTGTCTCGCCACAATAGTATCGAATTAAGTCAATGCAATGGATACTGTTTCCGGTAAAGAGCATTTCTAATTTTTCCTCTGGATAATTCGCTTCTCGGAGAGTCCGGTACCGCTCAAATACGTCCATCCTCATCCCAAGCAGCCCTCCCATTTCATCAATTAGCAGCTTCGCTTGGCGAACCACGCTGTAAAATCGACGGTTAAAGGCTACCATCACACTGGTTTTAAACTGTCTGGACATCTCTGATAGATGATTGGCTTGCTGTTTCGTTAGTCCGGGCGGCTTCTCTAATAGCACTGGTATTCGGTATGGGATTAATTCAAGTGCAATATCATAGATTGCTGTAGCTGGAACCGCAACTACGATACCGTCCAACTTTTCAAAAGAAAGCATGTCAGAAATGCTCGTATACGTCCGAGGTATGTTTAAATCGCACCGCGCCCTTTGGTTACCAATCTCGGTACGATTTACCGCCGCTACAACTTGAATCTTCTCGTCATGGTTCTCGTTTAGCCAATTGATTGCTTGAATATAAGAAGGAGCAATCGTCCCCGTTCCAATTATGCCCAGAGAAATCATCGAATCGCTCCTTTACGTAAATTTGAATAATCGATTTATGCACTCCTCATCCGCAATCGGTAAGGCAATTTGTTTATTACCCTTTTCATGGGACAGATGAATCCCGATCACAGCTTCTAGAGCCTTGACCGCATACTCGGGGTCAGCAGGTGCCTCATCCTGAAATACAGCTTGCAGCAGATCATGACTTAAAGCGTGAATATCGAGTTCCAATTTCTCTTTTTCAACTCGCCGCAATGGTGTTCCATAACGAGTCACTGGCAGTGCCCAATCGTCCTCGTTTCTTGTTTCAATCAAATAGAAGCGCTCTATTTCGTTGATCGTAACACGCCCGCATTTCCCATTAATAACCATCAACGGAGGAATCCCCAAATCTTCTGCCATCTCAAAAAACATGCGTGCGCCCGCTTCAAAATGGACAATCGCATATCCACCTGGGTCTTTAAAATTAGCCCCTCTCGGGTTCGCTATATTTTCATCATTCAGGAATCCGCAAACTTGTACTACATTTTGCTCCAGCAAATAACCAGCAAGATCGATAAAATGGGTACCGTTGCACCCCATTTGTCCGCCGCCCATTGAAAACATGATACTTTCCACTGAACCGATAATTCCGCTGCGCAGCTTTTCCCGTAACGATACATAATCCTTTGACCATCGTCGCCCATGATTGACAGCCAGGGTAATGCCTTCTGCGCGGGCAATTTCAACCATTTCCCTAGCTTGGGCAATAGAAGTTGCGATCGGTTTTTCGCAGATGATACGTTTCACGCCATGCTTTACCGCATCCAGATAGATGGGGTAGTGGCTGGGGCCGTTCGTTGCAATGATCAGAACGTCAAGTTGCTCATGTTGAAGCATGTCCGCATGAGATGAATAGGCGACGACCTCATGCTTCAATTGCCGCTCTTTCACTTGCTGAATTGCTTCTTGCCTCAAGTCCACTACTGCCAGTTTAATCTGTTCCATTTTTTTCATCACTTCTACGTACCTAAGCCCCATCGGACCAAGTCCAACAATCCCAATTGTTTTCATCACTTCATTTGCTCCTTGATCGTTTCAACAAGCTCAGGTAAAACAGGATGCTGAATTTTATTTTGTCGAACGAATTTGATATATTCAGTGGTTTTCCCAAAGTCGTTCATTTGATACGAAAGAGCAATCAGGTTGTACAAGTTGTCGCCGTAATAAGGGTATGCCTCGAATGATTGGGAAAAATGCATATAACTCCTATGCATATCCTCTTCAAAGCATCGACACCCCAATACGTTCTCATAAAAGGCTCGTGTAATCTGGAGGAGATGCCGACTTACAAGCTCATTTCCTCTTTTATTCAAATGATGGTCATCCGGCAACAAATACGTATGCGGATGATAAGCATCAACATGTGATTCCATATCAATGAAAAATACTTGGTGACGGTTTGCACCACTTTTCAAAACTTGGTTGTATGCAGATATTTGATGCAAGATTCCGGGATAGCGTTGCTCCATCTTCATTGAAGTTTTGCAAATTCCCAAAACAACCAGTTTCGTCTGAGGACGCATCTCAGCAAGGTAGAGAATCTCTCTGTAGAATCTCTCAAAGTCGCCAATCTCAACAAGCTGTTTCCCGCCCAAATTTTCTCGAAACCAACAGTCGACAATCCCTACTTGAAGGACAATTACGTCTGGTTGAAAGAAGAACAAATGGTTTGCAAATTGTTCGTGAATATCCTTGATGGTAGAGAAGCGTTGAGCACGATTCGTTACGCTTATGTCCGCTTCAGGATAGTTGGAACGCAACTCTTTCTCTAAAAGATACCCGTACGTCTCGTTAAAATGAACGGCCAACTCTTTATCAACAACTGGATCAAAGTTGTTAATTCGGTGAGGGCGCGGCAAAGCAAGGGAATCACCCAAAATAAGTATGTTCATGAAATCCACCCTATGTCGATTTTTCCATTACCAGGCTGACAAACCACCGTCAATTACAAATTGCTGACCCGTTACGTAACTCGATGCATCAGAAGCCAAGTACACCATTACCCCTACAATCTCATCTGGTCTTCCCATTCTGCCTAACGGAACACGATTAGAGTATTTCTCAATAAAGACTTCATTTTGGCCGCTTTGAATTCCACCAGGAATCAGAGTATTGACACGAATTTCCTGCGGAGCCCAATAGCTAGCCAAATATTTAGTCAGTCCGACGACTGATGCCTTAGAAGCCGAATAAACGGCAGGGGTGTTAATCTGCCGCCCTAAATAATGGGACCCTTCATAAATTCTATTATCCGGAGCTACGATCCCGTAGATCGATGCCGTTTGAATAATAGATCCCCCTTTTCCCTGCTGTACCATTTGCTTCCCTACTGATTGAGCAACCAAAAACATGCCATCGATATTGACGGACATAATTTCACGCCATTGATCCATAGAATACTCTTCGAACGGCGAGAAAAATGCATCTAAATCTTTGGACTTGCTTGCAGCATTGTTGTGAAGAACATGAATCTCCCCCAACGTTTTGACAACTTCATTTACCATTTCTTTCACAGATGTTGGCGAGGAGACATCACATGCTACCCCCAAACACTTGACACCAAAGGACTCTGAAAGCTCTTTGGAAAACTCTTCTGCTTCCTGTTGATTTAAATCAATAACAGCAACATTGGCACCGAATTCAGCAAGTCCCTGACAAATTTGCTTGCCGAGTATCCCAAGTCCCCCCGTTACAATAGCGGTCTTTCCTTCTAAGCTAAACATATTTTTATACAAATAAGGTTTCATATTTCTCCCTCTTTTCGCTCATTAAAAACTCGACAAATTTAAAATCAATTTCCGAATCAATATCGATCGAGCGATCCTCAGGCATTACATACAGCAACGTCTTTTCATTAAAGAGAGTTTTCTGAGCGAAAAATTCTTCGCGCTTCCACACATAAATAGAAGCATTCATATCAAAACACTTTGGAGAATCCTGTCTTCTAACAACCTGTCGCTCCAATGGCTTCGACAAGCGGACAATATTATTCGGGTCGAGTTCAACCAAGTTAAAATATGGAGACCTTCTGGCAGGGGCACCCGTTATCAAGTTAGCTCCATCTTGTTCTTCCAGAATCCGAATAGCCTCTTGAATGTCCTCTACATATCTCAATGGAGAAGTCGCATCCATATCGATAACAATATCAAAAGTCGTTTTCATCTGTTGCTCCACGGTTGTTACACAATGCTGGATAGCCGGTAATTTCGCTGACTCATCAGTTGCCATCTCGCTGGGACGTTCAATCAGTATGTCTGCACCATACTTTCTGGCTGCCTCCAGTATTTCGCTAGAATCACTGCTGACCGCTACACATTCAAACATTCCAGAAGCCTTCGCCTGCTTAATGCTAAACGCAATGAGAGGATGACCTAGCAAGGGGCGTATATTTTTATTTTTCACCCCTTTTGATCCTCCTCTGGCACAAATGGTACATAACCTCTTCATCTTGTGACCCAACTCCGTTTCTCATTTGCCTCTTCTGCTGCTTTTATCATGCTCATTACTTGCATAGCTTCATCAGATCGGCAAATGTCATGATCCACTCCACTCAAAGCAGCTCTGTGTTGCTCGATATACGTAAAATCACGTGATACGTTAAAATCCGTGTGTTCCTCGTTTACTGTTATCGTACTTTGAATCATGTCCAGCTTTATGGTGCCGTGGTCTGTATTCACTATTACAAAACGTTTCGCAACTCGATCTAAATAATTCACACTGATGGTTACAGCAGGGCAAAGCTTTGTTCTCATCAATAGCGTGTACACATCGTCGCTGCTTATCTCGAGTTCACTGAACTTCCCGCCTACCGCAGTCAGGCTTTCCCAACCTCCTAGTAACCAATTCGTATAATCAAGTTCATGGCTCAAATCTCGTAAAACACCGCCCCCCTTTTCTTTGCTCGCAGAGTAAGACTCTCTATAATCAGCCTGAGGGCGCCACTGCGGAAGATACTGACCTGTATATACATGAAAAGATAAAACTGTTTTATTGGCTAATAGCGACCGTAATTTTTGAATACCTGGATGAAAGCGAAGATTATAGCCCACATATAATTTTTGAAAAGAGTTGTTGGGCATGTTACATTCATGATCAAATATCGGCTTTTCTATAAGGACTTTCCCTTTAAATCCGTTCGCATTTAATTCTGAGATGGTGGCTAAATGTTCGGATGTTCTGTTAGCTACAATGACATAGTCAGGCTCTTCTCTTATTAACGCTTCCGAAATAGAAGGATAATAACAATCCCATTCAATTTCACGACGACTCACAACAGCTACTTTACAACCAAGACTGGTTAGCACTCTCGCATGCCGCATCCCGATAGACCCGAAGCCAATAACAAGTGCCTTCAACTGAATACCTCCATGTATTCCCTATTCGCTTTCTCAAAGTCTGTGATTCGCCCAATGTCCAACCAATACTCTCGAATCGGGAACGCAATCGTATCTTTTGCTTCTTTCAATAGCTTGTCGAACAGGCTTGGCATATCCAGATATGTGTTATGCGGGATATATTCAAGTACACTTGGATTCAACACATAGATTCCAGCATTCACAAAAAAGCGCTGTATTGGCTTCTCTTCAATGCTTGTCAACCGCTGCTTGTCCAGTCTGACTACCCCGTACGGAATCTGATGATCGTACTCACGAACACACATAGTTGCATGAGCCTGATAGTTCTTATGAAAGTCAAGCAATTGTTCAAAATGTACCTTCGTCAATAAATCGCCATTCATGACGAAAAATGGATCAGTCGGTCTTGCCGGCAACAAGCTCAGTGCTCCTGCCGTCCCTAAAGATTGCTGTTCTTCAATATAGCGAATCGTCACACCCCATCGCTCACCTGATCCAAAATGTTTCTGGATCATCTCTGCTTTATACTTCACTGAGATATAAAATTTATAGAAGCCTTGGTCTACAAAGCTTTGCAAGATCGTTTCTAATATTGGTTTGTCCCCCACCTTTAAAAGCGGTTTAGGGCAATCATGCGTGAGGGGATGTAACCGGGTTCCCAAACCCCCGGCCATTAATACGACCCAGTTTTCCTTCTTCTTCGGCCTAAGCAGTTCATCTAAAATTTCCACATGAACAATCCGACCATCCTCGTCAACAACCGGGATCTGGTGGAGCTGTTTAATTTTCATCAAAGCCAGCACATTATCCCTAGTATCGTAGGGAGAGGCCACAGTAGGGAACGAGTTCATTACTAAAGAAATATGATCGGTCAAAGCTCGTCCCTTTAACAAGCCTCTACGTATATCACCATCGGTTACAGTACCCAGCAAGCGATCTTCTTCATCCACTACAAGTGCAATTTGCCGTGCATTTTTATCTATAATTTCCAACGTATTAATGATAGGAGTTTGAGGAGATACTAGCAGATCTCTCCAGTTCACTATTCCTCACACCTTTCTAGCTGCAAGTCCCAATTATTTTAGCAGGTACTCCCACTACCTTCGTCTGTTCCGGGACATCCCTTATCACTACGGTCCCAGCTCCGATGATGCTCGACGTTCCTACTACGATGCCCTGAATAATGACAGCGCCCGTGCCTATATGAGAACTCGCATGAATTGTTATGCCTCCAGACAATGTAGCCCCAGGTGCAATATGAACGTGCTCTCCTATGATACAATCATGATCTACTGAAGCACGTGTGTTGACGATGGTATTGCATCCCAACTTGGTACCCGCTTGGATAACTGCCCCCGCCATAATTTGCACGCCTTCCCCTACAATTGCATTAGGAGAGATGATTGCACTTGGATGAATTGCATTGATAAACGAATACCCTTTTTCCTTAAAAGAAAGGTAGAGTCGCATTCTGCCCGAATTATCGCCTATGGAACCAAGGCCGTTGGCTAACAAAATCTTGTCCGCTGAGTAGGTCTCCACAACAGAATCATCGCCCAAGTAGTGAATACCCCAAAGCTTTCCTTTATTCGTTACATCTGTGTATCCAACAATTTGATAGCCCTGAAGCATCAACACCTCGGCGACAATTCTGGCATGATCACCTCCACCAAGAATTAGCACACTTTTCATAGTTCAATCACTTCATCAGGCTGATAATCTTTCATTGCTGGCTTTCCAATCAGTTCCCAAAAATGCATTGGCGTAATTCCATTCCCCGGCCGTTTGGCAGTAATATTTTCGCTGGTTAACAGCTCTCCCTTTTTAATACTGTGCGCGGCTACCAAGCTTTTGCGTGCAACATGCTTGTTTTTTAGTTCCGACAATGTCGGCATTTTCACGTTGGTTCCCAACGCCAACTCGATCTGCCTGATGGATTCTATCATTTGTTTCAACTCTTGCGGCTCAAGAGAAGCTTTATGGTCCGGGCCAGGCAAATTTCTGTCCAGAGTAAAGTGTTTTTCAATAATAACGGCACCACGCGCAACGGCTGCGATGGGAACAGCAATACCTTCTGTATGATCAGAGAATCCAACAGGGAGACCAAATGCTGTAGACAACGTATCCATTGCCCTCAAGTTGACTTCCCTAAAAGGGGCTGGATATTCCGTTGTGCAATGAAGCAATGACACTTTCTGTTGTAACGCTCGTTGTCCTTCAGCACTCGCGAACGCTCTCTGAAAGGCTGAAATGGATGAACTCTGATCCGAATGCACATATCCAAACGCAAGGACACCGAGTGCATCCTCAATTTCCCCCAAGGTAGACATTCCTGTGGAAAGAATAATCGGCAAGCCTGTCATCGCAGCTTTCAACAAAAGTGGAGCATTTGTAATTTCCCCAGAAGGCAGCTTGAGTTGATCCACGCGGATTTGCTCGGCCAATAAATCCACACTTTCAAGGTCAAATGGTGTAGACAAAAATTTAATGTTCAATTCTTTGCAGTATGCCACTAACTCCTCGTGCATGTCTGCCGTCATTTCAAGCTTTTCGACCATGTTAAGCTGGGACTCTTGCTCATCAGTCGTCTTCTTTTGATAATCGGCTTTTTCAGCATGTTTGCTGATAATATTTTTCGCCTTAAACGTCTGAAACTTCACTGCATCAGCCCCTGCTACTGCCGCTTGATGCACAAGTTCTTTTGCCATTTTCAAGGAACCATTGTGATTGACGCCTGCTTCAGCAATGATAAAGGTTTTTCTTCTCACAAAATCACCTTCTTTTTACAATATCTCTTTTAAGAGCATGAATGCTTCCGCAGCTTCAACACCAGCAGCCGATCCGCGGACATATGCGAGAGAACGAATAGTTTGTTCACTTCTTGGAAACGGAAAAGTACCCACTTCGCTTTCAAACATACGCATTACTTCTAGTTTTTTTTCTAAGTGGTCGGTAATATCCACAAAAACATTTGGTCGAAACCCGTTCGTATCCGGGTTCAAACCGAATTCCGTTTCAGATAAGGTTTCGTAAGCCAACACTCTTTTTACAAAGGAGTAGCGAAACCATTTAGTACATGAGACGGCAGCATCGAAGACATATTTATGATCGGTGTGGACATCTCCTGGATATGGAATATAGAGCACTTCTGGTTGAATGGCAAGAATAGCTGCACCCATTCTCTCCACAATCAGGCTCATCCCTACTTCATCCAGTTTCGTAGTTGGTAACTTTAGCTTATGTGTACTTGTGAAATTGTACTTCGTGGCAACCGCTTCTATTTCTCGCTCTCTAACCGCAATTTTCTCAGCGGAAAATCCTTGCTCTTCCCTCATCTCCGTAACAATTATCCAATGAACCTGATCGCCCTGTTCACCGTGTTTATAAATCGTCCCCCCACAACCCAATGTCTCATCATCGGGATGCGGAGCAATAAAAAGTACATTTCTGCTCATTAGTATGTAATGTCCTTTACTAAAAGATTGTCATCAATAGGAATATCAGCCAGCACATTTGCTATTTTCTGTGAAGAAAATCCATCGCCATAAGGATTGACACAATTCTTTACCTGTTCTCGATAATTCCTATCTGAGATAGCCTTGATAACAGCCGAACATATTTGCGGAACGGAGTGCGGAACAAATTGAACATTTTCTGCATGTAATCGGCCCTTCTGCCTGTTTCCTATATTAATTACAGGCAGATGCAATAAAGGAGCTTCAAGAATTCCAGCGCTAGAATTGCCAATCATGCAGCTCGCCTCTCTCATGATATTAACAAATTCCAGTCTGGGAATGTTTTTTGCCATATAAAGATACGGAAGATCTTGATATTCTTGTATAGCTTTAATTAATTGCTGGCTACCTGCATCTGAGTTCGGGTAACTTAGAATCGTTTTGATTCCCAGTTCCTTAACCGCTTCCATCGTCTGCTTCATCTGAAAGTAGGCTTCGTTAATTTCTGTCGAGATAATATGCTGAATCAGCAAAAGGAGTGGCTCGTTTTCTTCGATTGTAAAACCCAGTCTTGTAGATAATTCTTTTCTAGAAAGAACTGGTGTCTGTCGAATACGATCCAATCCTGGATTACCTGTATTGTAAACGCGGAAAGATTGTTCCCCCATTTTAAGCAACCGGGTAGCACTCTCTTCGTTTGTAACAAAATGCAAATGAGCTAGCTTGGAAACTGCATGCCTAACCTGATCATCTACGTTACCCACTACGCGGTCTCCTCCAGCAACATGAGCAACAGGAATGTTCATGTATGCTCCCACCAGAGCAGTCGTCATTGATTCTTCACGGTCTCCCAATACTAGTAAAAAATCTGGTTTTATCCGATTTACTGCCTGTACCAGACCTTGCAACTGTATAGCCAAGCCTTTTACTCGCGCAGAAGCCTGGTCACCATTTATCAAACTCTCGATTTCCTCTGCAATAAAAAAGCCGTCTTGTTTGATTTCGTTAACAGTAAGTCCATAAGCATCACTTAAATGGGCTCCAGTCACAATCAATTCCAGTTCCAAGTTAGGATGGGATTCAATCGCACAGTAGACAGAAGACATGATGTCATATTCAGAACGAATTCCGGTCACACCTAGCACTTTCCGCTTTTTCATCTTGACGCTCTCTCCCTTTGCAAACAATGGGTTAAAACAAACTGATATCCAATTCCTTTGGCGAACTGTTCGTCTACCTCTCTATCACCGAAAAAAACTACCTGTCTTGGATTCTTCACATCATGTAAAAGCTTTATTTTGTTTACTATGAGGGGAGATGGCTTCCCATATGCACTTCCATAAAGACCTGTAAAACCAACATTTTCTTCTTCAAACCACTTTGTTAACCCAAGTGCGTGGAATTTGGACCTCTGTAATGGAACCCTACCATCCGTTATAAGAAACATACCGTATTTTTGGTGAAAGTGCTGAAGCAAGTAAGTAACTCTATGTGTCAATGCCAATTTTGGCGAATAATTTCTGAATATATGCAAGCATTCCTCAATGATAGCTGCTTTTTCGCTCTCACTTAATTCACCATTCGAGAGGATTTCGTCAAAAATTCGATTGTACGAGCTTCCTTTCTCCAGCCATCTTTCTAGTAGACTTTGATAGACATCAGTAGCAGGCGAACTGACAAATGGGGCTATCAAGCTGGCAATAGGCTCATACACCTGCCTGATAAACTCCAGTTCATCATATAAGGTCCCATCCATATCAAATCCGACGTATTTCACAATATCCCAATCAATTGTTGGAAACAAAGACTTCAGCATAATACCTCTTCATTTTCAATCCATATTGGATAGGCTTAGGAGTGATTCGTTTTCCATAAATAAAATGATCTACCATCAACGAGATCCAATTTTCTGTGGCCGCAAAACCTAGAGCCATGCCGCCCGCAATTCGAGGATTAATTTCAATAAATTGAATCTCACCATTTTCTTGCAAAAAACATTGCATATTAACCGGCCCGGCAAAAGGGATAGCCCTGCATATTTTTTGCACCCATTCTTCGATCAAGGGTTGCTTCTCTACAATTCCTCCAGTAGACTTCCCTTGAATAACCCCTTCTCTGCGACGTGGTACAATGTATACTGGATGTGACTCTTTATCACAAAAAACATCTACGGTATATTCAATTCCACTTGCAAGCTCTTGTGAAATCATCCCGTCCATTTCCACACTGGATTTTTCCACTCGTACTCCAACTGCCCCGCGACCATTCCTTGGTTTTACCAACGGGAATATTTGCTCAAGGCTCGTAGCAGGAGTCGGTATTCCTTCACGAACAAAAAATTGATAAGTTTGCCACTTATCCTGAAAAGTACGTACCGTTTCTACAGGAGACAAAATTATATCAATACCTAGTTGGGACATTTGCTGTTGGCGCTCTGCCCAGCCACTCAATGTTTCATCTAGCGAGGGAATAACCGCATTCACTTTATGATCTATCAGTTTTTCCACCGTTTGTTCCCAAAGATCAGGGGCATTCTTAGATGGCATCCGAATGAAATCTGTTGCGAGGTATCGCCCGACACAATCCGGGTCGATATCAGATGCAATTGCCGCATGACCAGCTTGTCGAATGGCACGAATGATGTAGGCGGCTGACATGCTCCCGGATGCTTCAGTCAAAATCCTTAGCATAGCGAGTCTCCCCCTATCTTTTTATCTACTACAAGACTATATACGAGATATTTGGCTCAAACGGAAAGCGATTGACTTGTGTTTTTCTAAGGTCCAATGTTTCTAGTAATGCTTGTGTCTCCCCAGGCCACCATGGGTTGTGAATTTCGTCAAAAGCCAAAATTGCTCCTTTTGGCATCCGATGGAGAAAATGATCTAATGCTACTTTTGTCGGCTCATACAGATCAAAATCCAAAAATAACAAGCTTACCAATAAATGTGGATTTTCTTTTATATATTGCGGAATAGTATGAGTCGCATCGCCTTTTACCAATTCCACTTTAGAAAATTGATTCAAGAATCGGTTTTGATCATATTCTTGAATCACATCTGTCAATTCCTGAAAAGAATCGTAACCTGTAGCAAAACCACCTACACGCATTTGACTATTCTCGTTACTAATACTTCCTTGATCGCTCTCATGAATAGAAGGAAATCCTTCAAATGTATCAAATCCAATAACTCTTCGATCAAAAGCATACGGTTCAAGACCCGAAGACAGTTTTGCCCATGCCATTACGCCACCGCCATGATGCAACTATGCTTCCCTTTATATTGGCTTGTAGTTTAAACAACTCATATCTAGCTAAAAATCTAGTCATCGTTTGTCGCCGAATATATTTCTCAAAATTATCAAGTCTATTCTGTAGAGAACCATATCCTTTTTCAAAAACAGTCGACACTCTGATTCCTCCTTTATAAGGATATCAACCCAGGACTACTTGGAATATTGATCAATTTCCGTTCAATGACTGTCGCTGTGTCGATTTTCATACTCGGGCATCCCTCGAAAATTTGCAGTGTATGTAACAGCTTCCACACAGGCCTTGTCATAATGCCCTCTGAATTAGTTAACTCCAGTATCTCATCGCGAAGCTCCACGTTATCCTGATCCAGCAACAATGCATTGAGCCAAAAATTACTCGAAACGTTTTCTTGCTCCTCCCAAAATGAAATCCCAGCCAATTGGCTAAAAGCATCTCGATATAAATTGGCCAGCTTTCTTTTTCTGCTCAGGAAGTCTGGTAACTGTTCCAGTTGTGCGCATCCCAGAGCTGCGTTTATGTTGGGCAAGCGGTAGTTATAACCGACTTGATCATGCTCGAATTCCCATTTGTGCATTTTTTTGGCCGTGGTGGTCAAATGCTTCGCCAATTTCCCTAATGACTCATCATTGGTTAAAATTGCGCCACCGCCACCTGTTGTAATAACTTTATTCCCGTTAAAACTGAGTGCCGAAACACGTCCCCAGTTCCCGGTATGCTTTCCCTTGTAATAAGATCCTAGTGATTCAGCCGCATCTTCTATCAATTCCAGCCGGAACCGCTCGCATACGCTCACAATCGCGTCTAGGTCCACAGGATGTCCAAAAGTATGCATCGGCACTAACGCTTTAATTCGCCTTCCGGTAATTCGGTTGTAGCAACCATCGCCGCGGACTTCTGCAATTTCCTGCAAATAGCCTTCAAGCTTGTGAGGATCAACTCCCAATGTCTTTTCACATGCATCAACAAAATGAGGAATCGCTCCGCAGTAAACAACTGCGTTTGCCGTTGCAATAAAAGTCAGCGTTGGAATCAACACCTCGTCCCCTTGCTCGACCCCCACCAGCTTCAAGCAAATATGCAAAGCAGCTGTGCCATTTACCACGGCAACAGCACGCTTCACACCTGTATATTCGGCAAGCATTTCCTCAAAACGATCTACATATTTGCCAACAGACGACACCCAGCCAGTATCCAGGCAGTCTTTTACGTACTTCCATTCATTCCCTTGGAAACTAGGTTCATGAAGAGCAACAAATGCTTTATCGGTATCGGCTACTGCTTTTATAGTGGATACTACCGCTTCAACTGAAAATGGTCGCATCATACGTTATATATACCTGCCTTATACTGCGATAGATTCGCTGGATTCGTAAACCACTCGATCGTTTCCTGCAATCCGCGTTTCAACCCGTTTTTGTCCCCATATGCCGGTTCCCATCCCAACAATTGCTTGGCCTTTGTATTATCCGCCCACAAACGCTCAACTTCACTTTTTTCTGGACGAATCCGTTTATCATCTGTTTGGATGTCAATCGATTGCCCCATCAATTCAGCAATGATCTCTGCTGTCTCTCCGATGGATACTTCGTAGTTGCTACCTATATTAATTACCTCTCCTACGGATTGACTCGACTGTGCTATCGCTATAAAGCCACTTACTGTGTCCTGTACATAATTAAAATCACGAGTCGGATGAATGGAGCCCAGACGAATAACGTTTTGCCCACTCGCGATTTGCGTGATAATGGTAGGAATCACAGCGCGAGCGGACTGTCGAGGGCCATAGGTGTTAAAAGGACGAATAATAGCGACAGGTAAATCAAACGAGTTATAGAATGACATTGCCATTTGATCAGCACCAATTTTGCTTGCCGAGTAAGGCGATTGGCCTTGTAACGGATGCTCTTCAGTAATAGGTACAAACTTTGCTGTCCCATAAACTTCACTGGTAGAGGTATGTACAATCTTTTCCACGCTACATTCACGAGCAGCCTGCAGAATATTCAGCGTCCCTTTAATGTTCGTATCCACATAAGTATCGGGTGAATGGTAGGAATATGGAATGGCAATAAGAGCCGCCAAATGCATGACGACGTGACAGTCCTGCATCGCTTTTTTTACTCCATGCGGATCTCGAATATCCCCAGCAAAAACATCCAATTCGCTCAGGATTTCTCTTGGGGAATGATCCAGCCATCCCCATGAGTTAAACGAGTTATAATTCACAAAAGCCTTTACATCTACTCCATCTCGCACTAATTTCTCCGTCAAATGGGAGCCGATAAAACCATCCGCTCCAGTAACAAGCACTTTTTTTCCACTGAGGTTCATCTCAGCGCCTCCAGTCTATACTACAATTGGTTCCCCCAGTATTTTCTCGTGAATATCTTCCAAGATCTTTTTGACAAGCACAGAATCACTTTTGCAAGAACTCAAATAGTTACCGAATTGATCAACCACACGACGTGATTTTGTTTTTGGATCAGGCTCTGGCCGTATATCATCAAACATTTTTAGTACCAACTGAAACTCCATATGATTCATCGGTTGAACGATTCGCATATTAAGTTTATTCGCCTGGAGTCGATCAAACAATTTATCAAATTTGGTAAGGCAAACTTCCAACTGCTTGTTATTTTGACTCTCAATAAATCGATCCATATCCTCCAGCAGTTCAGCAAATCGTCGAATGATTTTGCCAAGTTCGTCGCAGGAAGAAAGCAACTCTCGAATCACCTTTTTAAAATACTCCAAGTCGTAGCGATAACCATCTTGTTGGGAGATTACTTCCAGCCAATCTGTCTTTACTACATGCGGGATCGTTAGTTGTTCTGCAATCAACTGTTCCATAGGAAGGAAGACGGTACCCTCTATATGTGCGCCGCCTTTGGTTGTGTTTATAATATCTGTTCTTGCAATCTTTTGAATGAGGGCTTCCATTTCCTCTCTCATTTCAACATGACCCCGACCGCTTAATGTGACATTGCCGTGTACATCTTTTACCTCAACCGCATATTCTTTTTTCTTATCTCCCAAATCAGTACCTGTATATTCGACACCCTGGGCGTATACCTGGCCGCCGCGATAGGCAAGGTTTTGTCCTGTGAAAATGATAGGGGAGAAGCCCAATTGGTCCAGAATCTGCAAAGTTAAGGTAGCAATGCTGCCGAACCTGTCAATATAGTGGAATGGACGATTATCTTCATCCTTCAAAAACAGATCGATGATATAATCATCACGCACCAAAAAATTGCTCATTTTCCCTGGATAATTTTGTACTGTTTCAAATCCCATCGTACTACCAAAAATCAAAGGAACACTGTCAATCTCGTTTTCGAGTACCTTTCGGAAAACTTTCGTGTTCATCGCGCTACCATCGTATGCGAAAGCGGCATCTGGCACTATTCCAGCATTCAGCAATTGGTTGATAGATGATCCAACAGCAAAAATGTATGCTAAACCATTTTCCTTGATATAACGCAGGTTTTCGAATTCGTCGTTGAGCGATGGTCCCGCCCCAACAATGATCGCTGGCTTCCCTTTGAAGTACCCGTTATGTGCAGCAAGGATATTGGGTGTCTTGACGATGGCGGGCAAATTAAACAACCCATTAATTGCCATTCTTTTCGCAAAAACTTTTCCGGTAATAATCCGTTCATGCGCAGCATATACAACATCGCGAAACATTTTGATGAAAGTTTGCGTCTGTTCAGAAAAGATCCGTTTATAACTTGGTAAAATAACGAGATAAATTTCGTCTTCCAAAAGATTAGTCAGTTCTATTAAATATTTTCTGCAATCGTCTGGATTTTCCTCAACCATCAAGTTTTTCAACCTTTTGACAGGAATCCATTCATCAATTTTTTTACGCTCGATCAGATGCTGAAAAATAGCCATATTCGGCTCATAAATGGAAAAGGGCGTATTGGGAAATTTTTTAATGAACGCATCAATATGATAACCAAATCCCGCACCATAAAATAATACATGCCGATCCTGGATCTCTTCCAACGAATCGATAAAACGCTCGGCTTCCTTTTCCGGATTATACTTGCTGTGAACGTAATTCCATCCAGACTCCATAAGAATGGATACTGTCCAACCTTGCATCTGAGTTGGTTCCAATTTCACCTGATCTTTTATTTCAAGCTTCGGGTTTCGACACTTCGCCCAGATTTCTGGATAGTGCTTTTTTAAAGAGTTCACATTATCAATTAGCACCATTCCCATTCACCTCTTGAGAGCCAATATCCTCCAGCGCTTCTTGGATAGCTTGATAGCGAGGGATAATCTCATATTCAATCATGTCGCCAAGCAAACCAGTATCCTGTTGAATTACTGCCGTATTGATGGTTTCCATTTCGCTAGTGAAAGTAAAGAGCGTTTCATACTCTGGATAAAATGGAGTGGTATTTTGGATCCACATCAGTCCTTCTACAAGCTTGCCCAAATCCTCCCACGTTTCAGAAGTGACATTCTCTGTCTGAAAGTGGTAAGCCAACCCATTGAGATACTCTATCGAACGGCTCGTATAATCCTTTATCGATAATAACGTTTCCTTCGCCAACTCTTCTTCTGTCATTAAAATTGGTTCAATCGTTTCAATCGTTTCAATCGATTCGGCGATTTCTTCCTCAAAATCTTTGTATACCTCTCTGCCATCGATTCGCACTCCGCAAAACGTCATTGTTTTTTCTGCCATCGTTGCTTTTATAATAGAAAAAATGTATTCGATAACGTTTTCTTGTGTCCGATCAACATGGTACTCTTGGCCAGCTACTAGTATCTTCATGAGAACCTCCCTTTCATCGCTCTTTATGTATATCGGTTCCTTTTCAACATTCAATTATATGATAAACATGGAAAAATAAAAAAGCATGGGCTTCCAGGTGGAAACCCATGCTTTATTTTGCACTGAAAAATTAGCGGAGCAATTGCAGAACGCCTTGTGGCAATTGGTTTGCTTGTGCCAGCATTGCTTGAGAAGCTTGTGTAAGAATGTTGTTCTTAGTGAACGCCATTTGCTCTTTCGCCATATCTACGTCGCGGATACGGGATTCAGCAGCTGTCAGGTTCTCAGCAGTGATGTTCAGGTTGTTAATGGTGTTTTCCAAACGGTTTTGGTTAGCACCCAAGTAGGAACGAGCAGCAGATACTTTGTTAATGAATGCATCGATGCTTTTCAGCACGCTTTTCGCAGCGCTTTGAGTATCGATTTTCCAAGCGCCAACTTTAGTTGCAACGCTGGTCAGATTGAACTTGGAAGTGTCCAGAGTCAGAACTTGGGCAGCATCTTGACCGATTTGCAGGTCGATGTCTTTATTGGAGTTTCCATCCAACAGGCTGATACCGTTGAATTTGGTGTTAGTTTTGATGTTTGTTACCTCGTTGGACAGCTCTGTCAACTCTTCTTGCAGGCGTTTGCGGTCTGCATCGGAATCGTAAGTACCGTTCGCAGATTGAGTAGCCAGTTCTTTTACACGAACGAGGATGTTGTTTACAGTTTGCAATGCACCTTCAGCTGTTTGTACCAAGGAGATACCGTCTTGAGAGTTGCGGGAAGCTTGCTCCATACCACGGATTTGTGCGCGCATGCGCTCGGAGATGGAAAGACCAGCAGCATCGTCAGCAGCACGGTTGATACGGTAGCCGGAAGACAGCTTTTCAACGTTTTTCGACAGGTTGCCTGTGTTGACACTCAATTGACGGTGAGTGTTCATTGCGGAAATATTGTGGTTGATAATCATTGTTTTTCCTCCTTGATTTATACCCGTCACGTCCATGTGACTGAGATCTATTTAGGACTATTTTACAATCGCGCGCTTGTAACTTTGTCCCTACATTACTTATATCGGTAAATTACTCGTCAACTTTAATGGATTTCAAAAGTTTTTTTCAAAAAAATCTCCTCTTTGTACACTTAACCAAAAAGGAGATTCAAGTTACTTCATATTTCGCAAAATGAGATGATACCTGGAAGAGTAGCCACCCGTATTAACGTTCTCGCGTCTGATCAGATTACATTCCAATATTTCGAAATTACATCCAATCAGCTTTTCAATTTTCCCGTAGTTAAAATAAGACTGGACGGTTCCTTTCTCATGAAGAGTTTCCACGTCTTCTTCTCCCGAAAATTCCCGAGCATGACGAGAATCATCTCCGGAGATTAAATCACAGTAGAATAGCCCGCCCTTTACCAATACTCGCTTAACCTCGTCCATGGTTTGAGTGGCCTCTTCAAACCGCATACTATCCAAGACTCCGTGACTTATAACGAAGTCAAAAAAATCATTTTCCCACGGCAGACTTTGCGTGTATCCTTGTCTAACTTTACTGTCTAAATTTGAAATGCCTTCTTTTTCCGCCCATGTGACCGCTACTTGAATCGCCGTATCAGAAAGGTCGATGCCGTAAGCATCCAGCCCCATCTGATGAGCATATATTACATGCCGTCCAATTCCGCATCCCAAATCCAATATTTTAGGCTTAGACGAATTCGTGTAAACATCTCGAAACTCGAACAGACCTGTTCGCTTGCGAATATACTTCGATGTGAACCTGATAATTTCTTCATGAGGATAAAAAACAAAGTTATCTTTGTTCTGATAGGAAGCTTCCCATTCTGACTTGTAGCTACTCATGTCTCATCATCTTCTTTCTCATGAACATCCTCATGTACAGTCCTCTGTTCTTCTTTCAAAATAGCCTTCATAGAGGACCACGACACTGTGCTTTCAGAGGCTACACGATTCTCTTCTTGAATCGCTTCATATATTTCGGTTCGATAAATTTCTACATCTCTTGGTGCTTCAATCCCTAGTCGAACCGTTTCTCCATCAACAGAAATCACTTTAATGACTATATTGTTATTCAGCATGATAGACTCATTTTTTTTGCGAGATAATACTAGCATTTGAACATCACCTACTCTCTTGTCGAGATTTGCTCGACTAACAACGGCTGGTGAATGGAATATGTGTCGTCCTGTAAAATTACTTGTTTGGCCATACGATTTGCGAGATTAACCACAATAGGTGCCTTCAAGTTCACAGAGACACGCTGCATTTCTCGAATAGTTACAATTGTAAAGATTGCTATGGGGGTTTCATCTTCTATGCGGAGTGAAGTCTTAGCTGCTTCAGAAAGTTCAAATTCGTATCCGCTGAAAAAAACAAATGGATTGACCACCCAAAACCCGATCTCCCTTTCTTCAGCAGACTGAATCAGAAAAAAAGGGCTTTCTTCTTCCTGCATCAACTGAAAAAACTGCAAATGGGAAAACCCCGGGATACCATCTTCAAAAAATAGCTTGCCCAATTCCACTCGTTGACTTGCGTTCATGTTTTCCCCTCGCTTATATCGTTTGATCCAGTTGACCGCCTACAGTATCAATTTTCAGGCTATTGTACTGTATCATATATGGCTCCACCTTCCCCGGCTTGTATGACAGTTCAGGTTGTTTAATCACAGGATCAATACTCATTCCGTTGCGCTCAACATGGATGTTCACAGGCGTCGACTCGACACGGATCTCTACACCTTCATCAGTTGACGCTGCCGGCGGTGTATATCCACTCTCCAACATGCGCAAACCTTTTTCTCTGCCAATAGATGCTATGACATTCTCTTTTGTATAGATCCGCATCATTCTGTCTCCCTCCTGACTTTTCTCCGCAATGGCTTGGAGGGCTTTTTGTTGACCATATGAAGCAAGACTAGCTGTAAATTCCATAGAAGTCATAATACCAATGTTGGTACGCGCCTGACTAGAATCAATGGACAAAACAGTGCGAGCTTGTTCAATTCGCAGCTTTGCAGGTACTTGTCGCAGGTTCAATTCAGCTTGCGGCTGTTTAATCTCCTGGACAGGCTTGTTTATATTTAATCCTAGTTGAGCAAACGTGCTCTCCAATCGAATTTTTGGAATTTGCATCGGCTACTCTCCCTACTTTTTCTAACGCAGAAAATCCAGCAAAGTTGGCTGAATGATTCTGGCGCCTGAACCTAGAGCTGCGGAGTGAACACTCTCCTGTGTTTTCAGATCTGTCATCACCTTTGCCACATCAGCATCTTCATTCTTTGACATTAGCTCATTAATACTTACCTCTTGCGTCTTTAAACGGTCCGCAATTAGTTCAACACGGTTTACACTTGCTCCCAGTGCGGCTCGCTCAGCTAATAATTTGTCAAACTGCTGCTCCATCCCTGTGAGAAACTGAGTAGCATCTCTACCATTTTCTAACTCACCAATAATATTATCCAATACCTTAAACATATTGTTTGCATTATCCGGAAAATTGAATAGGTTTTGCGCATTAATATTTGATGTTACAAAAACATTTTGGCTTACTTCCAAATTGATAGAAGAGCTATTCGTACTGACAAAATCACCTTTGCCCCCATTAGCTGTAAAATCGTACGGCGCTTTATTTGTATCTGTACCAGCAAAAATATACTTTCCATTAATTTGCTGATTGGCTAAAGTTCCTAAGTGGATTTTCAGTTCGCTAACTTCAGACGCCATTGTCTTCAAATCGTCAGGCGAAATAGCTCCATCCCCGGAGTATACAAGAAGCTCCTTAATACGCTTCATGACGTTCCCAATTTCATCCATCGTACTATCCGTCATATCCATCCAGGACTTCGCTTCATCCACGTTCCGCTTATACTGATCATTCTCCATCAATGAGGAACGATAAAACATCCCGCGTGCTGCCACTACCGGGTCATCGGATGGTTTGGCAATTTTGCTCCCCGACGACAGCTGTTGCTGTAGCTTGTCCATGCTGCGCATGGAATTATGCAGATTCCGCAGCATATTGCTGTTCAGCATGTTCTGCGTTACACGTACCGCCATGATCTATTTCCTCCTAACTAGAGGCCAACTCGGCCCATGCCATTGATGACTTTGTCCAAGATTTCGTCCATGCTTGTCATGACGCGGGCAGATGCGCTGTAAGCGTGCTGAAATTTCACCATTTCTGCCATTTCGTCATCGATCGATACGCCTGATACGGATTGCCGCTGGCTGTCTACAGTTCCGACCAGCATTTCCGAGTTCAACTGATTGCGGGTAGCTTCTTGTGCGTCCACACCCAATTGGCTGATCGTATAACGATAGTAGTTATCCAAAGTTGAGCTTTCCGCCAGATCGTTCGAGCCCGTTCCGGCAGCCAACACTTTAAATTTGATGGAGGCAATCGCCAACGCGTTTTCGTTGTTTCCAACCGGTGTATGGACTGCTTCCGGTTTTGCCGCAGCGATAGCATCCAGGCTTCTCATAATCTCGGGATTAACGACAAGACTAGAGGCACTTGTTGGATAATTTTTCGTTGTAGCATCTGCAGCCAAAGCAGTTGCATCTACAAAGAATGGCAGATCCTGTGCGGTGCCATTATTAATATCGTTCAAGCTCCGTCCTGCGCGATGTATATCATTGATTTCCTTAGCCAAATTCACAGCCAAGACATCCAGACGTTTTAGCATATTTGGCACAATCTGATCACGCGATTGGAGAGTGCCTGCCATATAACCAGATGTCGGAACGAAAGCCGCTCCACCCAGCGTGAGATCACTCAAACCCGTGGCGACATTTCGCTGAGCAACTACTGGTTGGGCAGCAATGCCGTTAACAAATTCGCGTCCTTCAATCGTTACGTTCACCATACCTGCAGTGGTTTGCGTCACTCGGATATCTACCAGCTTGGAGAGCTTATCCAAGAGAACATCACGTTGATCATACAAATCGTTTGGCTGGTAGCCATGTGGCACGATATTGGAAATCTGATTGTTCAAGCTGGCTATTTGCTGTCCCAAAGAGTTGATTTCCATCGCCTTCACATTCACTACATTGTCCAGATCAAGTTGCACTTCTTTGATATGGTTCGTCAATGTGTTAAATGTATCCGCAACCGCCTTGCTGCGTTCGCGAACAACAGCACGTGCCGATGTATCTGTCGGGTCTTTAGCCAAGTCCTGCCAGGCTTGCCACATCTGGTCCATGACTTTTTGCAGCCCTGTATCAGAAGGTTCGTTCATTATCCCTTCCAGCTTTTCAAGTGTTTCCAAGCGACCATCCCAATATCCTTGACGCTTGTGCTCATTTCGATATTGAATATCCAGAAACTCTTCTCGCAACCGCTGAATACTGTCAGCTTGCACACCCGTACCAAGCAATCCTGGCTCGATGGTTGCCTGCATCCCAACATAAGGCAACCCGGTAGTAGCCTGCATGTTGACCCGCTGACGGCTGTATCCTTCCGTATTCGCATTCGCAATGTTATGCCCAGTCGTATTCAACGCGGATTGCTGTGCGAACAGGCCGCGTTTGCTTACTTCAATTCCGTGAAAAGTCGAGCGCATGTCAGCACCTCTTTACGCTTTTTTATTGAAAAAAGTTCGGCTCGCCTGACGGTAGGTGTCCGTGCTCGGATTGCCGTAAATGAAGTCGTCCTCCGGCGTGTCCGTGATCAGGTCGAGTGTCATGTTTACAAAAGAAAGGGATTGCTCCAGCAACTGCTGATTCAGCTCGTTTGCCTCACGCAGTTCGGCGACAATCCGGACAAGCTCGTCTCGATAGGATGCAAGCCGCGTCTTCTCTTCCGCACTGGTCGTCAACTTGATCAATTCAGCCAGTGTGCCTTCCTGAAGCGCAAAGCCTTTCTTTTCGGTCAGTTCTTGCACCAAGGTTTGGCGGGCTGCTTCAGCAGCAGTGACGCCCTTGATCAGCTTTTGTTCCTGGCGGGTAATCGCCACCAGCTCATCGACATCTCCTTTTACCAGCACGTCTTTTTTGTGTGCGGCCAAAGTGTACAAGGCTTTGTGCAACCGGATCAAGTTGTCGAGCAGATCGTAGAGTCTATCCATGTTCGCGCTTCTCCTCGTCTTCCCTAGAGAACTGGTTTATAGCTTTTTCCAAAAGGACAGGAGCTTCTCTGCAATTCGCTCGCTGGAGACACGATACGTGCCTTCCTCCACTTGCTTCTTCAATTGCTCCACCTTTTCACGACGCTGTGGCGCGTTCGTGTCTTCCACCTGGCGCTGCATTTCCAACGCTTCCGTAGAAATGTTTACTTCATCCTTGCCCATCGGGATTTTCCCACTTTTGCCTACCTGGTTGTTGCTCGTCTTGTTGTAGGCGTTGATCATCCCGACACGGTTCGGTTCATTAATCCGCATCTGATTACCATCCTCTCAATCCACCGGACATTTTCATGGGAACACGTCCCTTTATCAAAAGAAAAACCGATGATACCTCTTAGTAGTATCATCGGCAATTTCCTGATTGACGATTAGTTTTTTTGCGCAAAACTATTCGTCAGTATTCTTCCTTCTTCGATAAGCGGCTGCTTCCGCCTGACGTGCGCGAGCATCTTCTGCAAGGCGCCGATCCACTTCAAGCTGCTGCGAAATCTCGTGTTTCAAGTCTTTCATGCACGAGTCGCACATGTTTCCGGTACGGATCAAAATTCCACAAATTTCGCATGGGTAACCAAGTTCCGGGTTGCCTTCTACAGAAATGCGCCCTTCCTTGATAAACTTCGTAATTTGCTTCACGCTCACACCAGTAGCTTCGCTCACCTGATGAATATTAGCTCCGCGATTCTCGCGCTTGCGCAGAAACCGGGCGCATTTTTCATATTCCTGCTCCACTTGTTGATAGCATTTGGGGCAAATGTCACGGACTGTTTGTACAAATAAAGCATCACACCGCGAGCAGTTTGCCAGTTTGCCCAGAGACATAGAAACAACCCCTTCAACATCCAGAAAGTTCATTTGGTTCGCAACTGCTGATTGCTTCCATGATAACGTAATTTTACCAAACTGGCTATCTGTATATTGTCAAGGAGTAAATTTCACAAACTGTTCCCAAGTGTGCTCGCAACGTGCTGGCGCAAGAACGAAGAGTCGAGCCTGTCGTATATATATCGTCGATCAGGAGAACTCGCAGAGGAGTGCCGGACATTACAGGACTATTCGCCCCGCCCTTGACCTTGGCTCGCGCGATCCCGCCAGAGCAAGCGGAGGATAGGTCTGCAAGCACAGCCCCTTGCGCCCACGCAAAAGCATCTCTCATGCTCTCCTCGCGATGCACGCGCCCGCCTTGCTTGCTCAGCTTCTCTGTCGCTTTCGTTCGCTCCAGCAACGTTTTGACCGGAACTCCTATGGCGTGTCCCAAAGCTTTGGCAAGCAACTCCACCTGATTGAAGCCTCTTTCCCGAAGCCTTGTTGGATGAAGCGGAACAGTCGTGATGCAAGTAAAACGCGAAGGCGTATGGTAGCGGTAAATCGCGATGGTTAAAAGCGCACTGAAAAAACTAGCCAATCGCTCATCCCCACGGTATTTGAACAGGCTGACCAGACTTTTTCCTTTCTCGTCATATTGGAGCAGGCTGCGGTTGTTAGACAACGGCACGCTCGCTCGATCTACGCAATCGCGGCACAATCCATCGCGACAAATGACCTCGCTGCACATGTCTCGCCCGCACTGACGACAAATCTGCTCTCCGATGAACGGCAGGGCTTCCAAGCAGCCTGCACACACCTGGAGCTTTTGCAGCAAACGATATACGACCGGGTAAGTAGCGGCTGAACTGGAAAGAGATCGCGCACGCTTGCGGACAATCCCTTCTCTTTGCAGGGCATTCAAATGTCCGCCACAAGCCACACATGACTGGATTGTCACGCATTATCCCCCCCAGCTTCCGCAAGCTTTTTCGCCAATTGATTCATCCGGCTGATTTGCCTGACTGCCAGCTTCGTGGCCGCAGCGCGCTCAGCCTGCAAGAAAAGCACAGAGCCTGCCGTGTCATCGAACGATCTGCCCACGCGCCCCGCAATTTGCACCAAAGAGGCTTCATCGAAGACGGGCGCCTCCGCTCCTACGACAAGCACATCGCTCTTCGGAATGGTGACCCCGCGTTCCAGAATCGTGGTTGTCACCATGAGCGTATAGCGTCTGTTGCGAAAAGCGAGCACCTTTTCTTCGCGCAACGGGTCGGAGGCGTGGACGCCCGCCATCTGTTCCGACCGATCCGGCATCGCCTTTTGCAAATAGGCAAGCACCACGTCCACGTCGTCAATGCGGGGAACGAAGACGAAAACTTGCCGCTCGGCATCCAGTGAACGCTTGACTGCATCTGTCATCTGCGGCACCGCTCGCTTCGTCCGAACGCGCTTGTGCAACCCTTTGATCGTGAGAATCTCAGGCACAGGCAATGGCTTGCCGTGGTAGCGACCGGGTAAAAGCACATGAGTGGCTGAAGCAAGCGGCAATGCCGCGGAACTTGCTGATTTTGAACGACCGTTTGAAACGAGCCGTTTTTGCAAATAGAGCGGGGGAGTCGCGCTCAAATAGAGCAGCTTGCCCGTCTCGTGTACGGCTCTCGCCAGCGCCCGATAAAGCACAGGATTGTTGTGATAAGGAAAAGCATCGGCCTCGTCAAGTACAACCAGCAGGAAGCGGCGATGATAACGCATGACTTGGTGGGTCGTTGCAATCGTGATATCGCTCTCTTCCCATTTCTCGGCACTGGCGCCATGGACAGCAATTACACGCGCTTCGGGAAACACTCGCCGAATACGCGGAGCCAGCTCCAGCACTACGTCTTTTCGCGGAGTAGCGATCAATACACGCCCTCCCGACGAAAGTGCCTCAGCGACAGAAGGAAAGAGCAGCTCGGTTTTCCCAGCCCCGCACACTGCCCAAATCAAAAACTCCGACCGCCCCGGATGTGAGCCCGCTACGAACCGCCGAGCGCGTTCGGCAGCTCTCGCCTGATCTTGCGAGTAGCGCCCTGTCCACTCCAGCCTGGCCGACTGCCCCATGCCTGTTTCTCTCCCAACGGCAGTTGAGGCACTTGACGCAATCAACATATACGGCGTGCAGCACTTGCTCCTGCCCATTCCCAGGCATATCGTGCAGTAGGCGCAGCCTTGCTCACACGAATGGCAGTATATCAGCTGCAACGCTCTGCCCTCGCTGCCGCATCGCTCACAGAAAAGCACCAGTCGCTTGCGCCGCCAATTGCTGACGACTCCCATGCGCACTCCTGGAAGCCACTGCACTTTGCCAGCGAGGACTCCTTCATGCAGCGCAGCTGCCAAATCGCCAACTTCTACCCCTCGCTTGCACAAAAGCGTCTCGATCTCTTCCCAGAGAAGCGCTCGTCCATCCAGCAGTTTGCCGAGAACGCTTGCGCTCGCTCCATCCGCTGTGAGCGAAGTTCTTCGAAGCAATGAATGGCGCGGGAAAATCTTGTACCCTCCTGCTGATTCAGCATCCTTTTGACAAGCATGCACTTCGCATCTGAACTCTACAACCTTCCATGCAAACCAGTCTTTTGGCGGCTGCCTCATGCAAGCGAACGCACTGGGCCAGAAAACTTGATTGTCATCCCGCTCCCTGTCGGTCACTTCCCGCCCATACAGCACACTCGCCTCCCGAACCTTCCCCACAGCCAAATGCCGCAGCTCAGCGACCACTCCATCCGTCAGCTTTTGCCGCTCTGCCAGCCGCTTGCGTATGTATTCGTTTATTTGCTCCCGCAAGGAAAAGGCCAAAGCGAGCGATGACGTCTTGCCGATGACGTGCAGAATGCAGCTCTCTCGCTCCTGCCAAAAAGATTGGTCGACAGCAAAGCTCGGTGTCACATACGTCTGAACCGACGACACTGCTTCTGTGCCCGATTTGATGTACAGCAAAAACTCGCGCATGTGCCTTCCCCCGCTCCCCACCTGTCCTCTTACCATCAGTTTGCAAAAAGACAAGACGGGTCAGCAAATCTTTTTCACGAGCAAAAACGCAGCATCACCGTCTCGCTGACCGCAAGCAGCCCCATCGACTGTCAGGAAAAGGACCGAGACATTTTTCACACAAACACAAAAAAAGACTGCCGATGTCCTCGACAGTCCTTTTCGTTCATCCATATGCCTGAAAACAAAAACATCAGGCTCCTTCTTGCTTGTTCCGCAGATCAACTACAATAGCTCCCACCAGCTCCGCTTGGCTGTCAGCTACAGGCAACCCACAGCAGTACGGCTCGCGAGTCAAAATCGATAGCATCCGGGATGTATCATCGGTAGATCCTTCATCTATCAAAGTAATCCGGACAGGCTTGCCACTCCATTCGGAGCGAAACAGCAAACTTCTGACCGCCCGCTCCAGCACCTGCTCCGAATTGTGCACCAACAAGCGGTAATGCTCGTGCGAAAGCTCTGTCACGCCGTCCATTCGACTGGCCCATCGATCAGCGATCATCACCAGCAATGAGGAGAAGCCAAATGCCGCCAGTAGCCATACAACCAGTTCTTCCATCACGGTCATACCCCCTCCTATACAAAGGTATGCCGAACAGCTTGAACAGGGTGCCAACTGGACGCTCATACGGATTCTACCGTTTTACCCATCCGTTTTTGATCGAGATGACAACCGCTTGCGTGCGGTCTTGAACGTTCAGCTTTTGCAAAATGCTGCTGACGTGATTTTTCACAGTTTTCTCACTGATGAACAAAAATTCTCCGATCGCCCTGTTGCTCTTTCCTTCAGCCATCAGTTGAAGCACTTCCCGCTCGCGGCGAGTCAGGGACTCGATCACTTTTGGATCGATCGTTTGCGAATCATCCACGGAGAAGCTTCGCTCTGTGCTGCCTTCATGCTCGCTGAGACGACGGAACTCCTCGATCAGCTTGCCCGTTACCTTCGGATGGATGTAAGCGCCGCCGCTTGCTACGACGCGCACGGCATCCACCAGATCGCTGGTGCCCATTTCTTTGAGCAAATAGCCCGATGCACCGGAACGCAACGTGCGGTAAACGTATCCTTCATCATCGTGAATAGAAAGCATGATCACTCGCGTAGAGGGACTCACAGAAATTACATTTTCCGCAGCAGAGACGCCATTGATGTTTGGCATATTGATATCCATCAACAAAACATCCGGCTTGTGCTCTTCGGCGAGCAAAGCAGCCTCTCCGCCGTCCGCTCCTTCTCCGACGACCTTGAAGTCATCTTCCATTTCCAAAATGCGCTTGACTCCTTCACGGAACAATTGGTGGTCGTCCACAATCACGATGCGGAGCTCTTGCTGTCTTTTATCCATGTTTCATCCCCCTGTGTACATAATTCTGTATCGGTTCATATTTTTAACGGTATTTGGAAAATAACCTTTGTTCCCTCACCCGGAGCTGATTGCAGGTCCACATTGCCTTCCAGCAGCTGCACACGCTCGCGCATTCCCAACAGTCCAAAGGAATTTCCGTTTGCCATGCGCTTCTCCAGATCGAATCCAACGCCATCGTCTTTGACGACGAGACTCAGCGACTCCTGAAGAAACTCAAGCTTCACTTGTACCGAAGAAGCTCCTGCATGCTTCTCCACGTTGTTCAGGCACTCCTGAACAAGCCGGAAGATTGCAGCCTTGACGGAACTGCGCAGCGGTGGCTCCACACCAAATACTACCAGATCAATCGAAGCCCGGATACGTTCTTCGCACGTCTGAATGTATTTTTGCAAAGTGGGAACCAAGCCGAGGTCGTCCAAAGCCATCGGACGAAGGTCAAAAATGATCCGTCTTACATCAGCCAAACTTAACCGAACCATTTCTTTCAGCTCGTGAAGCTCCATTTGCGCTTCCAGAATACGTTCGTTTTTCAACATGCGCTCGACGATTTCGGAGCGCAAGACGACGTTTGCCATCGATTGAGCCGGACCGTCGTGAATCTCGCACGCGACACGTTTGCGCTCTTCTTCCTGCGCCTGAATGATCTTCAACCCCATCAGTTGATGCGGCTTGGCCGATTCCAGCGCTTCCCCGATCTTGCTCAGGTCGCCAGTCAGGTAGCCAAGCACCACACCCATCTGGGATACAAGCTTCTCGGCGCGTACAATCGTTTCCTCCAATGTACGCAATTGCCGCTCCAGATCATTGCGCCGGCGCTTCAAGTTGTTTTCCCGCTCGCGATAGATGGAAAGCTCCACCTGGATGCGGCTTGCCTCTTCATAGGCGATACGGATGTCATCCTCCGTGTACATGTGAAAGTTGCGGCTGACCTGCACAAGCCTGTTGCGCGACTTTCGATAGGCCAATTCCAACGCATCGACCTTTTGGATTACTTTGGAAATTTCTTGCCTCAGCTCATGCAAATCAAACTTTAGCGAGTTGCCTTGTTGTCTTGCATCTTCGGCTATATCAAAAATTTGCGTTTTACTTGTTTCTACTGTTTCAATGGTTCTCTTGATCACCCCATCCAGCACGCTGATGTCGATCGCTTTGTTCATGATTGCTCTCCTTCGAACTCTTTTTTCGCTTTCGTGAACAGCTGTTGGAGTTTGACCTCATCTACGTCTCGCAGACCCACATCATTGCGTGGGATGGCAAAAGGATCTACCCCTCGTTTGGCGAAACCGGGCGTAGAAGTAAACACATACTCATACCCTGCTTGTCGGGCTGTTTCCAAAACGATCGGATTCGTGTAGCCAAAAGGCAGTGAAATCGCCTTAATGTCCTTGCTCATCCAACCGTGCAAACCTGCGCGAGACATACTGAAATCAACATAGAGCCGATCCCTGTATTCTTTTTCATTTTCTAATCGCTTTACATCCTGCAAGTAGACGGGAGCAGTCTCTGGTCCCATCTCTCCCCATTCATTCCGCGCTTCCTCTTCATGCAGGCTGTAGGTATGGGAACCAATATCAGCCAAGCCAGAGTGAAGCATTTCCATGACTTGTTGACGCGTGAGTGGCGTCGTCATGTTCTCCCGTTTTCGTTCGGCTACATCTCGCAAGCGTCCTGCAATCACGAAGTTCACTGACGGGTAGCCGTATGTACGCAATATCGGAAAAGCCTTCGTATAATAACTTTCGTAGCCATCATCAAACGTAATCAGGACAGCATTTTCTGTCGGCAAGCTCCCGGTATCGACAAAGCGCAAAAACTCATCCAGCGTAATGGGATGCAGGTCATTTTCGTGCAAAAATGCCATATGTTCTGCGAATTGTTCGGGCGCAATCACGTAACGTTGGCCTGCAGCATCTGTCACATGATGATACGTCAGGACGACGACTTGATTGTTATACCACTTTTGCGGCTTTACCGTTGCTTTTTCGTTTCGCGTGACGTTTGGCTCAGCGTTTTCCGTCTCGCTTATGCTTATAGACGTATCGACTTGGGGAAAAGGTTGCACTTTTTGCGCATTCTTTTTTGACTGGTACAAATCACCAAGCCCCAATATCGTCACAACCAACAGTAAACAACTGATAAACACTGTCAGGAAGAGCCTTTTGTTCGGCAAAGAAACCCCTCCTTCACTTCCTCACTAGGAGATTCGACACAGTCCTACATTTTCCCTTTGATCAGGATTCACCAATAATTGGAAATTTCTTCCCATAACAAAAAGAGCCCAGTAGCTTTTACCAGGCTCTTTCTTTGCCGTGCTTATTTTGCCAGTTGAGCAGCCTCTTGCTTCAGAACTTCTGCTTTGTCTGTTTGCTCCCAAGGAACATTCAGGTCATTGCGTCCGAAGTGGCCGTAAGCCGCTGTTTGTTTGTAGATAGGACGACGCAGGTCGAGCTGTTTGATGATACCAGCTGGACGCAGGTCGAAATGTTTGCGAACGAGTTTCACGAGATCTTCTTCGGAAACAGTTCCTGTACCAAAAGTATCAACTGCGATGGATACTGGTTGTGCTACACCAATCGCATACGCTACTTGTACTTCGCACTTGTCAGCCAAGCCAGCTGCCACGATGTTTTTCGCAACATAGCGAGCAGCATAAGCACCGGAGCGGTCTACTTTTGTCGGATCTTTACCGGAGAACGCGCCGCCGCCGTGACGAGCGTATCCGCCGTAAGTGTCTACGATGATTTTGCGGCCAGTCAATCCAGCATCCCCTTGTGGTCCGCCGATAACGAAACGGCCAGTTGGGTTGATGAAGTATTTGGTTTCAGCATCCAGAAGTTCAGCTGGAACTACTGGTTTGATTACATGCTCAACCAGGTCTTGTTTGATTTGCTCCAAAGTTGTTTCAGGAGCGTGTTGAGTAGAGATAACGATCGTGTCGATGCGAACAGGCTTGTCTCCATCGTACTCAACTGTTACTTGTGTTTTACCGTCAGGACGCAGGTAAGCGAGTGTGCCGTTTTTGCGAACTTCGGTCAAACGACGAGCCAGTTGGTGGGACATGCTGATCGGCAATGGCATCAACTCAGGTGTTTCGTTGCAAGCAAAGCCGAACATCAGACCTTGGTCACCTGCACCAATCGCTTCGATCTCAGCGTCAGTCATTTTGCCTTCGCGCGCTTCCAGTGCTTGGTCTACACCCAGTGCAATGTCAGCGGATTGCTCGCCGATTGCTGTGATAACACCGCAAGTGTCAGCGTCAAAGCCGAACTTAGCGCGATCATAGCCGATTTCACGAATGGTTTCGCGAACCAGCTTTTGAATGTCTACATAAGTGTTGGTTGTGATCTCACCCGCTACGAGAACCAGACCTGTCGTTACAGAAGTTTCGCACGCTACGCGAGCGTTTGGATCTTTGGACAGGATGGCGTCCAGGATGGAGTCGGAAATTTGGTCACAAATTTTATCCGGATGTCCTTCGGTTACAGACTCAGATGTGAACAGACGACGACCTTTTTGCAAAGCCATGAGAAAATACCTCCTTTGACCTCATACAAATAGTTTGGTAGCCGAGTCAGGATTTTATCGACGTAAACGCAAATAAAAAACCTTTTCCATCTTTCGGAGGAAAAGGTTTGAGCGCTTTTAGCTTCCTTCATCCTCTTATCGGCCAGAACAGATTTCCGTCCTGCTGGTTAGCACCGCTCTAGTCGGTTGCCGGGCTTCATAGGGCCAGTCCCTCCGCCTGCTCTGGATAAGAGTATCCATTACGGATTATAGAATAATTGTTTTTCGGGGTGGTGTCAATAGACTTTTCCCACAACTCCGGTTCGAAGCAGGCCAGCCTGTACAAAACGTTGATGAAATCGCCTGCGGGAAGCGAGCGATGATGACTGTAACGCATGGACAGCGCCTTTTGCACAAGCTGGTCAAGCCTCTTTATACTTGGTACGATTTGGCGATCAATACAACAACCTCGGCCCGCGTAGCGGTTCCCTGAGGCTTGAAGGTCTTGCCATATCCGTTCAGCCACTTTTTTTGCGTCAAAGCCTCGATCGCCGGCGATGCCCAGTAGTTGACCGGAACATCGCGATAAGAGGACACGCTGCGGCTATTCACAGCTACCCCTTTCGCCCTGGCGATCATGGTGGCCATCTCGGCCCGCGTTACCGCCTGATCAGGCTTGAGTTGACTGTTTGGATACCCCTTCAAGACTCCGAGCTGATAAGCTACCCCAAGGGTGTTGTACGCCCAGTGCTTTTTTGGCAAATCGGAAAAGACGTCCTTGCCCGTGTACATACTGGCTACTTTCGAGCCGGTGACACGCATCGTCGAAACGAGCATGGTCGCAAATTGGGCGCGGGTCACTGCCTGATCCGGCTTGAATGTTGCGTCGTCGAAGCCTTTGATGATGCCTTTGTCGCTGAGCTTGGCGATTTGCGCACGCGCCCAGTGGTTAGAAATATCCCGATAGCCGGAAATGAGCGGCTGCGGGCTGAGCGTCAATTTGTAGGAATCGTACTTGAAAGGCACGATGCTGCTCATGCGCACGAAATACTTCCCTTTAGGCAGCCGTATGCCGAAAATTTCACTGCCTTGGTCTGACCGCTCTGCCACTTCGGTTGTCGAAGCAAGCGCCACGTTCATGTTTTTCTCATTGTAAAGGGCGATGTGAAACCCGCTTGCTACCGGGATGAACGGAGCGCGAACTGTGACGTACGATTCCGCATCCAATGTAAATTGAAACCAGTCTGAATCTGTCGACGCCGGAATGGTTCCTGACATGACTCCTCCACTGGCAAGCGGAGCAGCTTTGCTATACGTATTATTCGGCTCGTTCCCATCTTTTTTCAACGGGGTAAAGGCGAGATCGAGGCGATATTCGCCGTTCATTGCATTTTGCTGATACTCGCTGATGCGAATGTAGTATTTTCCTGGCGAGACGTCCTTGCTTGCACGTTCGGAAGGATTATCCCTGTCGCTGTTATCGTATACCGGGTCCCAGACCGTATTTTTTCCCGGCTCTTGCTTTCCGATGGCAAGTACCAAGTCCACCCGCTTGTTATCAGGTGTGACCGTCACGTCCATATGCCCGTACTCGCGGACATAGTAGGAGAACCAATCCTGATCCCCTTCCTCATGGAAATTGCCCGTCACGCTGATCTGGTTGCCCACCAGCGGCCTTGCCGTAGCCATCGTATTGTTCGGTTCATTCCGATCCGGGTTGATGGTGAATTTGCTCGTCAGCACATAAGTAAACGCATTAACTCCACCGTTTCTCACCAGCTTGATGTTCATTCGCCCAGCTTTTGCAGGAACCGTTATCGTATCCCCGTTCCCGATATAGTAAGTGACCGGCTGACGATTTGCCGGATAAAAAGTCGCTGACATGGCTGAAGATACGCCTGAGTTTACGGATGCGGTGAGACTTACTTTTCCATCGTAAGGAACGTCCATCTTGAACCAGTCAACCGTATCGTTTGGCCCCAGATTGCCACGGACTTGCGCTTCGATCGGAAACGCCTTGGCTCTCTCCAAAACGTTGTTCGGCTCCAAAAAGTCGCTGGACAGCGCACTGCGCACTGCCTTGTTTACGTCCAGAAGACCGTAGCCCGCTTGCCGATCCCAGCCGCCTTCGCCAATATCTGTCGCCGTCTGATAAAGCATCTGCCTGACGTCGAGAGCAGACAGCTTGGGATGACGAGCCAGAATGAGAGCAGCCGCGCCTGCTACCTGAGGCGCCGCTACAGATGTTCCGGAAACTGAACCGTATTTGCCGCCGAGCTTGGTTGTATACACATTAAGCCCCGGTGCCACCAGATTCATCTCCGGCCCTGTATTCGACTGGTAAAGGACCTGGTTTCTTCCGTTTATCGCCCCCACCGCAATTACGGTCGGGTACGCTGCCGGATACGCGACACGGCTTGCCTCATTTCCGCTCGCCGCCACCAGAACCGCTCCGTTTCGTTCCGCGCGGTCGACCGCATTTTTCATAGCCCGGGAGTAAGCCATGCTGCTAAAAGACATCAAAATGACCTTTGCCCCCCGATCGAGGGCGGCGTTGATTCCTTTGGCGATCATGTCAACATCCGTAGTAGATGCGTTTTTGTTCAAGACTTTGACGGGCAAAATTTTGGCGTTCCAGACCACCCCGGCTACGCCGATCCCGTTGTTCCCTTTTGCCCCGAGGACCCCGATGACTTCTGTTCCATGCCCATTGTCATCCTGCGCACTTTTCCCCGGATTGACCAGGTTAACACCAGGGAGCAAATTCCCCTTCAAATCAGGGTGATTGTAATCGGCCCCTGTATCGAGTACAGCAATCGTGATCGCCTGATTGCTGTTCACCACTGACCATGCCTTGTCCGCTTTGATTTGACTCAGGTGCGTCTGGTTGCTCAGGTAGCTGTCATTGGAGGCAGGAGCAGCAGCGAGTGCCTGCCTGGCTTCCAAAGGAGCGACGGTGAGCAGCAGCGCCAGTGCGACGGTCACTTGAATTGATTTTTTCATAAAAAACAGTCCTTCCCTCTCTCCCTGCAAATCATGCAGCAAGAAAACCTCTGTCGAAGCCGTTTCCGTCATAAGGCCGCGTTTTAGCGGAAGGTTTTCTTAACGTATGAATACCCGCAAACTTTTGCAATCAATCCCAATACGTTCAAAAAGGTATTCGAGTATGATATTCCTCGTCCTAGCATAGCGGATAAAAAGGGCGA
The DNA here is from genome assembly GCF_003521185.1 of Brevibacillus sp. Lineage (NCBI taxonomy): Bacteria > Bacillati > Bacillota > Bacilli > Caryophanales > Paenibacillaceae > Brevibacillus > Brevibacillus sp. The sequence continues at coordinate 92,627 of NZ_DOTK01000049.1, forward strand.
ATTGCAACCCTAATTCCCCAATATTTGGAACGTTTTGGCAGTAGAAAAACCCTTTTCACCAGTGGCAAAAAGGGTTTCGTTCATTACTGCAGCAGACCTTTATTGTCTTCGGTTTCAGGCGCTACGTATGTTTCCTGTTTTTTTCTTTGGCGCGCTTGCGGAATGAAAGCAGTCAACTCTGTCACGTCTACTCCTGCTTTTTTAATCGAAGAGGACGGGATGTCAAATGCCCAGACACGCTGGCTGTTCGCTTCCACCTTCATGTTTTGCAAGGTGTAGTTGACGCGGGCAACCGCTTCGCCATCCTTGTCGTGCACCAGGATCGGCACCTCGGTAAACTCCAGGCGCTTCTCCAAACCGTTGCGGAATACAACAACGACTTTCAGACCGTTATCCTCGTTCGGCTTGATTGCGAGAACTTGCAAGTCCACCTGCCCAGCTTCTACCGGAGCTTCTGCCGCTGCTTTTTGCAAATACTGCTCTTGCTCACTGGCACTCAGCCCCATGTTCAGCTCGTGGCTTCCTTCGAGTCGCTGTTTTTGCGGCTTTTTATACACAATCGTCAGCGGTACTTCTTGCTCCGGAATGCGGTCAAACTCTTCCCAACGGAACATAAACTCCGCCGGACGACTGGACATGGAATCGACTGGTCCGCTTGTCATCAAGTCGAACGTCTTTTTCGCCACCTCTTCGCCTTCTGCTGTTACGAGAGAGAGCGGCAGTTTTTGCAACAGTACGTTGCGGTCTGTCGCATTGCGAATGTAGGCAAGCACCAAATAGCCTTCTACGGTCGCCTGTGTGAAGAACGGAATGACACCGACCTCATCACGTACTACAGGCGGCAACTCATCGTGCACATATTGCAGCAATTCCTGCTCGGCCTCGTCCAGCTGCGCGTCCCACGGACCGTTCATCGACAGGAACAGCTCTTTTGACTCCACGCGGTTTGCAGACTGCTGCGGATTTTCAATACCGGATACGCCCAAGTAAAATTCATTGTGCAAATACTCATGAATGTCCTCTCGTACCTGCTCCAAGCTTTCTTTGGAACCAAACCAGTTTTCCAATAACCAACTCATATGTCAACCTCCTCTTTCCCACTTTAGAAAAATCACGCGTCTACTCTACGTCAAGAATCCATCTACGCAGATTGGCATCAGGCTTTTTCACAAATTCCGGCGGGAACACGATCAGCCACGGACGACTGTTGCCAGGCTGGACACAGATCTTTCTGGCGTCAAGAACGCCTCGCGCAACGACATCCCCGTCTGTATCGGAAATCGTTACTTTCAGTTGCTCAGGGCGATACTCCGTCGACAGACCATTGCGGAACAGCATCGCAGCGACCAGTTGCCCTTCTTTCGTTTTGCCGATATCAAAACCCGTAACTTGTACGGTATTCACCGGGATTGGCGGCAAAGAATTGGCGAGCTTCTCCAGACGATCCTTTTGCCGATCGGTCATGCGGTTCTCCATCTCCGGGTCCAGTTCAAGCGTGCGTGGCCAAATATGCGCGCGGTTCCCTGCCTTCATCACGACTTTCCAGCGACTGAACTGGAAGTTGTCGTGCAGATAGGACTCTTCCGGGAACAGCACTTCCCATGGACGGCTCGTATGCGGCGGAATCGAGCCCATCTCGGACAGATCGATTCTGATCCGCGCAAACGGCTTGTCGTCCAGATAAATCGCCAAACCAATCGTTTTAAAACGAACTGGCTTATCTGTCGCATTGCGGAAGAACATCGTCACGATCATGCCGTTCGGTTGGGGAATCATACTGAAGCCCGTCACACTGATCAAACCGCGCGCGATTTCCGGAAGCTCCTCCTGCAAAAAGCGCAGCGTGTACTTTTTCTCGGAATCCAGCTCTTGCTCCCACAAAGGATGCAGCGACAGCTCTGTCTTGATTTTCTCGCGTTTAGCCGGAGCGCTGGTCTTCGCCTGTTCCTTTTCCACTTCCACTTCGGTTTCTTTCAGTTCGTCAATGTCGAATGCCGACTCTTCCTGAATTTCTTTCTTCAATTCATCCAGAGCTTTCTCGCCCTGTTCCTTGCCAAACAAATTCTTCATAAAAGAAAACATGTGTTACCTCCTCACACACGTCCGAACCCGAACGCAATTTCTCTCTCTTCATCATAAACATTTCTATACGGCTCATGCAAATCTAGGCTTGCTGCGGAACATTCACTCGCCAGCGAGAAAGATCCGGCTGCTCCAGCAAAATGCTTTCCGGAGGATAAATAAACAGCCATGGCTTGCTCGTATTGGCATTCACCGTCAAGCTTCCCAGTTCAAACACTCCTTCAGCCACCTTTTCTCCTGTCGCATCATAGAGAGCAAGCGGCAACGTTTCAAAGGAAAGAGACTGCGGCGAGCCGTTGCGAATCAAAAGCATGACGTGAAGTGCGCCTTCCTCGGAGCGACGAATTTGCACACCCTGGATATTTACTTCTCCCTCATTGAGCGCAGGAAGTGTTTTCGCCAGCTCGATCAAGGAATTTTTTTGTTCATTCGACAGCGCCTTGATCCAGGACTCTTCCAGTTCCAGCTGCTGTGGCAACACCATTTTCTTTTGTGCCATCTCGAATGCAATCTTCCAGTTCGCCAGCAGCACGTTCACTTGCAGGAAGTGTTCACGCGCAAATACAAACGACCACGGTCTTGCAGATCGCGGCGGAATTTCCCCTATCTCGCTAAAGTCAAACGTCTGGCGGGTAAATAGCTGCTGATCCCCGAACAATACCACCAGCGTCATTTCCTTTAGGTTGATTGGATGGTCCGAACTGTTGCGAATAAACGCCGTGATTTCGATTCCATCATCATGCGGAACGAGCGCTGTTCCAGCGAGGGAAATGTTCCCTTCCTGCAGCGGCTCCAGCTCCTGTGCCATAAAGGAAAGCGCGTATTTCTCCTGCGCACCCAGATTCGCTTCCCACGATTCATGCAGGGACAGCGTGGTAATGACGCCGGCAGATGTTTTGTGTAGACCTTGCTTTTCCTGATGAGACTGTTCGGTATCAGAAGCGGACAGAATGGATTCCTCCTGAACCTGTTCTCGCACCTCTTTTGTGGTAGGCGTCTTCCCCATTAAACTCTTCAAGAAGGATAACATAGCACCGCTCCCAACTTTTCTCTACATCTATATAGTGTTTGCGTTCGTCATTCACTATAGCATAGTGACATCCTTTTGCAACATAGAAAACTTGGCATTAACCCGCCTGCTGCAAGCGCGGTTCCCGCGTCTTTGGTCCGGCAACAAACCACCCGCCTTGCCAGGGGAAAGCGGCGAGTAATATTTGTTAGGATACCTGTACGAATCAGTGATGTCAAGGAATGGAAAGATGTCACCAGAACGAGGCCAATTCCATTTGATGAGAAAGTTTACAATATTATTCATTATTGATAAAATGGAAGTGTCTAAACAAATAACTTGGGGAATACCTTTTGCGCCAGCTGACCGATTCAGCTGGTTCTTTTTTTGGGCAAAAACAGTGAAAATGCCGACAAAGCTGCCAGCGTTGGATTATAAAAATTCATAATTGGACAAACTGTCTAGTAACAAAAATTGGCCTCACTGTGTCGGAAAGGAGGACCTTGCTTGAATCGCAACGGACGAAAATGGTGGAGAACAAACAAGCATAAACTCGAACCTGCCAGGCAAAACAGCCCAAGTCCCTACGCTCATTTGACCTTATCAAAAGAGACGAAGGAAAACCTCCAAACGTTGCAAGACATCTACTCCAAATGCTCGGACGTCATTTTTCGGCCTTTTTATATCGGGAAAACAATCAAGGCGCATGTCGTGTTTATTAGCGGTCTGTGTACCGTTCAAGACGTAGATCAGTACGTGTTGACGCCGCTCATGCAAGCAAATGAAAACGAATTTCCTGACATGGAGCAAATGGCTGAGCAGGTTTTGGCTGTCTCTCGCATCAAAAATCTTGCTACGATTGCCGACTGTATTGAAGAAATCGGCAGCGGCAATCCCGTCTTGCTGTGGGAAGGAGAAGAACGGGCGCTGTCGCTTGGTCTGGCCAAATGGGAAAAGCGAAACATCGAGGAGCCTTCAGCAGAGGTGGGGATACGTGGGCCGCGAGAAGGCTTCACGGAAACATTGGACGTGAATACCTCCCAAATCCGCCGCAGAATCAAAGATCCGGCTTTGAAAATGGAACGCATGAAAATCGGGGGATACACGCAAACGGAAGTGATCGTGGCCTATATGGAGGGAATTGTCGACCAGACCTTGGTCGAAGAGGCAAAAGCGCGACTGAATCGCATCCAGATCGACGGGATTTTGGAGAGCGGATATATAGAAGAAATGATTGAGGACAATCCTGCCTCGCCTTTTCCGCAGTTAAAAGATACGGAACGACCGGATACAGCTTGCTCCGCATTACTGGAAGGCAGAGTCGTCATTCTCGTGGACGGCACGCCTTTTGCCCTGATTGCTCCCGTGACGTTTTTCGCTCTCTTTCAGGCTGCGGAAGATTATTACCAGCGTTATATCATCAGCACGGCGATTCGCTGGCTGCGCTATCTGTTTCTCGGGATCTCTTTATTGCTCCCTTCCTTGTACGTAGCCATCATTACGTTTCATCAGGAGATGGTGCCGACGTCTCTTCTGATCAGCATGGCGGCTTCCCGGGAGGCTGTGCCTTTTCCCGGCCTGGTCGAGGCGCTCTTGATGGAAGTCACCTTCGAAGCTTTGCGCGAAGCCGGAGTAAGACTGCCCAAGCAAATCGGGGCTGCCGTCAGTATCGTAGGGGCGCTCGTCATCGGACAGGCTGCCGTTGACGCCGGACTCGTATCCGCTCCGATGGTCATTGTCGTAGCCATTACCGGAATCGCCAACTTCATGGTGCCGCGGTACAGCGTCGGTACGGCCGTCAGACTGCTGCGCTTTCCGATCATGTTTCTCGCGGGCACACTCGGACTGTTGGGAGTCATGCTCGGACTCATTGCGATCGTGGTTCACCTGTGCACCTTGCGTTCGTTCGGCGTGCCGTATTTGTCCGGGATTTCCCCGCTCAAACCAAAAGAATGGAAAGACATTTTGTACCGCTCTCCATGGTGGGCCATGAAGACGCGCCCCCACTTCACCGGAGAATTTAATCAGTACCGTCAGGCTCCCGACCAAAAGCCTGGCCCCGAACGCTCGGAAGATCCATAAACAGACAAGGGAAAGCGAGGTGTAGGAAGCAATGCTGGAAAAAGGAAAAATATCCGCCTTTCAAATGGCCGTTCTCATGTACCCGACCATCGTCGCTACGGCTTTGCTGACGGTCCCAAGCATTACTGCCGCCTACGCCGACAATGATCTGTGGCTCTCCCCCATCTGGGCTTCCTTGATCGGTTTTGTCACGGTGCTGGTCGTAGACGCCTTGCACAGACGTTATCCGCAAAAGACGATCATCCAGTACAGCGAGCATATTCTCGGGAAGCTGCTCGGAAAAGCATTCGGCGCATTTTTGATGCTGTTATATGTACTGCTGACCGCTCTGGTAGTCAGAATCTACGCGGAGTTTCTCGTAGGCAGTTTTCTCACCCAAACGCCAATCGTAGTCGTCATCTCTACCATGCTGCTGCTTTGCGCTTTTGCCGTCCGCGGAGGCGTCGAAGTAATCGCGAGAGCGGCAACGGCATTCTCGCCCTTTTTTGTCCTGCCGCTGCTGCTCCTGATTGTCTTGCTGTTCACGGACTTTCAGCTCGACCGGATTTTCCCGATCATGGCAGACGGCGTAGGACCATCGCTAAAAGGAGCGCTCATTCCGCAAGGCTGGTTTACGGAGTACATGCTGCTTGCCTTTTTGCTCCCCTTTTTGACCGATCGGGAAAAGGGCAGAAAATGGGGTGTCCTCTCTGTTTTTGCTGTCATGCTGACATTGCTCATCTCCAACCTGATCGTGCTCTTTTTGTTCGGAACCGATGTGGCAACGATGCTTTATCCATTGATGGCAGCCGCTCGCTATGTCAGCTTTGCCGACTTTTTCGAAAATCTGGAATCGCTTGTCATGGCGATCTGGATTATGGGCGCCTTCATCAAAATTTCCGTCTTTTATTACGCCACTGCCCTTGGGAGTGCGCAATTGCTCAACTTGTCAGATTATCGCCCGATCGTTCTCCCGCTAGGTTTTCTCATTACACTATTCAGTTTTTGGAGTATCCCCAGCCTGATGGAAACCAGCAAGTTTGATGTGGCCGTCTTCCCGTTTCTCGGCCCGCTCGTTCTGACTCTTTTGCCTCTGCTGCTCCTCTTGTTGTCCTTCGTGCGTCCTGCCAGACAGGAGGGAAAATCGTCATGAAGCGGATTTTGCTGACGCTTCTCATGATGTCGCTGTTGTTTCTCGGCGGGTGCTGGGACCGAACCGAGATCAATGATCTGGCGATTATTACTGGAGCTGCGATTGATGCAGCAGATGACAATCAGATCGAGCTGTCTGTCCAAGTATTCATCCCCCGCGCCCTTAGTGCGGGCAGAGGCAGCACAAGCAGCGGCGGCAATCTCACGCTTGTAAAGTCGGCGAAAGGTGCCAGTATTGCCGATGCCATCGCTCTGCTGCAAACGAAGATTCCGCGAAAAATTTTTTGGGGCCACTGCGAAGTATTCATTTTTGGAGAGGACATGGCAAAACGGGGAATTGCCGAAGAAATGGACTTTCTCGTTCGCCACCCGCAACCGCGCGAAAGAGCTTACATGTTTGTCAGCAAAGGCAAGGCAGCGAAGACCCTGGAGCTTCGTCCCGAGCTTGAACGCTACTCGTCCGAAGTCATACGCGAAATGTCAAATATGCATATCGGAATGCTGGTCACGATCATTCAGTTAAAAGAAATGCTGCGCGGCAAATCAAATGCTGCCGCTCTCCCCCTGATCGATGTCATGCCGCCGCCAAACGAGGCCAAAGGGTTGGAGACAGCGCCATACATCATGGGAACCGCCGTTTTTCGAAAAGGCAAGATGGTCGGAGAGATCAACGAAAAAGCGACGCGCGGCGTCATGTGGATACGCGGAGAAGTAGAGCGCTACACCGTCACCGCCAAGCTTAAAAATGTGCAGGGCACAGTCTCTCTCAACCCCATCCACTCGGATATCAAATTCATCCCTTCGATCCGCAATGGACAATGGCAAATGACGATAAAGGCGAAAACGGAAGGAGACGTTGTGCAAAACGGCACGAACCTGGACATGAGCAATCCCGAGATGATCAAGCTTGTGGAAAAAGCATTTCAACAGGACATCGAAGACCGCATTGAGCTTGCCCTCAAACAGGTGCAGCACGAAATGAAGGCAGACATCTTCGACTTTGCCACGGACTTTTATCGGGAATATCCTCAAGAGTGGAAGGCAGCCAAAAACAACTGGGACGACATTTTCCCCAACGTAAAAGTAATCACGGATATTCATGCATACGTTCGCCGACCTGGCCTGGTTACGCTTCCTGGCGGCATACCCGAGGAGGAGGTGAGAGAAAAGTGAGATGGGGCGTTACGCTAGGCGTTACATTGCTTGTCCTGCTCATCATTCTCTTTGAGCTTCCAGCTTTGCGGCAGAAGCCGCTTCGAGACAAAATCGCTTTTTTCTCCCTCTTGTTGTGTGGGTGGGTATTGGCCCAATTCGATTTGCCCAATATGGCCGGGCCTGTCACTTGGCTGAATGAACTGTTCAAGCCTTGGGGAAATTTGATGAAAAAATAAATGGCGGCGCGTGTGATCTGCCAGAGGTGATCATCTATGCTTGAAAAAGGCAAAATATCGGCTTTCCAGATGGGCGTCATGATGTACCCCACGATTATCGCCACAGCCATCCTGTCCTTGCCGGCAACGATGGCTACCTATGCCCATAACGATCTGTGGCTGTCTCCCATTTGGGCATCATTCGCCGGTTTTCTGACGGTTTACGTCTCCCATCGGCTTCATCAGTATTACCCGCAGCAAACGCTGATCGAGTACAGCTGTCAAATCGTCGGGTTGATTCCCGGAAAACTGATCGGCTTGCTCTACTGCTTCCTCTACTTGATGTGGACGGGGCAAATCGTCAGAAACTACGCCGAGTTTGTCGTCGGCGCTTTTCTGTTCAACACTCCGATCGTCGTCGTCATCGCAAGCATGATTTTGGTCTGTGTCTTTGCTGTTCGCGGCGGCATTGAAGTAATTGGCCGAGCAGCCCTGTTGTTCATGCCGCTGTTCGTACTTCCCTTATGCCTCATGGTCCTTTTGCTGCTGCCTGATCTGGATTGGCAAAACTTTTTTCCGGTACTGGAAAACGGCATTGTCCCTTCGCTGAAAGGAGCTGTTGTTCCGCACATCTGGCTTGGCGAGTTTTGGCTGACGGCTTTTCTCTTTCCGTTGTTAGCCGACAGCAGCAAAGGCCGAAAGTGGGGAATGCTTTCCGTGCTGGCTGTAACCATCACGATGATTGCCACCAATTTGTTTTCCCTGTTCTTGTTTGGCAGCGATGTTTCCAGCATGCTCTACCCTTTAATGATTGCTTCGCGCTACGTCAGTATTGCCGATTTTTTCGAAAATCTGGAGTCTGTGGTGATGGCAGTCTGGGTGCTGGGCGCTTTTGTCAAAATATCGGTATTTTTCTACGTCATCGTCCTCGGCAGTGCACAGCTGATGGAAGTAACTGACTATCGACCGCTCGTATGGCCAATCGGCTTTTTGATCGTGCTGTTCAGTTTTTGGGGTATCCCCAACATGATTGTTTTTAACTATCTCGACGAAACTTCGCTTCCTTACTACGGCTTTTTCATGCAAATTCTGTTGCCGCTGCTTCTCTTGCTGATTGCCAAACTGCGAAACAAGCCGCAACGAATGAAGTCAGCCGCATAACAACAGAGCGCGACTTTGAGCAAAAGCCAGCCTCAGGTTATGCGGCTCGGTTTGTATAGTTTTATTATTCAGTCAATTAATAACAGGTTTATCCACAGGTTGTGGATAATTTTTTGCTCATTTATGTGTGTAACTGGAGGCATTTTTGGTATTTGACGATATACTCATCCAATTTTTGCGACATATCGATCACAGTCGGATGCAGAAAGCTTCCTTTTTCCAAAACAAGTTCGGATAACTCTTTACGCATGCTCTCGATACGATGCAACAGATCAGTTGGTTGATCCATGCTAATTCCTCCAGAAACAGTTAGATCATAAGTCCTAGGATTATTATATCATTCGATAGACAGGAAATATAAGGGAAATTATATATTCTTATATAGGCAGCCGCTCATCCGCTGTCAGTCTGACAAGCTCAAGCAAATGAGTCAGATCGCGAATCTCGTACGTAGGCTCGATGTCCAACCGATTTTCCTTGCCTTGAGGATTGAACCAGCATGTATCGATCCCGTAGTTGTGTCCGCCTCGAATATCGGAAGTAAGCGAATCTCCTACGATCAAAGCTTTCGACTTGTCTGTCACTTGCAGTTTGGAAAATGCATAGTCAAAAATTCGCGCATCCGGTTTCTGAAACCCGGCCTCTTGGGAAATGATCAACTGTTCGAAAGCATGGCGAAGAGGCGATGCTGCGATTCTCGCTTTCTGCACTTCGGCAAAGCCGTTTGAAATGATAGCCAGGCGGCATCCCGCCAAACTGCTGCATACTTCCTGCGCTCCTTGAATCAGCGGCGTTTCCTGTGCCAGATTGGCCAAAAACTCTTCGTTGAAAGCAACAGCATCATAGGACAGCTCATGCGCTGAAAACAGACGGCTGAACCGCTCCACTCCAAGCTCGTCCAGTGACACGATTCCTTGTTCCAGCTCCAGCCACAGTCTTTTGTTGATTTCACTGTACGTTGCTTGGTAGGCAAGCCAGCCTTCGGGCATTCCAAAACGGTGGAAAGCTTTATCCATCGCATTTTTTTCCGAAATGCCAAAATCGATCAACGTATCGTCCACATCAAAGAAAATCACTTCGTATTTCACAGTTCTCTCCACCCGTCTCTTCCGGCTCGGCACCAGTCGTTTCTTTTTTCATCAATCAATCTATCATCTTATTATAACAGATTTGACATAAGGAACTGCCTATCATCTGGAAGAGTACGGAAGAAAAGTAAAAGAGTCTCCTCTTGCACAGCCCATCAGGTAAAGCGTTGCGTCTTGTACCATCTTCTCTTTCTTTTTGTCACTTTATCAGCCAGCAGTCCCCAAAATGCTTGCACCGAGATGACGATGAACAACTGCGCATACGTAAAATACGAGAGGCAAGACAAGACGAAGTTTCTCGTCGTGCTTTGACCGATATCGGTAGCCAGAGCCAGATTGATTTGCAGCACATACATGGAGTACATCAGCGCCCAAGCCACGACCAAGTAGACGTAGATATCCTCGGAAAACTGGAAGGGAGACACGACCTCGGGATGAAACCAGGAGATCACCTTGTATACGAGGTTCGTCACAAAAATGATGTCGGAAACAACAATCGCCACCATAAACCAAAAGTAGCTCGCTGCATAATACAGCACCTTCAGCTTGATGCGCCAGCTCGTGCTGTCAAATAAATGCGAGATGTTCCCGATAACTGTGTGGTAGTTCCCCATCGCCCAGCGTTGACGCTGCTTCATGTAGACGTCAAGCTTTTCCGGCTCCTGCTGGTACGCCTCTGCCTGCGGTGCGAGAGCAATCAGCTGGCCCCGCTTTAATATTTCAAAAGAAATCGCCGTATCCTCCGTAAGGGACTGCTCGTCCCATCCGCCCAACTCCGCGATCAGCGAGCTTTTGACGATAAAGTTCGTTCCCGGAATAGACCCTAGCTGAAAAAGCTCCCATAGCCCCGTATGATAAACACGATGCATGGTCACCAGTTCCAGATTGATGAATTGGGTGAGTAGAGTTTGGTCGCGATTCCGTGCCTTGTTCCGTCCAAAAACCGCCCCGTACCGCTCCGGTTGCTCCAGCGCTTTTTGGATCAGAAAAGCCAGCGCGTTTTTCTCTGGTGCGGCGTCGGCATCATACACGCAAATCCATTCCCCGGTAGCGAGTTTGAAAGCGTCATTCAACGCTCCCGATTTCCCTCCCTTCCCGGTTCGTTCCAGAACAGTCAGGTTGCGCTGCGAAAACTCTGGCTTGCCATGTACCGCCCGCACGATTTGCGCCGTTTGGTCTGTGCAATTGTCGGCAATGACGATCACTTGCAGCTTGTCCGCCGGATAGTTCAGCCGTAAAATGTGCTCGACTGTCGCGGCGATGACCAGCTCCTCATTGTGGGCCGGAACGAGTATCGTCACAGCTGGAAAAGCGTCCATCTCCGTCGGAATCACCAATTCCTCTTTGCTCTGCCGGTACACAAAGCGTATGGCTCCAGCCATAATCAACGCAGATTCAAACACCGCGACCCAAATACTGATAATTGCGAGCAACAAGAGCCACTCAGCCACTGATTTTCCTCCGATCGTATTTTTTGCTCACTCTGTCACGAAAAACCAACGTGGCGATCGTCAGAAAAACAATCGTAACGGCGAAGATCATACTGATCGCAATGCACAAGGGGATAAACCAGCTGGTGTATGACATAAGAAGCCCCCTCCCTTTTCCTGGCCAGATCGGCTTACACGTACTCTCCGATCAGATCAAGTTCCGCATTTCGTTCAAGCGCCGCTATGACGCTGTCGATTTGCTCATATTGATTGAATTGTTCCTTTTGAAAAACAAGCGCTCCCGAGCGAATGACAAGCTTCAACTGTCGTCCTTTTTTGTCCGGAAAATCCTTGTTCATCATGGCGTGTTTAATTCGTTCCGTCAGTTGCCGCAAATAGTCCTTGTCCGTCATCGGCAGCAGCACGACAAACCGTCCTTCATCGAGCGAAAACTTGTAATCTTCGAAGCGGAGTTGCTTTTGAATCGTCTGGGACAATTCCAGCAAAAGCCGCGAATACCCCTCTGAGCCAAGAGATTCTTGTACGAACGGCAAAAACTCGATTTTGAACATCGCCAGGCAAAAGCTGTATTTTCCCTCATAACGTTTTGCCAGATTAGACTGTCTGAGCATCGTTTCCGCAAAGGCCATTTTGTTGCCCAGTGCCGTATCGAGATCAATGACCGGGTTGATTTCTTTCAGTTCTTCCAACCGTTCCACGAGTCGCTTGCTGCGCAGCAAGTACGTTTTGATAAACCCTGCAATCAGCACGTTCGCGGGCATGACCAGCAACCAGGCGTACACAATGACACTCGTATTCGCATACGTAGCCAGCCAAACAACATAGCTGACCAAGTAAACAAACACCAAAACGACCGATACCCCCATCGGCAGCACATAACCGAGCAGGAGCGCCAGCAAAATAGCCATGCTCAAAACAAACTCAACCATCGCAAACGACTGATCTATGTAGACATGGACATAAACCAGCGCTTCCTGAAGCACCGTAAGCAGGAGCAAGATGCCGTACCCTATCTCCATCTTGCGTGTCGGAGAATTGTTGTTCATAATTCAGCTCCTCTCATTGCTTATTCGGTTTTCTCATCAGTCCTTATACGTTCGCAGCGCCTCCTCGGCCAAAAGCGGCACCAAATTATCGAAGGCATGCGTATCTTCCTGAAAAACATAGCCGCCCAAAAAGCGGGAGTCATTACTGCGCAGCTGCACCATTCTGGCTTGCAGTTGATTTGCCCATTGCGGATCATCCAGCTTCAGAGCCAGCAAGATTGCCAATCCGTAAACGGCAGGAGATTCATAGGACACAGCTGCTGTGCGACTAGCCCGGTCGTAGCGCCCCGGCAATTGGTGCTGCTGCGCGAACTCCTTTTTCAAAAAAACAACCAGCTCCCGAGGCGTACGCCCGGCCTCTGCCAGATTTATCGCTACAATCAGTTGATCAATGAGATTCACCGAGTTAGCATAGCTGTACATTTGATTCTCGATGTGGAATATTTTAGGGTAAAATATTCCGTCGTTCGGCATGTTCATTAACAGATCACGGTAGCGCTGGTACACATTCGCATCTATTTTGTTGTGATCCGCCATCCTTTTCAGGGCGGACATGTCGACGTAAACGAGGCTGAGTGTCTGCGGAGACTCCTTTTTTGCGAAGTCATAAAAGTCGACGAGATATCCATGTTGTATGGACGAAGCGAATAACGATTGTGTTACCGCTTCTGCCGCTTTTGCGTATTCCTCATTTTCCCAACTGTCAGCCGCCTTCCAGAGCGCATCGACAATTCGCAGATCATCCCCGAGAGCATTTGTCGTCACATGCGGCTGCCCGTCCGGCGACAGCTTCCAGTAAATTCGGTTTTGTGGAGACAGAAAAAAAGTCCGCAACAACCGAAAGCTGTCGGCAAACAATTGCCGGTCACCTTTCACCCACGCATATTGCATCCATATGCCGAGAGACTCAGACAGCACTTCTCTGCCTGCCGCTATGTCTTCATTCGTGGAACGGGCTTCCTGCAAATAAGTAGCCAACGTGCCATTCGGATTCGTCATGTATTGCCGGATAAACGTCTCTGTCGGGGAAACAGGCGAAAGCCGCTCTGCAAACACGGCCAAATAAGTAAGGGAAGACACCGTCAGAATGGACAAGCCGGTAACTAACAGCTTTTTCTTGTTCGTAAGCAAAGCATTGTGCAAGCTGGCATCATTCCTGTCCAATAGAAAGGATTATTTCGTTTAATTTACTTTTATTTACTAATTATGTTATTTGTTATTCAGTATAGTATATTGGTTTTTGGCCGTCTATTTATATTGTAAAAAGTAATATAGAAGATGTTTCCATTTGCAATAATCATGGCCATTTGATTGGTCAAAAGCAGTCACATCCCTGCTCATGAACACCCTCGAAACGTTTTTTCACGAAAAAAAAGCCTGTCAGCTTTCCGACAGACTTGCCTATTGAGCGTGAGCAGCCATTACTCTCGCTTCTGTTGCGCCTTCACGAGCTGTTTCTCCCAGTCGATCAGCCGCTTGCTTTTTTTCGAATAAGAGGATGCCCCGACGACTTTGTCCCATTCCTTGCTTCCACACATCGGACATCGATATCGTTGTCGCCTCACTTCGATCTCGATAACCTGACCATCAATCATGTCTTTGAACATCTGGTCTTTATGATCGGTTTTATGCAGCTTTTCATGTCCGCACCCATTGCATTTGATAACAGGGATAATAAAGAAATTCCATACAGGTTTCATCACACTCACCTCCCAGAACTTTGGACATGTCCTGTGGCAGGTACGGCCTTTTTATTGTATCAGGGGCAACTGAACAAATTCTAAACAGGCATCTGCCTTTTGCCTAAAATGTAACGCCATACAAAAAAACCGTTCTATAAAACGAACGGTCTTCTGCTTTGTGTGTGAGTCTAAAATTTGATCCATCTGTTGCCCGTCTTCCATCGGCCTTGGCATTCAACCGCTCACTAACATACAGTTCGTCCGAAACGGTGAGCATTAACGCGCTTTTGCCGCTAGAAGAACCAAACTCACTCTTCGTGCAACCCATGCCGGAAAATGCTTTGCCGAGCCCATTTCTTGCTTTGCTGAATGCTGCCATCATCAAAAATAACCGTAACGCTTCCGTCGTTCATCGCACTCGTTTTGGCAAAATCCAGCTTGTTCATTTCAGTCCTGCCACCAGCCTTAGCCTCACCTGCCACCACTTGTTTTGCCTTCCACTCCATTTCTTTCACGCTATTCTCGCCTTATCCCTGCATCTCTTCGGATTATAGCGAGCCTACACCGCACAGGCGACTTTCATCGCATACGGCGTGTCATCAACAAATAAAGAAGGTGAAAATATACAACGGGCATGTTCAGTATATTTATTTGCACTGAACAAATCGCTTATGCAGTCCCTCCTAACGAAAAATCTCCATATCGAGTGTCTTTCATCGGCTCGGCCACTAACTGCTGCACTCGCTTTTTACATAACAAAAAGCCCTGCATCTCCGATAGAGAGACAGAGCTAGATTTGGGTGCTGCCACCGTTTTTGATTTTTACAACCTTCTTTAAACCATCCTGTTTTACTTCCACTTTCGTTCCTGATTTACATAACAGACGAAACAAACTTGAGCATGTGATTGAAAAATCCAGCCTACAAAATGCTCTTCTTAAACGAAATGAGCTTCTTTCGCCGAATGATATAAGGAGTAAAATGCTTTCTGACCATTTGCAGCATCGCCGCATTGTCTTTTTCCACAACAAACATCGCGTATCGTATCTCCTGATTCTCCAATACTTTTTTCAAGCCTTCGACGAGAACCACGCCAGCTCGGCCCAGTCTGGTAAATTCCTCTCGAACAAACAGACTTTTAAAGAGAGCCATGTTGCTGGCTGCCCGCTTGACCATCAGCCAACCGATTATCTCTCCTTTGTATTGGAGAGCGACACTAAGTTGATGGTCAATGTCGTAGCCTTCCTGCCAAGGGGAGAATTTCTCCGGATACCACCGATTACACCCTTCTTGAATGGAAACCAGCTTTTCTTCAGTCAGTTCCGCCCAACTGAATGTACGAAAATGCAGGGGAGCACGTATCGTATTCATCCATTTGGCAGATTTCAGTTCCTCCATGTCTGCGATATACACGGTAGATAAAACTTGCCCGCTATCCCAGCCATCCTCCGGCTGCAAAAACTCCCTGGCAGCATTCTCTGATTCCTGTACAACGATGTCATAAGTGAGATAATGGTAGCTTTGCTCTTTAAGCTTGCCCTCCAGAAATTGCAGCAAAATTGTCTCAAGCCCGTACCCACTGTAACTTTTCTCTACCTCTAGAGCGATAATCGAAGCCTGAGACTGTTCACGCGATATTCGAACCACCATATACGCAATGGGTGTGGATGACTCCCGGACGCCTATGCCAATGTGTTCACCTTGCGTTTGGCTTACCAGGTATACATGCTCCGGCCGCATCAATCTCCCGTACAGCTCCAAATCGTTTCTTATGTCGTCCAGGGTAAATTTCATCCACGCCCTCCATTTCAAGCTTCCTCATTAAATCATAAGAAAGAGCCAGACTACTTCCAGTCTGGCCATTGGATTTTAAGGTATCAAAAAGCAATTAACGTCTACATTGACACTGCCTACTTCTACATCTTGAGCATCTTTCAGTGTTGCTTTGAGATGACCAACTGAACCATTAGTCATCGATGCCTGAGGGTCAATGAAAGCACCTTCGCTGAAGTCAAACATCCCATCTACTTTGGTGAATGTGACACTGCCAACTTCTGTTCCGGATTGTTTTACTTTGAAGCTATCGGTTACAGGGTCATATTCATATTGTACAGCATTGGAGTTGTTTGTAACGGTGATGAGATTGCTAACATTTTTTCCAGTTCCTGAGCTGCTTGGATTATTGTTCGAGTCTCTCAATACAACCAAATCCGTGTTGTCAGACTTAACCGTATTAACTTCAACATGAAAAGAACCATTAACAATGTTTAAGCTCGAGCTATTCTTGACTATCCTTTCAGATCAAGGATTTCGTCAAGCCTACACCGTGCAAGCAACTTTCATCGCACACGGCGTACTATCAACAGTAAGAGTATGTACTGGTTTACAATGGGCAATATAGATTGTTGCATAAAATCTGATTTTTTTCAATAAAATTGCGACAATTATACCAGTAAATTAAGCCCCTAAAAAACACAAATAGGACTGCAGCTATATCTCCCGCAATCCCTTTGGTTGGTTTTCAATTGTAATCGGTTCTACGAAAAACATTACAATGCCCGTTGTAAGTTTTCCATCCTTCTTATCCGCTGACTGGGTTCCTTCGCTCCGGTCAGTTTTCTCCTCCTCGCCTGTGTTACCACTACGAGTTCAAACGGCAGACCATCGACACTACTACAAACCCGCCGCCATCTTCCCGGCCTCTTAGGTGCCAACCCACCTCTTCCGGCAAGACTTCAAACGTTCCACCTTGTCTATCCCTTGTTTTGCTGACCTTAGGTCTCCACTATACAATCCGAGAAAAACAGGTTTAACAGCCCAAATTGTTCCTGTCTCGTCTATGCGATCTCGCGCATATCGACTACTGCCAATCCGCTAGCGCTTGTTTACCTGGCAACAGCTATCTCGAACTGGGTCACCATGGATTCGTCGCCTGACCATAGCCAACTTTTAAGGAGCCCCGCCTTGCTTCAAGCAAGTACGACTTCACCTGACTTCACGGCAGCAATGGGTATAGGACTGCATTCCGTGCAGGAGGATTAGGCACATGAGTCTTCGGCTGTTCTCATGGATTGGAATTGCACCAATCAATTTAACAAGATAGTTAGAAAAGTCCCCCTAGTCCTCTTTAAAAGGACTAGGGGTCGTTCTCCACTTCTTTCACTCAGTTACTGAGTTTATGAAGTAACGTTTCGTAATTTTATTCAGCGGAATATGTTTGTTCAACGCGATTGCTTTCTGTTTTTCCAGTGTTGGTAACAGTCACCCACACACTTCCAGAAGCAACTCCAAGTTGTGTAATTGTTACTGTAGCAGAAGTCTGACCTACAGCTACTGTAGCTTCACCAATTTTAGTTCCATTGGTTGCTGCATCGTATACTTTCACAACATCGCCAGCAACCAAACTTGAGACTACTACTGTATCATTGGTACCTACAGGGTTATTAGTAACAGCGATTGTAGCAACATCTGGTGCAGTTGTTTGAACAGGCGCTGGAACTACAACTACTTTGTCAGCACTCACTGTTGCAGTAAAGTCAGCTGCAAGGTTATGAGCTGCATCTTCAATAACATTGTTGTTAGAAAGAGCTACACTTACAACATCATTCAGACCAGAAGTAGTGAAGGTCAATGTAATAGTTTCTCCGTTTACAGCAGCAGTATAATCAGTAGTTGGTTTCAGGAGCGTACCATTAGAATCTTTCACAGTGAAGGCTTGTGCAGCTACCGATCCAGATGTTGCAATTGCCTCATCAAACTTGATAGCTACACTAGCACCAGTAGTAACCAATTTACCGTCTACAGGAACTAGCGAAGGTGCAATCTTATCAGAAGCATTTTGGCTGGTAAATTTAAAGGCAGTTCCAAAACCAGTTGCAGTACCTACTGGAGTTGCTACTGTTTCAACTGTAACCAAAGCAGCATTGGTTGGTAGATCAGATGCCAATTTAAGTGTAATCACACGATCTGCAATAGTTGCACTCTTAACTACAACATTCTCGGAACCTTTTTTAACAATAAAGTCACCAGCGTACAACGTTGCTGGAACAGAACCTGTATTTGCAAGTGTAACTTTAAGTGTATCTTTTGCAGTTGCTTCAACGCTGCTAACTGCTGCAATTGTTTCGCCAACATTGACATTTACTGTTTTACCGATGTCAACCATCGTGTTGTTCGCCAAATCTTTCACGCCGGAGACGTACAATTTAGCTACATTTTGAATGGTTTTAGTATCTGCTCCAACTTTCCAAGAAGCCGGGAAAGTAATCACTACAGTTTTTCCGCTTGCATCAAGGGAGACATTGGATCCAGTTGGAAGGGAATAAATACCTTGCCCAGAAATCTCATACTTGTAGTTAGCAAGATTTGTTGCAGAAGTGAGGTCTACTTTTTCGCTGAAGTTTACAGCCAATTTGTAGTTAGTAGCGTCTGCATAAATGTCACCAACGATTTGCGGAGCAGTCTTATCTGGAACGCTAACTTCTTTGTCAACAATAGCGTCAATAGGGTTACCAGCAAGGTCTTCAACTCCACTAATGCTTACTTTAAAAGGTCCTTTAGCAGGATCAAACGTACCAGTAATAGCAGCTTTTGTTACGATATCTTTGTTAGCATCTGTTTTTGCAAATGCAACAGTAGTACCAGCAACTACTTTACCATCTTTGTCTTTTACAACAAACGTTCCTGTGTTTGTTGGGTTTTGAATCTCTTCACTAAACTCAGCTACAATTTTTGTTTCGCTGCTAGCAGTCATACCAACCAAAGTTGGTTTTACAGTATCAAAAGCCGGTTGGAAAGACAGCTTGATATCTTCTGTAGTTTTGTTACCATACAGATCTTCAAGGCCTTTCGCAATTGTAATTTGACCACCTGCATTTGGAATAGTACCAGCTGCGAAAGTAACTGTGAATTTAGTTTTATCAACATTATCTTGTTGCACTGTACCAGTTACTCCACCAAATGTAACAGCTGGAGTGCCTTTAATTTCACGATCAAACTTAAATACTACTTGTGTAGTTGTTGCACTTACAACACTCGCAGTTGGAGCAGTCGTAACTGCGTCAACAGAGAAGTTAGAAGTAGTTTCGCTGTTTTTAAAAGTAGCATAGTCTTCTACTGTAGCAGCTTTTACAGTCAATGTATGTGCCCCAGCAGTAAGTGGAGTAGCCAATTCAATCGTTACAAATTCACCAGCTGTAGGATCAAGAGTTACAGAAGTAGCCGAGAACAATTGTCCGTCAATAAGGTAGTTAGATGGTACTGTTGCTGCAAGACCTTTAACTGGCTCACTGAAGTATACAACTACTTTTTTATTACCAGTAGCTGCCACTTTCGTAACTGTTGGTAATACTGTATCTGTAAAGGAAACATCCTTTTGAATAAACGGATCCCCAAGGAGAGCTCCAGATGCAGATTTGATATCACCACTTACTGTTACTGTTACTTTTCCAGTTTGGTTAACCAAATGTGTACCCAAAGTCAACACTACAGACTTTTTATCTGCAGAAACTGCTACATTTGTTACTGTATTGTTAGAAACAGTGTAGTATCCAGCTTCACCAGCAATTTCGGCATCAACTGTTGTGTTAAAGTTTACCTTGATTTGTTTCAAGTTAATAGCACTTACAGAATCAACTTTCAGATCGCCAGTAGGTACTGGATCTACTTTAGGAACTTCAGTACCGTTAATAGTACCGTCTTTTTGTACCACGCCATAGGACTCAAGGAAATCGCTTTGTTTCAAAGGATCAGCCATAGCTACTTTAACACCCAGGTCGATCATTTCTTGGATTGTAGCACCTTGACCTTTAAAGTTTACGTAAACGAGATTTTTGAAGCCAATAGTTTTCAGCTCGTTTTTATAGGTAGCGCGAGCATCTTTGGTCATGTTGATCAGGGTGTCATTGGAGTAGAATTTCTTTACATTTCCACCGATATACAGACCAGTTTTAGGTGCGGCAAATGCGGAAGCAGCCATGCTAGCTACTACAGCGGTCGCGAGGACAGAAAGAACAACTTTTTTATTCACGTACTACCCCTCCGTATTTTTGATAGGAAGTTCTCTGTATATAGGGTATGTAGAGCATAGAGGGGGCTAATCCCCTCTATGCCCAGCAACAATCCCTACATGATTGTTAGAGGTAATCTTATTCAGCTTCTACAAATTTTACAGTTGCTGTGTCGGATTCACCTTTTTCGTTTTTAACTACCAGTTTGCTGGAAGTTACTTTCTCGTCAGTAGAGTAATCAAGAATTTTCACTTGATTGTCTTTAATTTCGAGAGCGTATTCATCAGTAGCAACTTTGTTACCGTTGATGTAGAATTCAACTGTTTTGATGTCTGTAGCCTTAACACCACTTTCCAGTGTAGCAACTACTTGGTAACCGTTCATGCCACCAGCGATTGGAACAAATTTACCAGTTACAGTGGAAGGAAGAGCGTTCCAACCCTCAGGCGTACCTGGATCGTAACCACCAAGTCCTTGAGCCAGGAACTTCTTGATAGCATCATTGCTGATGTCGTTCTTATCTGCCCAATCTTCGCTACCTACGATCAGGACATAGTCATAACGATCGCCATCGATGTCTTTGCTGTCCATCAGAACGATGTAGTCGCCTTCTTCTACACCATCTTCACCTGCCATGTCATCGTAAGTGTCGATGAATGCAGTGGAAGCTTTCGTGTACAGTTTTTGTACGCGATCTTTTCCATCTTCATCTTTGAATTCGTAAGTGATGGTGTTGCCATCTACTTTGTCAACGCGAGCAACTGTCATTTTCTCGATGTTTGCTTCGGACCATTGAGATTGTTTCAGCAATTTTACTGTTTTGTCGTCTTTGTTGCTGAGAGCTTTGTTGTTTACTACTTCAACAACATCCTCAACAATCACTTCATCATCGGAGTTCAGTTGGAACGCGATGAAATCGCCACGAACGATGCCTGCATCTTGCATATCTTCACGATCATCGTTGAGTTTGAACTCTTTGGAAACAACGTTGCCGCTGTCTTTGTCTTTAGTCAGCACTTTGACAGTATCTTGCTTGTTGGAAGTGTTGTAGTCTTGAACTACACCATAGATAGTGTCGCCTTCAAAACCTTCACCTTCAACTACGAAGATTGCTTCTACTTCATCTTTCTCTTCATCGATGGAGTAGTAAACTTTCAGATCGCTTTCATCCGCAACGTCTTTGAACTTCGCAATACCAGCGTTTTTCAGTTCAGCGCGTTTTCCGGAATCATCCAGTTTACCAGTCATTTTGAAGATAGCAGTTTTGTCAGTTACTTCGTAGTCGCCGACAACGTCATCCTTCTCATCTGCAAGCTTATCCCAAGCAGTGCCGGAAGAAGCAATCAGTTTAGAGCCAGTGATTTTAACTTTGTCAACTTCGCCCTTGGAATCGAAACTTACTTCCAGCAGTACGATAGAATCGTCTTTGCTTGGTTGAAGGATTCCTTCGAGTTCGTCTGCATCTTTGTCATTTTTGTTATAGCTTTTGCCAAACTCATCATAGATGTCTTTCTTCTCCAAAGAAATAGCTTTGGATTTGCCTTTTTGAGTCATCACAGTGAAGTCATAAGTGTCTTTGGAAGAGTTGTAAACTACACCTTTTGTGATGATTGCTTTTTGTTTGCGATCGTCGATTGGATCTTTTGTTTCAACGTGACGAACGCGACCGGAAGCATCCAGGACCAATTTCACTGTTTCGCTATCCAGGTTGGTGATCAGATCCCAGTTGGAATCGTCGAGTTTCTTAACATCTTTGTTACCGTTGTCGGAGTAAGTAGCTCCTTTGTAGATGCGGTAAGTTTTGTCACCAACAGTCAGACGTACGTCTGTGCTGCTACGTGTAACAACTTTGTCAACTTTACCTTCTACTACTTGGCGGTTAGCGAATACCAACAGTTTGTCATCATCGCCATCTGCATAGTAAACGGAGTATACGTCTCCTTCTTTCAGATCGCTCAGTTTAGCTGGTTTGCCATCGAGGAATACCAAGAAGTCTTTGCCTTCTTCTTTGTCTTCCAGCTTGTTGTATTTACCAGTGTCGAGGTTGGTGATTTTTTTCTTCTCAACATCGATTTTACCGATAACCTCAGAACCGTATTTCGCTTTGGAAGTTTGGTCCATTTGAGTGTCATCAATTACATGCATGTAAGAAATTTCGTTGTTGTCATCCAATACAACTTTCACGCCGAAAGAATCGTTAGCAGCGATGATGTCTTTCAGAGCATCAACTGGATCGTTGTAACGAGTGAAGTTGTAAGTGATTTTTGTGTTTTTGTTTACGCGGTAAGTTTTGCCACTAGCATCCAGTTCGATTTTCAGATCGGACAGGGAAGAAGTGCTCAGGTCTTTACCGTCGGAAATGGATTTGCCTTTCAGGATGAAGTCGCTCAGACGATCCAATACTACTTCTTGATCTTCGGAACCTTCCATCCAAACGATTACGTTTTCACGGTCTTCTTTGATCCACACTTGTACGCGTTGACCATCGAAATCGTTAGGGTTGATGCCATCAGCTACTTTGTAAGTAGTGTTGCCCAGACCAGCATCTTTACCGTTCAAAGTAACTTCGTTAGCTTTCAATTTGCCCAGACCGATAGCTGGTACGTTAGTAACGAGTGGCAGATCTTCGGAATCACGATCTTTCTTGTGAGCCCACTCCATGTCAACAACGTTAACTTTCAGGTATTTCGTCAGGAGAGTTTTGTCAGTGATTTCGTAACGGATATCAGTTCCGAATTCAACTTGCTCCATCAGGTCTACGCGAAGAGCGTTGTCGAGCATTTTGAAGATGTCGCCGCGAGTTGCTGCATTGTTAGGAGTAGTGATGCTCTTAGCAATGTTCAGCTCGGAAGCTTTGGAGATCATGTTGTTAGGCCATCCGCTGGAGTTAACAGCTGGACCATATCCCAGAGCGCGAACGATCATAGTTACTGCTTCAGCGTAAGTAACTTGGTTTTGTGGTTTGAAAGTTTTGTCCGGGAAACCTTTTACGATTTCTTCACCGGATGCTACGTTTACAAAACCAGCGAACCAGTCAGTAGAACGAACGTCTGTGTAAGTAGTGTTGAACTGTGCCAGTTTCGCACCTTGCTCCAGTCCGCGAGCGCGAACGATCAGAGTAGCGAACTCTGCACGAGTGATAGTTTTGTCTACACCGTATTCGCCGTTGCCATAACCTGCTACCAGGCCAAGAGCTTCCAAGCGCTTAACGGTTTTTTCCATAGCTGCGTCCATTTTTGGAGCTGCTGTAGTAGTTGCATCTTCTGCTGCGAAAGCCATTGGAGCAACGGAAAGTGCGAGTGCACTAGCCAATACACTGTTAACGACCTTTTTCATAACCTTGTGTTCTCCTCCTCTAGTATAAACAAATTGTTCTTGGGGAATATTTGTTGTCAATCTATCTTTCTTTTTAAAGCCCGAATCCTGCAAGCGCGTGTCACCTCCTTTCGCAGGTCAGCTTCGCTTTTTTGCGTTAAAAATCTCTAGTATATTCAGTATTGTGTAAAATGCAACAATCACTAGTGTAACATAACTGCTAGTATTCGTGAATCTTTTTTACACAATTCCCCGTATTTCGTGTGACATCCTATTAAACGCCTGAGCTAATCAAAAGTTGCGGCGCCTTCGAAAAAAATTTAAAGATTTTTTCGTGGGTTCTTATTCACCTGTCAATTATGTACGAAGTGACATCCGCCACAATTCGTATTATAGGATACGCAGGGCGGACTGTCACGACTGAACCTTTTTCCAATTCCATTCAAAACCTTACAAATCTTTCTTCCCTAACTCAACTTAGTTTCCAAGCGCTGTTTCAAAGTTCACAACCGCCAGATTGTAGTTGAGAATTGCCTTTTGGTACTGGTTCTCACGATCGGACAATTCTTCTTCTGCCTGAATCACTTCGAGCGTGGTTGCAAGTCCATTTTCAAAGCGCAGATTCGTCAAGCGATAGCTTTCAGCAGCGGAATCCTTCGCTTTTTTCTGGAATTCAATAGCCTGCTTGGCTGCGTTCAGGTTCAGATAGGCTTGAGCAACTTCCTTGGAAATCGTGCGTTTTTGCTCTTCGATCGCCAATTTTGCCTTTTCCACGTTATTGCGAGCTTGTCGGCCTGGCAATGTGGAAAGCGCGGAATATTCCTCGATCAGCTTCACATTCAGCTCTGCAAGCTTCAGCTCTTCCTGAACTCTTGTCATTTCAATCCGTTTGGAGAGTGCTTGTTTTTGCGCTTCTTCCATTGTCAATGTAATCGGAGCTGTCTGTTTATTTGCAGCTACAATCTTCCACTTTTTCTGCAAATCGACCCCAAGGAAATCATTCAAATCCATACGTGCTACTTCCACGCTGTTTGCGGCACTTGTCAAAGCTGCCTGTGCCCCAGACAAGCCCATTTCTGCCTGCAAAACATCTGTTTTTGCTTTGGTTCCGACATCAAAAGCAGCCTTGGCTACTTTCAGTTGAGTTTCGGCGCGGGACAGACTTTGTTTTTTCAAGTCGTAGTCATCCTGAGCAAAAATCATGTTGTAATAAGCTTGTTGCGCACCCAGCTTAATTTTGCTTTCTGTAGCTGTTACCGCAAGGGCATTCAGCTTCTTGTTCATTTCACCTTGGGCATTTCCGACGTGTTTCGCTTTAGCAAGCTCAAGCGATTCGATCATCTCGGCTGGCATATCTGCAGATGTTTTATAAGAAAGCGACTCGTTAATATCTGCATTTTTGGCATCCAGGCGAGCGTTGTTCAAAGTAACATTTGTTTGCAGCGCTTGCTGTACTGCTTTTTCCAGAGTCAATTCTTCTTCGGCCGTTGCAGGTGCAGTTGTGGTTCCTGTTTCCGCCGCTACTTTGTCAGTGGAAGCCTGAGCAGCCTGAGCAGCCACAGGTGCTTGTGTCGCCGCATCTGTTGCTGTATTCGCAGACGCTGTCAAAGCCCCTGCTCCCAGTGTCGTTGTGAGTACAGCTGCCAAACTGATGCTCATCCATTTTTTGCTTGAGTATGGAAAATTCACGTAATTCCACTCCTTTATTTTGTATTGATCATAAAATTTTTCACCACTTGAAATATTACAGTTTGTCCCAAGATCACTATATCACAGAGTAATGTTTCGCACACGAAAAATTAGTGTCGTACCAGCATTTTCATAAGGGATTATACGCACTCTACCATGTATAGATCATCCCTTTCTGATTTAGTCCTTCATTTCCACATAGATTACTACGATTATGTGTCAAAAACATTTCAGGATTCGCCAACATTATTTTGACATGATATCCTTTTCTTGAGGTGATTGTACGATGTTAACGGAATACAAAACTGTCGCTGGTTATGGAGAGGACTATATCGTCATCGAACGCTCCCGCTTCATCGGCTATGCGCAAAGGGTTACGACGGAAGAAGAAGCCGTTGCCTTTATCGCCATGATCAAAAAGAAGCACTGGGATGCGACGCATAACTGCTCGGCTTTTGTCATCGGCGAAAACGATCAAATTCAACGTTCGAGCGATGACGGCGAACCGAGCGGTACCGCGGGCAAGCCGATCCTGGAATGCATCAAGAAAAATGGCGTAAAGGACACGGCTGTGGTCGTCACTCGTTACTTCGGCGGAATCAAGCTGGGAGCTGGCGGATTGGTTCGGGCTTATACAGCTGGAACCGTCACTGCTTTGAAGGCCGCCAAAATCGTCATCCATACTTTGCACCAAACGATCTCTGTGAGCGTGGACTATACGTGGTGGGGAAAAGTCGAAAACGAACTGCGCGTTGGCGAGTACCGGGTGAGTGGTACTGACTTTACAGACAAAGTTACCGCGCATGTCCTCATACCTGAAGGTGAGCAAGATGCGTTTGTGGCTCGCTTTACCGATTTGACGAATGGACAGGCTCAAATTTCTTTGGGTGAAAAAGAGTATGTCGAGGTTCCTGTAGAAGCTGTAGGAGATGAGCAAGGAGAAGCCTGATTTTATTGAGGGAGATAACAAAGAAAAGCTGAAGGGGCAGACGCCGTCTTCAGCTTTTCTTCTATTATATATGCGTAAGTTTGGAACTACTGCTTAGGCAGTTTTTTGAGTTGGACCATCACACGAACAGTGATAACGGCCATCTCGGCACGAGTCAGGTTATTTGTAGGTTTGAAACTGTAAGTTGGCTTTTTCACATTGGCTTCATTCGGCTCGCCGTTCATCAACTTGGCTTTGTTCACAACGAGAACAGAAGGTGCTGCGTAGTAACCAATATCTTTTGCATCTGTAAACAGCTTGTTCAGAGCAACTTTGGAAGCATCAAGCGTTCCTACTTTCAAGTTCAAAGCACGTGCAATCATGATAGCAGCCTCTTCGCGAGTCAGTGAGTCATCTGGTCGGAAGTAGCCTGGCTGCTTTCCACGAATAATACCTGCTCTCGCAGCAGTCTCGATGTACTTGTACTGATAATCCCATGTATCACGATTTGGACGTACATCCGAGAATGTCGGCTCAGATGGATCACGTTCATTGCTATCGCGATAAGGACCAGCATTGATTGGCAAAGCCAGAGCTTTTACAAGCATCGTTGCAAACTCACCACGAGTCATGTCCCGGTTTGCTCCGAAGCTGCTGCCGCTGTATGCCGGCATGATTCCTTTTGCATACAATGTTTCAATGGCATCTCGGGCAAAGTCATGGCTCACTACGTCATCATAGGACTCTCTAGTTTTCATGACCATGTAGAAACCAAATCCGGCAAATGGCACTTGTACTGTTTTGGAGCCAGTATTCACAACTCCACCGATGTTTTTCCATTCATTCCCGTTATGGTAGTAAATCGTGAGGATGTTGTTTGCTGCATTTACGATAGAAGAATCGTACTTAATCGTAAGCGTTCCTCTGCGGCTTGGAACCAAATTGTCTTGCCAACGGCTCTTGAAATCTTCCGCATCGCCTTCGTCATAATAAGGATCTCGACCGAATGGCGCTTCCGTATCCCCTGCGTCTACATAGTAGAGTGGGCTTGCGTAGTTGAAGTTGGATTCAAGTACGAGCCTATCTTCCATGTTGTCATCAGCAATGTTTACTTGGCCGGTAGTACGGTCGGCAATACCAAAGTACAGCGGGATATCAACGAAGATATCTCCATTCGGGTTCTTGACCTCTTGACCTGCTCGTCCATCATCTGGCGACAAGAGAACAGTACCTGCCGGGAACTTCAATTCAAACTGCTTTTCAAACACGCTGAATGCTACTTTCTTGCCTAACACATCGCGATACTCAGCACCGTTTACAGACGAGTTTGCGTTGTAAATCTTGATCTCGTCATTGTACGTACTGTCTCCCACCACTACGGAAAACTTCACCGTATTCAGACCCTTTTTCAGCGGGACAGTGGATGTAAATACATAGTATGTCTCTGGAATGGTTTTTCCTTGTTCATCATCGTAGTAGAAGTCAGGGTTTGTTGTATTCGTTACTTTCGCTTCTGTTTTGCCAAACAATACTTTGTTTGCATTCTCAGCGAAGACTTTTACAACAGCGCTGTTGCTGTTTACAATGATGTACTGGTCTGTTTCTTTTGCCTTGACTGGGGAAAGAACTTCCCAGCTGGAATATTTTTGCTCGATATTAATGTCGTAACGGATCACAGTACCGTTGTCATCTTCTGCGACGATCGTGTAAACTGTCGTTCCGCCTTTTTTCAGGGTCAGCGGGAAGAGTGCCAGTTTCTTTTCCTGTTCTTTTGCATCCGTCACCGCATCCTGAACTTCCTCAACCAAATCCCCGTACTTCTTCGAACTCATTTTTCCTTCGAACTTGGAGCGAGAAAGTGAATCGATATTGTGGTCATCGAACAAATCTCTCAAATCATTGTTCAGGGCTGCTTCCAAGCGAGTATTCACATACTCCTGGTTCGTTGCATCTTGATCCCAGTCTCCGCTCTTGTAACGGAAGTCGTTGATGCGTTTACCGTTTTTCTCGATGTAAACATGCGTAGCGTCGTTAACGGTAAAGCTCAAGTTGCTCAAGAAGTTTGCTCCCGTACGGTAAGACGGATCAGCAGCTTTCTTCGTCAATTCTTCTGTATCACCGTTGGAGATAATCTCCAGCTTCACATCCTCAATAGATGGTGTCTTGGATGTGTTATAAGAAACATTGTAAGTAAACACGGTTTTAGGGTCGTCCGTCAAAGTAATTTTCAAGACGTTGTTCCCTTTTTTGTAAGGCAATTGATCTTTAAGGATCGAAAACGTTCCCTTATTCGTATTCACGTCAGAAATAGTAACGGGAGTGCCATTCAGAGTGGCTTCAATATTCGCGGATTTCAACACATAATTGTATACTTTTCCATCCAAGTTCCGGATATCATTTTCACTTTTCACTTGATATCCATCTTCAAAGCTTCGAACTTGTCCAGATGCGTCAACATAAGTCAGTTGTGCATACGGTGTAATTCGAATATCAAGTGTATAGGCCGTTGACGTCGGTGTACCTCCCGTATAGTCAATGGTCAACTTCCCAATACCTTGTGGAAGCTTTTTCAAGGTAAGTGTAAATTGATTAGAACCTGTTGTAATCACATAGTCTTCGCTCGCTGTTAATGTTTGATTGTTATACTTGATTGTAATGTTGCCAGTAATATTTTGCGTCTCTACCTTCAATTCCAAAGGCGAGGACACAATGGTGTTTGCTGCTGTTTGGGACAGGACTTGACCATTCGCCAGGTTTGTTACTCGTTCAAAGCTTGGTTTTGTGCTGTCCAGATATTTAAACTCATACTCGTAGTTTGCAATCCCGATATAGCCCGACGGGGATGTAACCGAACCGCTGGAGTCTTTGGACAAATACTGATAGCTCAGTGCAACTTTATAAGTTTTCCCGTCCTGGAATGCTCCTGCTGGTACATTAAGGTTAATCGCATATTCTGTAAATCCGCTTTGTGGATTGCCGATAGGAGTGAACGTTACTCCTTCAGCTGTTTTGTATTCTGTTTTATTTGTTCCTTCGTAAATCGTCACCTTAAATTCCTGGAACAACTGCTGTCCTGCAATGTCCACGTACTTCAACAATGCCGAACCATTCAAGTTCATCGCAGTAGATGTAGAAGCTCCTTTAAGCACCGCCTGCTGATTTGGCTGCAATGCCACTCCACCCAAGCTTACCTTGTAAAATTGATCGGAGCTTCCTGCTGAAGTAGTCGTGACGAGCAATTTCCGCACAAACGTTCCTACTTCTTTGTTTTGGTTAAACACGCGAATTTCCAATGTGTTTTCACCAATCTGCGATGGAATGCTCAGTCCAAATGAACCTGTTCGGTTGACCTGAGTCTTTACTACGTCTCCTGTGCGAACGTTTTTCACTTCAACGGTATCAGCATTGAGCGCTTTCCCGTCCATGTTCAGGTTCAGACGATTTAAAGATGGTACGGTAATATAGGTTGGGTTGCTTGTAACATTCGGATCGTTCAGCACCGTATCGTTAACTCTCAAGTCACTCACGAGCGGTGTATTGTTGTATTGCACGAAAAATTGATAGTGCTCTTTCGTGACATTACCTACTTTTTCGTAAAAAGAAATCTGATTCAGCCCTGGCTTCAGGCCGATATTGCTGAATGTAAATGTACTGCCGCTAACAGATGGTGCTGTATTGCTCAAATCTTGAATGGTCTGTCCATTGTTGGTTAAAATTTTCAAGCGTAGGCTGCTGCCAGTCACACCGCTTCCAAACGTACCTACGATATTAATCGTAGAATCACCGTAAACAACCGGATTGTAGGCGGTTGTTCCGCCAGAGAAGTTCGTGATCGTGATCGGACTGTTCAGCGAGTTGTACTCGTAATAAATAACATCTCGCTCGCCTGTATTGGAAGCAAACAGTTGAACTGCGTTTAGACCAGGGGACAAATCAAAATCTGGCAGTGTTCCTGCGCCCCCATATACAGTTCGAACTGTAGTGCCGTTTACTTGTACTTCAACAGCCTGTGTTTTATCAACGGTCGCTGCAACCCCGTATGTGTATTTCAGACCAGATACGGTTCGGTTCGTTACTTTTAATGGATCACTAGCATACTTACCTTGACCAGAACTGTTATCAATCTTCAGGGGCCCTGTTCCAGATGCAGCTGGATTGGGGGCATACTGGATGTAAAACTCAGCTGTATCATTCGTTGGATCTGTCGTTACTTTAGGTCTAACTGTAACCCTTGTAACTGCTCCACTGCTGTTTAGATTAAAATCTGGCAAGGTGATGATGTCGTTAGCAAACACTGTATTATTGATGAGCGGAACCCCATCTACCGTGATGTCAACACCTTGCCCATTTTTGGAGGTATCCTTATAGGCCAGTTGGATTCCATATACCAGTTTTGAAATCGTCTTGAAAGGCGCAGCATATGTTTGCCCATTACCACTGCCTGATGCGCTATATGCTGCCGGCACAACAACACCCGTCGTCGTATTCCAATTAGAACCCAGTGCCGCAGACGCAGGCAATGCCGGCAACACTCCCGTAACAACAAGCATCATCGTCAAGCACATTACCAGCCAGCGACGAAATTGTTGAATTGGCTTATTCATTTTTTCACCTCTCCATTTTATTCATAATCTAATATTTGTCCCATTCTCTGTTGAAGTTGAGATGGGCTCGGACCTTCCCCTTTCCTTTATCGGCTAATTTCCTCCCTCAGTTAAGTGCTTCCCCCTAAAAATTGGCGAAAAAAGACCACTGCATAAACCATGCAGTGGTTCCGTTTAACTCATATCCTAATTCGTCCGTCTCTCCTGCTCCGTCTGCTTGATCTTCAACCGTCTGTACGCATTGATCAGCGGACGGTGGCGGCGGCTGACGAGGCCGACGATTTCTGTTCCCAGGTGGATGGCGATCAGGAGTACGACCATGACGATGATGGTCGTCCACTTCGTCGTCTTAGTGAGCAGGATCGCCATCGTACCGAAGAAGATGCTGATCGAGTAGATGGTGAGCACGGTTGAGCGGTGGGACAGGCCCATGTTCAGCAAACAGTGATGCAAGTGTCCTTTGTCCGGACTGGAAATCGGCTTTTTGTTGACGATTCGGCGCACGATGGCGAAGAACGTGTCCCAAAGCGGAACGCCGAGCACGACGATCGGGATGATGAAGGAAACGAAGAGCGCTTCCTTAAAGCCCATAATCGACAGCGCAGCCAGGTTAAAGCCGAGGAATAGCGAGCCGGTGTCGCCCATGAACAGGCGGGCCGGGTGAAAGTTGAAGTAAAGAAATCCAAGAATAGCTCCGAGAAGCACGAAACAGTAGGCAGAAACTTTGTAGTCGCCCATCAAAAGAGCCATGACGCCCATCGTCGCTGCTGCAATTGCCGATACGCCGGCAGACAGACCGTCCAGGCCGTCAATCAGATTGACCGCATTTGTCACACCGACGATCCAGAACATGGTGATCGGAACAGCCAGCCAGAAAAGCCAGCCACTGCTAAAGTCGATACTGCCCGAGTAGGGCAGGTTGACGACTCCGATCTTGAGACCGAACGGAATGACGACGATTGCGGTTGCCACCAGTTGACCGAGCAGCTTCCATTTTGGCGAGAGCTGGTACTTGTCGTCCAGCATGCCTACGGTCATGACGATCGTGCTTCCAATGAATATTCCAAGCATTTCCGACATGCTGGAGTAGGGCACGAACAAGAAAAAGGCGACGAGATAACCCAGGTAAATAGCAAGTCCACCCATGCGCGGCATGATTCGCGTATGTACCTTGCGCTGGTTGGGAGCATCTACTGCCCCGACCTTTTCAGCCAATTTCTTTACATACGGTGTTGCAATAAACGATATGATCAGCGAAGTCAGAAATCCGAGGATTAATGTAGACATCGACTGTTCTCCTCTCTACGGATGCATCTAGGAACGGCTACTCCATTTTTCTTTTAATACGGTCAAAACAAACCGGGGAATAGCCAGCTGACGCTTCCAGCGAGAAGGCTGCGAAGCTAGTCGGTAAAACCATTCCAAATGCAATTTTTGCCAAATTTCTGGCGCTCGTTTTACTTTTCCGGAGATGACATCAAAGCTGCCGCCTACCCCCATCATCATCGAGGCATTCAGTCGATCGCGATATTTTACCATCCACTCGTCCTGCCGTGGCGCGCCGAGCGCAACGAACAGCAACTCCGGCTTGGCTTCTGCGATCTCCTGTACAATCTTTTCCTCGTCCTCTGCCCGGAAAAATCCGTCCCGATACCCAACGAGGCGTGCGTTCGGGTAGCGAGCAGCCAGCTTTTCCGCAGCCAGACTGATGACATCCGGCTTGGCTCCCAGCAGGTAGACGCCCCACTGGTGCTTGTTCGCTTCCGTCATCAATGCTTCCAGCAGCTCCACGCCCGTAACGCGCTCACGAATGGGTTGATTCGTCCATTTTGCAGCGTAGACGATCCCGATTCCATCCGGAACGACATAGGCTTGTTCCACAATCGACTGAAACGCGCGATTTTCCCGCGCCAACATGACGATCTCGGGATTGGCGGTTACGACATGGGTCTTTTGGCCGTTTTCAATACGCTCTGCGATATATGTGACTGTCTCGTGGAAGCCACGAGTTGAAAATGGCACACCTAATATGGTTGCGACCTGTTTGGCCAATGTTTTCACCTTCATTATATAAGTTGCCCACTAGCCATTTTACCCGAAAAGAAAAGCACATTCAAGATGATCATGAATGTGCTTTATTTCCTGCAGTCAGCGCAAACATCAATTCGCCTTCTGCGACTACTTTCCCATTAACGATCGCTTTCCCGTATCCTTTGCCTACCGTACCGCGCACGCGTGTAAGCTCAACGTCGAGTGTCAGCGTGTCGCCAGGCTTCACCTGATCTTTGAAACGAAACCCGTCAATCCCGGCAAAAAGTCCGATTTTGCCTTGATGTTCTTCCATGCTGAGCATCGCTACAGCTCCAACTTGCGCCAGTGCTTCCACAATCAGGACGCCAGGCATGACTGGATAACCAGGGAAATGTCCTTGGAAAAACGGCTCGTTGACAGTGACGTTTTTGATTCCGACTGCCCGTTTTCCTTGCTCCAGCTCTTCAATCTTGTCCACCAGCAAAAAAGGATAGCGATGAGGAATGATTTCCTGAATTTGCATGATATCAAGCGGTGCTTTGATTTCCATATGTAATCGCTCCATTTCCATACTTATCTAGACTTGTCCGTGCATGAAGACCAGTTGGCAAACTGAGAATAAACATAACTCCCGCCTCCGACATATCGGCACAGCGGGGTTAAAATAACAAGGGCACTTCCTCCCCAAACGGGAAGTGCTCTTTTATCCATCCCTTACGTGCGGTTTAACAGACGAAACTTCCCCAAGTAGATCGCGCTCGTAATGAACGAGAACGCGATTACCGTCCACAAAATCGCTTCGCTGTATGGGAATCGGTACATAGCAAGCGGGATGACCACATACAAAAGAACCGTTGTCAACTTGCCAAACGCGTTTGCCGGCACCGTTTTTTTGCCCCGGAAGTGATAAACAGCTCCTGTAATAATCATAGCCAAATCGCGCAAAAAGAAAAACAGGGCGGCCCAAACGCTGATCCGCTCTGTCAAAAACAATGAGGCGATCACCGCCAACATCATTAACTTGTCTGCCAGAGGATCCAACATCATACCGATTGTGGTTACAAGCTTATGTTTCCGCGCGATGTACCCATCTGCAATGTCCGTGACTCCCGCCAAAATCAGGATAGCCAGAGCGATTTCAACGTGGTACGGAATCCCGGAAAAAAAGACATACAGGTACAAAGGGATGAGCACGATGCGAAAGATCGTAAGCAAATTAGGAAGATTCACGGACATCCCTCCGTAGTAAGAATCGTCGCTTCCTTTTTCAACCACTCGATCTATTATACTCTGTGGACAAACTGTGCAACAAGTCCCTCTAAAAAACAGGCAGCCCCAACCATCAGGTTCGGGCTTGTCCACCTTGCTTTTTCTCTTGGATGCTTACGTGTTTGCAAACAGCAAGTCCCACATGTGTTTGTACGTGCCAAGATCAAATACTTCCGCTGTCGGCTTGTGTCCCACAACTCCGTACCCGATTGCCAAACCGATGACGAGAGAGAAAAACAACAGGATCGGGACCAGCACAATTTTGGCAATCGTCACTCGCCAGTTTCTGCCGCTCCGTTCCCGCTCTCTCGGCTTCGTCCTAACCTCTTCGGTATCACGCGGGAACCTTCTGCCCTTCCCTTGTTCCATGCTCCTCTCCTCCGTCATCACTGATTATCTGCTGCGCAACGAGTTGGCAATGCCCATCATTTGGTCGCTGATGCCAATCGCCCGTGAGTTCAACTGATAGGCACGCTGAATGTTCACCAGTTGCGACATCTCTTCTGTCATCGTTACATTGGAGCCTTCGAGCGCTCCTTGACGCAACGTGGCAATTCCTTCATCAATCGCGTTAGCATACTTGGTCGCAGGATTTTCTCCGGAAGCAAGCTCTGCGTCGAACAAGTTTTGCCCCACCTGTTTCAGTTGATCGGGATTATCCACTTTCCAGATTCCGATGTTGCCATAGGCGACTCCGTTTGCTGTCAACGCGCCCTCTGGCGTAATCTCGATATTTTGCACTGGCTCAGGCAACACGATGTTTACTCCGTTGTTGTCCGTGAGAATGTGTCCCGACGGCGTGTGCAGCACGTAGCCGCCTTCGTCATCGTCAAACTGCACCTTGAAGGAGCCATCTCGTGTCAGCCGGCTTTCTTCCTGGATAACCGCACCGTTCGCATCTTTGATTTTATGCGTGACCAAAAAATAACCTTGCCCTTCAATGGCTACGTCTGTCGGCACATCTGTCATCTTGACGTTGCCTTGTCCGAGATCCAGCTTCGACAAGCCGAGACGTGCACCACTGCCAACACGCAAGCCTACTGGCGTATTGCGGTTTTGGTTATCCGCTGCCGGCTGCTCGGTCATCGAATCGGAGAGAAGCTCGGAAAACGATGCCACCCTGCGCTTGTATCCGTTTGTATCGATATTCGCCAGATTGTTGGCCGTATTGTCCAACGCCTGTTGAATACCGCGCATGGCCGATGTGGAAATATTAAGCGACTGCATCCTTCCTACCCCCTATTATCCGTTCACTCGTCCGATTTCATTAGCAGCCTTGTCCAGCGTACCGTCAATCGTCGTAATGACTCGCTGGTTTGCCTCGTATGCACGCAGTACGCTCATCATGCTTGTCATAGTTTGAGCCGGGTCAACATTGGACCGCTCTCTCCATCCTTGCTGCGTACCGTATCTGCCTGCAACAGTCGGCGTATCGTACTCTCCGGCAGCCAATGCAGCCTGGTCTTCCGCTTCCGCGATGTCGATCGCTTTTACCTCTGCGTCTCCTTCATAGCGGAAAATGTTCGTTCCCTCACGAACCAGCTTCTGAGGGTCTGTCACGACGCTCAGGCCGAGCCTCTGGTGGTTGGCCAACACCTGGTAGTCCTTGCTGACCGAATCCCGGTACAACAGCTCGCCAGCCTGATTGATCTTCAAGTCTTGCCCGACATTGACCCCTGTAAGCGGATCATTGTTCAGCCGAATCGCCTGATTTTGATTGTCGAGAACGTAATATCCGTCTGGCGTCACCAGGTACCCTTCCGCATTGACGCTCCAGTTTCCGTTCCGCGTGTAGCGAATATCTTCTTCCTGGGCTGGCTGGGTCAAATCTTCAATCCGTGCCACGCTGTAAAACAGACGGCGCTCATTTCCGTCCTGATCAGGCTGGAGGTTGTCCAAAAGCGCCACATCGTACGGATTGCGCGTCTCTTCAATATCTCCTTGCGTAAAGGCAGGGATCGCTTCCGACATGTACACCCCTGAGTTCAGCCGTCCGATGATCGCAGGCTGGCCAGGCATGGTCGGAACGCCCGGGAAATCAGGTCCTTCGGAATCGCGCATGCGCGAAAGGAGCTGCTCCGGGAAAGCGCGCATGACACCAACATCCTGTTTGTATCCAGGCGTGTTGATGTTAGCCAGGTTGTTCGCCAGCGAATCTTGCCTGTTTTGCAAGGCAAGCATGCCAGATGCAGACGTATACAAGCCTCTGATCACGTAATCTTACCCCCTGAATAATCGCTTATTCGAGTGAGCCGGCACCTTGTCCAGATAGTCCAGCATCATTCCGGTTCCTTTGGCTACACACATCATCGGCTCGTCCGCTACCAGCACAGGAACCTTCAGCTCCTCTGCCAAAATCTCGTCGATGCCATGCAAAAGTGCGCCGCCGCCAGTCAGGAAAACACCCTTATCAATTATATCGGCAGAAAGCTCGGGAGGTGTTCGTTCCAAAACAGATTTCGAGGCTTGTACAATCGCACTCACCGACTCGGCCAGGGCTTCTTGGACTTCGCCGGATTGAATGGTAATGGTTTGCGGCAATCCGCTTACCATGTCCCGACCACGAATGTCCATTTCGTCCTGGCGCCCGCCGGATACGGTTCCGATTTGAACCTTGATATCTTCAGCTGTACGCTCTCCGATCAGCAGTTTGTATTTATTTTTTATGTACCGCATAATAGCCACATCGAATGTGTCCCCAGCTATTTTGATGGAGGAAGACGTGACAATATCGCCCATCGACAGCACCGCTACATCGGTCGTACCCCCACCGATATCCACTACCATATTGCCGGACGGCTGAAAAATGTCCATACCTGCCCCAACTGCGGCAACTTTCGGTTCTTCTTCGATAAACACCTGTCTTGCGCCTCCACTGCGCTCGGCTGCTTCGCGAATCGCCTTTTGCTCTACCGAGGTAATGTTGGTTGGGCAGCAAATCAGGATGCGTGGACGTGCAAACATGCTTTTTCCACCGATTTTGTTCAAAAAGTGCTTCAGCATCGCTTCTGTAATCTCAAAATCGGCAATAACACCTTCGCGCAAAGGTCGGATCGCCACGATATTTCCTGGGGTTCGGCCCACCATGCGATGCGCTTCGTGCCCCACGGCCAATACTTTTCTAGAATTGCTATCTATTGCCACGACAGATGGTTCGTCTAGGACAACACCCTTGCCTTTTACATACACCAAGACATTGGCCGTCCCCAAGTCGATTCCGATATCTTTGCCAAACATGAAAGGTCCTCCCTGTTACCAGTTACATTTCTACCTAATATCATAGGCTCTTCTACGTGAGAGGACAAGGAAATTCTTTATTGCACGCTCTCCTCCTGTTCAACTCGGACTTTTTTACTACGCCGCTTGTATTTGATTTTAGTCGCTTCGCCTCCCCGCAGATGTCTGATAGCTTTGTGATATTCCAAAATTTCCTTAACTTGGTTAGCCAACTCCGGATTTATTTCAGGCAGCCTTTCCGTCAAGTCCTTGTGCACTGTACTTTTGGAAACTCCGAATTCTTTGGCGATCATCCGAACCGTATTTCGCGTCTCTACAATATATCGGCCAATCTTGATGGTCCGCTCTTTGATGTAGTCGTGCACATTACTCGCCTCCTTGTATCTACATTGTCTGATACAATATATGGGTGGGCAGGGACACATATTCTACGTTTCCAAGCCTGACAAGCCAGCACGGCCGCATCTTTTTTCAACAGTTTGTACCAACAGCAAAAAAACACCCGCAAATCGCTTGATTTTACGGGTGTTTTCCATCATTTCGCTAATTATTGATTTTTCGCTTCCGCTTGAATCAAATATTGTTGTGGATTCACTGGCTTGTCGTCGACACGTACTTCGAAGTGGAGATGCACTCCGAAATCTTTCTCGAACTCGTTGCGGCCTGCTGAACCGATCACTTGGCCCTGGGTCACTTCATCACCTGGTTTGACTGTCGTGTTTTCCAGGCTTTGATAGACCGTCACCATTTTGTCAGCGTGCTCCACTTCAACGGTTTTGCCGACGAGCGGATCGTTTTCCACCTTCACGACTTTTCCGGCGAGGGCAGCCACGACATCAAAGCTCTTGCCATCAGTTGCTTTCAAATCAATTCCGGTGTGCGGGTAAAAAGAGTTGCTGTACTTGACCAGCGCCTTTTGCTGCTCGTCTTTGGACGCTTGTTCGTCGTAGTAGCTCATTCCCATTTCATACTGGACATTTTTCCCTACAGGCCATGCCAACGGTTGAACGCCACTTGTCACAGGTACCGCTTCATCGTTTTGCTTCGGTGTCTCAGGAGTCGCTGGAGTTGTCACTGCCACGTTATCCCCGACATTTGCCACTTTGGATACCGTGTCCATGACGCTGCCCTGATACCACATCACAAAAGCGAGAATGATTGCTGCGGTTCCGATGTAGATTGCGGGGAACGCCCACTTCTTACCCAAAACTTTTTTCCAGGAGCTTGCCTTCTTGAATGGAATCGGTTGATTTTGATTCTTTTGATCTTCCATTTTATTCATCACCTCATCCCTCAGTATCGCCAGAATTTTGGCGTATAAACCTGAGAGAGTAGGGAAAAGTAAAAATTTGCGTTCTTTTTCGCTAGGCGCGCACGATTTGAGAGTAATCCTGGAGGTTGATTCCCTGGTAGAAGTGCTTCACGATCTGCTCGGCATTTTTTCCGCTCTTGGCCATGCCGTTTGCTCCCCATTGGCTCATGCCGACTCCGTGGCCGTATCCTTTGGTTGTAATAAACACCTGGTTGCCTCTCAGCTCCAACGTAAAAGAAGACGAGTTCAAGTTCAGCTTTTCGCGAAATTCCCGCCCGCTAAACTCCTTGCCGCCAATGCTGATTTTCCCCACGCGATTTCCCGTCGTGCGCGACTCAATCCGATACCAGGCTCCGTTGGAGGAAGCCTCCTGCACAAGCTTCACGCCCAATTCCTTTTCCAGCTCAGCCGTGGACTTGACCACTGTTTCCTCGTAGCGCGGGGATTCGATATCCCATGGACTTGCCACACTTTTCAGGTACGGAATCGGCTTTTCCCAATATTCGTTCGAGTTCTCGGTAAAGCCGTTGCTGGTGGAAAAGAACGTGGCGTCAATCGGCTCTCCCTGATAAGTCAGCACGACGCCCGCTGTTGCTTGCACAGCCTGCTCTATGCGCTTGCTTTTCCATTCGTACTGGTCTCCCCAGCGTGCACGGCGCTGCGCTTCATCCATATACACCTGATGAGCGACCGTATCCAGCACCTGTCCTCCCGCGGGCACATCATCGAACTTCCCTTGCTTCAGTCTGCGTACGATATACGTCCTCGCTGCCATCGCCTGGGCCTTCAACGCTTCCAGTTCGAACTCGGCCGGCATCTCAGCCGCTACTACCCCTTCGATGTACGTCTCCAGCGGCAATGTTTCCACAACCTTTTTTTCGGTACGGTACACCTTGATGGGAAGCGATTGGGCAGCTCCTGCTGTCGCCGGTTTGTTCTGCTGCTGAACGGCTTCATGTGGGGATGCTGCGGACTCGTGCGAAGGTGCAAACAGATAAACCAGAGCAGCCGGCATCAGGACGAGCAAGATCGGCAAAGTGATAAACCCTATGAGCAAGTAGCGTTTCATCCAAGTGATCCTCCCCGTTAAGTGCTAGACACTTTCAGTCTATGTATGGCAAAAGACCGATAGAACGAGAGAGTAAGAGAGTAGCGAGGGCGACAACAGCTGCAAGCAGACCTCTGCCGGAGCCGTATTGGAAGGGGAAGCAGCTTGGCTTGGGTCTTCGCGCTGACCATTTTCACAAACGAAAAAAAAGATCCCCTGCTTTCGCAGAGAATCTTCGTGTTTGTCATATAGCTGACACATTCGTTACGCAAAATTAGGAGAGAAGCTTACCTTGATCGTATCTGGCAAAACCGCTTCCCGCTTTTTCTCCTCAGGAGTTACGCGCTCCACATCCGCTCCGAGTGCCAACAGCTTTTCCGTGAAGTTCACATACCCGCGGTCGATATGGTGAAGAGCCGTTACCTCTGTCTCTCCTTCCGATACCAACCCAGCCAGCACCAGAGCTGCACCTGCGCGCAGATCGGTTGCCGCCACTTTGCTTCCGGTCAGCTTGGAGCCGCCTTCCACAATGGCACTGCGTCCTTCGATTTTGATATTGGCATTCATGCGGCGGAACTCTTCCACGTGCATAAAACGATTTTCAAAAACCGTCTCGGTCACGATGCTCGTACCTTCGGAAACAAGCAAAAGCGCCATCATTTGCGACTGCATGTCAGTCGGGAAGCCCGGATATGGCAGCGTCTTGAGATCGACAGCTTTCAGAGCACCTGTGCGGCGAACGCGGATGCCGTTTTCCTGCTCGTCTACCTCTACGCCCATTTCACGCAGCTTGGCTGTTACGGATTTCAGGTGATCGCAAA
This sequence comes from Brevibacillus sp., assembly GCF_003521185.1. Taxonomy (NCBI): domain Bacteria; kingdom Bacillati; phylum Bacillota; class Bacilli; order Caryophanales; family Paenibacillaceae; genus Brevibacillus; species Brevibacillus sp. The sequence goes on from NZ_DOTK01000049.1 coordinate 132,990, forward strand.
TCGCGCCTTCTACGAATACATCTCCACCCGTGATCGCTGCTGCCACCATGAAGGTTCCAGCTTCAATCCGGTCAGGAATGACGCAATGCGTGCAGCCCTTCATCTTTTCCACGCCTTCGATGCGGATAGAGCCTGTTCCCGCACCGCGGATTTTTGCTCCCATCCGGTTCAGGAAGTTGGCCAGATCGACAATCTCCGGCTCCTCCGCTGCGTTTTCAATCACGGTCGTGCCTTCTGCCAAAGCGGCAGCCATCATGATATTTTCCGTTGCGCCGACGCTTGCGATATCGAGGTAAATCTTTGCCCCTTTCAATCGCCCATCTGCTTTTGCTTCAATAAACCCTTGTCCGATCTCGATTTTGGCTCCCATAGCCTCAAACCCTTTAAGGTGTTGGTCGATCGGGCGGGTACCAATGGCACAACCACCTGGAAGAGCGACACGAGCCTGTCCTTTTCTAGCCAAAAGCGGCCCCATTACCAGGAAAGAAGCACGCATTTTGCGGACCAGTTCATAAGATGCTTCGACGCTGGTAAGCTCAGAAGCATTGATTGTCAGCACTTCATGATCATATGTAAGGGAGATTCCCATCGATTTCAAGAGGTCGCATATCGTCCTGACATCGTCAAGAGCAGGTACATCCGAAATAACGCATGTGCCTTCTTCTGCCAGGATAGATGCTGCAATAATAGGGAGTACGGCATTTTTGGCGCCAGATACTTTCACATTACCCGCCAATGCCTTACCACCACGGACAATAATTTTATCCAATGTGTACCCCTCCGCGTGCTAATATTCCACTGTGATGATTGGTGTACCTACAGTAACCCATGTGCCAGCATTGCCGCTGTCACGGTGAGTCGCTACCTGCAGATTCATCTTTTGCCCGTTTAACGCAATGAATGGTTCCCACATAGGGGTATGTCCAGAAATACTGACGACCGTCTCATCTTGTAAACGTTCCAATTCTGTTGCCTGGAGGGTAGCAAAAATCGACATAATTTTACCCCCCTGTTGGTCAACACTCATCTTAACATTGTACAATCCGCGAATACAAGTGCTAATTTGCGGAATAAAGTCGGCATTTTTCAGGGCTTTCGCGAAGGTTTCCTGTATCTGCTCTATATATAGTAGGGATTCACGGCTTCCCGATAACTGCAGCACTAGATATGTGTCAAATGAACCATTTTCAGGAACACTTGTCATCTCGTAGCGCACGGAGACGCCGTTTTGCTTGTATGTCGTTCGATACATAAGAACATCGTGGTTCCGCGATTCTTCGATGAGCGAAAGCGGAATCTCTAGCTGTTTTGCCCACATCTTTGCCAACTCAGTGACTTCTTCCTGCCGCTGTACTTCCCCCAGCGCCACTCTCGCCCGAACCTGAATGGACACGCCCGTCGCTCCCGAATCCTCAAGCGTTTGCAAGAGCTTGCTCGCAACAGGTTTTGCTTCCGACGCCTGCGCAGGCATCCAATAAACAGCGCCAGTGACCAGCAACAAAGCAAGTACAAGAAGGCCAGACCATTTCCCCATTTTATATCCTCTCCCCATGTTTCACGTACATCTCTTTGTACTTCCCATTTTGCACATGAAACTGGGTGGATATACCAGCAAACTGAATGAAGTTTGGGCGATTAGGAAAACAGATTGCCGAACGTCATGGACCAGCCGAGATAATCGAGGAAAAATCGCGATACTTCGTAGCCGATTACGATCGACAGTAAAATTTGCAGCAGCTTCGCTTGCGCTCCCGCCGGATGCTTCAAGATTTTTTCAAAACGAAATGATTGCAGAGCCCACCATGCGAGTGCAATGAATACAATCGACAAGACGATGCTCAATACGCCGTATACTTCTTGCGGCATGCTTGTTCCTCCTCATGCAGATCAGTCAGCCATCTTCGTCAAAAGAAAAAGGGACAGCCCGAAAAGCGAGCTATCCCTTCTATTGTACATGATGTAGCCATCCGTTACGAGTGTCACTGAAAGTTGGGAGGAAGCATATTCCCAAAGTCAAAAGACGGATTGAAATGAACTTGCACATAATCGGTGACCAGACCAGGGAATGCCCCGAACACGACTGTCAGGATGGCCAGCACGAGGACCAGAGTCCAAATGCCTTTTGGCACGGCAAGCGGAGCTTCGCTCGTTCCCTGACGCATGTACATCTGTCTGATAATCCCGAAGTAATAATAGTAGGAAATGACGCTTGTGACGATCATGATTGCCGCCAGCCAGTAATTTTCCTGGGCCAGCGCACCCATGAACAGATAGAATTTCCCGAAGAATCCTGCGGTGACAGGAATCCCTGCCAGCGACAGAAGGAAAATGCTCATCGCAATCGCCATGACAGGAGAACGGTGATACAAACCGGCAAAACCTTTCAGATCTTCTGTTCCCTGCTCACGTGTCACCACCATGATGACGGCAAAAGCACCAAAGCTGACGAGCATGTACCCGAACAGGTAGAAGATCACTTCACCGAAAAACAAAGTCGTCGGCGGCACAAACGGAACGAGTATATACCCCGCCTGCGCAATTCCCGAGTAGGCCATCATGCGCTTGACGTTTGTTTGTCTGAGCGCCATCGTGTTCCCGATAATCATGGAAGCAGCCGCCATGATGCCGAGATAGAGACTCGCCTCCTGGAAAAAGAAGCGATCCGTTCCGTTCGAAACGTTGAAAAACGAGATCAGCAAGACTCTGAATACGAGCGAGAAGCCTGCCGCTTTTGATACGACGGCCAGAAAAGCCGTTACGGGAGTCGGAGCGCCCTGGTATACATCCGGAGCCCACATGTGGTTAGGCGCCGCGGATATTTTAAAAGCAAGCCCGACCGCCAGAAACGCAAATGCCATGTACACGAGGAACTGATAGCCCGCCATTCCCGCTTCTGCGAGACGGAACGAAATCTCGTAAATATGTGTCGTACCCGTCAAGCCGTACACGTACGACATCCCAAACAAGATGACGGCCGTGGCGATTCCGCCCGATACCACGTATTTAAAAGCTGATTCATTCGATTGCAGCGACTTTTTTCTCAATCCCACAAGCACGTAGGATGACAGGGACAGCAGCTCAAGTCCGACAAACAGCGTGATCAGGTCTGCCGAAGACGCCATGACCATGGCCCCCAAAAGTCCTGTCAGCATCAAATAGTAATACTCTCCTGTGTGGGTGACCTCCCCCTTTTTCAGATACGAAAGAGAGAGCAAAATCGCAAATGCCGTCCCGGCCAGGAATAGCAGCTTGAAAGCATTGCCGTAGTCATCGATGCGGATCATGTCCGCCATGTAGCTGTACGGCTTGTCGAGCACATTCACATTGACGAAGACAAAGACCGCTGCCAACACTACCCCTGCAAGCGACAGCCAACCGATCACCTGTCTACCGAGACGCTTGCCCGCAAACAAATCCAGCAGCGACAGAAACGTCGCAAATCCGAGAATGATAAATTCGGGCAGAAGGTAGCTCCAGTCATATGAGAATATATCTTTTACGTCCATGGATTACCCTCCTATTCCCGTTACAATCGGTACGATCGTCTTCAGAGCCTGCTGCATCGGATTTCCCAGGACAGCTGGATATACGCCGATGAGGATAATAAACCCGAGAAGCACGACCATCGGAATCACTTCCATCGGCTGTGCATCCGCAAGACCTGTGAAGCGGCTTGGTGTCGGCCCAAATGTCGTTCGCATGATCGCTCGCAACAAATAGACGGCTGTAAGCACGATGCCAAGCGCCCCGATCGCAGCCAGTACAGGCATTCGACCGAACAGTCCCAGGAAAGCAAAGAACTCACTGATAAATCCGGACATGCCAGGCAGTCCGAGCGATGCCATACCGCCAGCCAAAAAGACGCCGCTGACAAATGGCATGGATTTGGACAAGCCGCCAAGGTCGTCGATCATCGAAGTTTGCGTCCGGTCCCAAATGACGCCGATCAGGAAGAACAACAGCGCCGAAATAAAACCGTGAGAGACAACCTGGAACATCGCTCCTTGAAAGCCGATCGAGTTCATGGCCGCAAAACCAAGGAGAACGATCCCCATATGGCTGATACTGGAGTACGCCAGAACCATTTTCAAATCTTTTTGCACAAAAGCGAGCACCGCGCCATACAGCACGTTGATGATTCCCAGGATCGCCAGCCATGTAGAGAACTGGTACGCCTGTTCCGGGAAAAATCCGATGCCCATTCGCAAAAGTCCGTATGCCCCCATCTTCAGCAAAATGCCGGAGTGAATCATGACGATGGACGGCGGAGCCTGTACGTGCACTTTCAGCATCCACGTATGGAACGGAAACACCGGAAGCTTGATCGCGAAGGCAACGAACAGGGCCATGAACAAGGCGAAGCGAACTGTTGGCGTCAGCGCTGCTGTGACCGGATGGTCCGGTGTCGTCAAAATCGCGGCAATCTGATCGATATTCAGTGTCCGCATGACGACGAAAATAGCGATGAAGGCCAGCAGCATGATGCCGGAACCGATTCCGTTGTACAACAGGAACTTGTTGGCCGCATGCTCGCGTTCGCCATAGCCCCATATTCCGATCAGGAAGTACATCGGCACCAGTGTCAGCTCGAAGAAAATGAAGAACAGGAACAGGTTGTCGGCTGCGAAAACTCCGAGCATCCCGATCAGCAGCAGATGGAACAAGATGAAAAATTCCTTCAGCCGCTTTTTGATCTGCCAGGAAGCGACCGCAGCGAGAGTTCCGATAATCGCTGTCAGCAAAATCAACGGCATGGAAATCCCGTCCACACCAAGCTCATAGTTGATTTCAAAAGCGAATACCGTACCTGTCTGAGCAAGTCCGATCGGAATGGAAATCCAGTCATGACGTTCGACAAACTGCAGATTGGATGTATCGTAATTGAACAAACCGAACATCCAAAATGCCAGGATCAACGGCAACAAGGTTCCCAGTATCCCGACCTGCTTGATTGCCGCGAATCGACGACCAGGGATGCAAGCGATCACGAGAATCGCCAGAAGTGGAGAGAACACCAGCGACGACAAAAGGATATTAGCGCCCGAAACCAAAGAGTCCACCTCCCTCGACCGTCAAACTGATGGCAAGGATCAACAGCAGCAGGCCAAACAGAACCATCGCCCCGTAAGACTGGATCTGGCCGCTTTGCACACGTGCATGTAAAGCGCCAATTCCCTGCGTAATCTTGGCTGTCAGCCCAACCAGGCCATCCACCACGTATTTGTCAAACCCGTTCAAAATGATTCCCAGCCAGCCAAGTGGCCGCACAATCACATTCTGGTACAGTTCATCCACATAGTATTTTCGGTAAGAGAGTCGATAGAGCCACGGCATCGCTTCGGGAATGCTGTTTGGCGATACCGACTTTTTGCCGTACATCAGGTAGGCCAAAATGACGCCCAGCACCGAGATGAGCAAAGCGACGATTTGCAGCCAGGAAGCGGCATGCTCTGTTCCTTCGCCAAACACGTTGACAATTGCCGTACCTGTTCCTGTTGACAAAAGCCAGTCAGTCAGCAAAGGTGCGTAAGGCGTGTTCACGAATCCGGCGACTACAGCAAGCAGCGCCAAAATTAGCAAAGGTCCAGTCATGACTCCAGGTGACTCGTGTGCTTCGTGCTTGCCCCGAGCTTTTCCCGTGAACGTGAGGAAAAACAATCGGAACATATAGAATGCGGTAAAGAAAGCCGCAACCAGCGCAATAACCAGCAGATCGTAGCGATGCGCTCCATATACAGCGCCCAAAATCGCTTCTTTCGACCAGAATCCGGCGAAAGGAAAGATTCCCGCAATAGCCAGACAGCCGATCAAAAATGTCAGTGCTGTGACAGGCATCTTTTTCCACAGGCCGCCCATTTCAAACACATCTTGCGTATGTACGGCGTGGATTACGCTGCCCGCTCCGAGAAAGAGCAACGCTTTGAAAAAGGCGTGCGTCATCAAGTGAAACGATCCCGCCACATAACCGGCAGCACCGGCAACCCCCAGCGCCATCATCATGTACCCGAGCTGACTGACTGTGGAATACGCAAGCACACGTTTGATGTCGCGCTGTGTCAAACCGATGGAAGCGGCAAAAATCGCCGTGATGCCACCTACATAAGCCACTACAGTCAAAGCCGTATCAGAAGCGATGAACAGCGGATAAGTCGCAGCCACCAGATACACACCGGCAGCAACCATCGTCGCTGCGTGAATCAAGGCAGATACAGGCGTAGGACCTTCCATCGCATCAGGCAACCACGTATGCAGCGGGAATTGACCTGATTTCCCCATCGCACCGATAAAAATCAAAATCGCTGCGACTGTAATCATCCATGGCTCCAATCGTCCGAGAGCTACGCTTTCGAAGATCGGCCCGTACTCAAAACTTCCGGTCCACCAGAACAGCAAGCATATCCCGATGAACAATCCCAGGTCGCCAATCCGCGTAACGATAAATGCCTTTTTCGCAGCCGCTTTGGCTTCCGGTTTGAAATAGTAATAACCGACGAGCAGGAAGGAACAGACACCAACCAGCTCCCAGAAAATGTACACTTGCAAAAGGTTCGGAGAAATGACCAGCCCGAGCATGGAAAACGTGAACAGGGCGAGATATTGGTAAAACACCGGAAAGCGCTCGTCGCCATGCATGTAGCCTTTGGAATAAATCTGAACGAGCAAGCTGACCAGCGTGACGATAACCAGCATCATCGCATTGAGCGGAGTTACCTCAAAGCCCATATTGATCACGATGTCACCGACATGAAGCCAATCTACCACATAGTTGTAGTCTACTCCCCCATCCCGGAATCTCTGCCAAAAAGCGAGGACGGCGATTCCGAAAGAAACAGCTGTCAGCCCGATGCCGACTATGGCCGCTCCTTCTTTCAACTGGCGACCAAACGAAACGATCACGATGAAAGCAAGAAGCGGAAACAGAGGGATGAGCCAGGCGTAGTGCAAAAAAGTATCCATCTTTGTCCTCCTTATCAGGTCTCCATCTATCGTTTCATTTGGTCTATTTCATCTACATTGACTGTTTCCTTGTTGCGGTAGAGCGCGATCAAGATCGCCAGACCCACTGCGACCTCGGCAGCAGCAACCGTCATGGTGAACAAGGTGAAAATTTGCCCGGCTACAGCGGGGTACAAGCCGTATTTGGAAAACGCGACCAGATTGATATTCACCGCATTCAGCATCAATTCGATCGAGATTAAAACGACAACCGCATTTCGCTTTGTCAGTGCTCCGTACAAACCGACACAGAACAAAATCAATGCGACCATTAAGTAGGAGGTAATGCTCACTGTCATTCGTTATCCCCCTCCTTTTTTGCCATGATGATCGCACCGACCAACGCGACCAAGAGCAGTACGGACAACAGTTCAAATGGAATGACGTACTTCGTGAATACTTCCAGTCCGATTTCTTTGGCGTTGCTCACAGGAGAAGCCACTGGCGGCGGTGGTGCAGGCCACGGTGTGTTTTGGATTCCCCAGAACAACAGGCCGAACAAACCAGCGACAAACAACAGAATGAAGCGGTTTTTCCACTTGCGCCCTGTTCCTTCGTCCTGGGCATCGTGCTTGGTGAGCATAATTCCAAACAGCATCAGAATAGAAATCGCACCAGAGTAGACCAGCACTTGCGCCACGCCTACAAACTCTGCTCCGAGCAAAACAAACAGTCCTGCGATGCTGATAAATGTGACCCCGAGCGAGATTACCATGTGTACAACACGAGTAAAACTGATCATGAAGACTGCGCCGCCAATCGTCAGGAGAGACAGGATAAAAAAGGCTGCAAATTCGCCAGTCATGCTAGTTCTCCTCCCTGACGTTTGTATTGTTGTCATCCAGCCATTTCAAGTTTTTGTACAGTTCGTCCCTGCTGTAAGCTGCCAGCTCGAAGTTGTTGGTCATCACAATCGCTTCGGTAGGGCAAACCTCCGTACAGAGATCGCACAAGATGCATAGCTCGAAGTTGATATCGTACGTATCGATGATCTTTCCCTTTTTATCCGGATCAGGATGGGGCTTCCCTGTCAATTGAATGCACTCGGTCGGACAAATGCGGGCGCATTGGTTGCAAACGATGCATTTTTCCGGGGAAAAGTGTTGGATGCCGCGAAAGCGTGGCGGCATGGGAAAGGGCACATCCGGATAAAAATGGGTAACTTTTTTCTCCGTGAGTTTTTTAAAGGTATACCCAAGGCCTTTAGCCAGTCCAAGCATGTGTGTCACCCCTCAGAATTTGAGTTACTTGACTATCGCCTTGCCAATGGCGAAGCCTGCGCGTAGAAACCCGTAACGCCTAGCAGTTGCTTTCTGCCGCCAAAATCAGAACATCCCGTTTTGATAGGAGACGACGACAGCGGTAAGCAGTATGTTGAACAGCGCGATTGGCAGAAGCACTTTCCAGGCAAACGACATCAGTTGGTCTACTCGCAAGCGCGGCATGGTAGCCCGAATCCAAAACTGAAGGAAGATGTACAGCGAGAACTTGAGCACAAACCAGACGATTCCCGGAATAAAGCCCAAAGCCGGATGAATCGGCAGCCATCCACCAAGGAACAAAATCGTAATCAGCGTCCCCATCCCGAACATGTACACGTACTCTGCCAGCATGAACATGGCAAAACGGAATCCGGAGTATTCGACGTGATATCCGGCTACCAGCTCCGATTCGGCTTCAGGCAGGTCAAACGGCGTACGGTTCAGCTCTGCCTGAGCAGCAATGATAAATACGGCAAATCCGATAAACTGCGGAACAATATTCCAGACATCCCGCTGCGCCTCGACAATTTCCCTGAGATTCATGCTGCCCGTCAACAGAACGACACCAACCACGGACATGACCAGCGGCACTTCATAGCTGATCATCTGCGCAGCAGAGCGGAGACCCCCGATCAGCGAATACTTGTTGTTCGAAGCCCAGCCAGCCGTAATCACCCCGAGCACCGTAATGCCGGAAAGCGCGATATAGTACAGCAGGCCGATTCCCAAATCGGCAAACTGGATGCTTTCCGTAAACGGCATGACTGCCAGGACAGCGAAGGCGGGCGCATAAGCCAAAATCGGCGCCAATGTGAACAAAGCTTTGTCAGCGTGCTTGGGACGCGTATCTTCTTTCAACAGCAGCTTGGTAACGTCAGCAACGGTTTGCAAAAGTCCCAAAGGCCCGACGCGATTGGGCCCAATGCGCAGCTGCATCCAACCGATGACTTTGCGCTCGAAGTAGATAGCGTATGTGACGAATCCCAGCAAAACGGCCAGCAGGATCACCGCCGCCAAAATAAACCAGAGAGTGTTTCCCCATGAGGGGGCTTGCTGCAAAAGCGCATTCATCAACAGTCAACCTCCCCGAGCACGATGTCGATGCTGCCCAGGATGACGATCATGTTGGCAAGGCTTTCTCCCTGCAACAATGTGGGCAGAATTTGCAGATTGGTAAAGGACGGCCGTCTGAATTTCAATCTCCAAGGCTTATCCTTACCCTGGCTTGCGATGTAGCAGCCGATTTCCCCACGCGGAGACTCGATCCGCACATAAGTCTCGCCAGCTGGTGGCCGAATGACACGAGGCACTTTGCCGATCACTTCCCCTTCGCTCGGGAACTGCTCCAGGGCTTGCTCCAAAATGCGCAACGACTGTTCAATCTCTGCCATGCGCACTTGATAGCGCGCCATGCAATCGCCCTCTGTCGCAGTCGGAACATCAAAATCGAAGCGATCATAGATGCAATATGGCTCATCTTTGCGCAAATCCCACTTCACGCCAGTGGCTCGCAGCATAACGCCAGACAGCGAGTAATCCAATGCCGTACTGGTGTCGAATTTTCCGATGCCTTTGATCCTGCTGATAAAAATTTCGTTTCCGGATACGAGCTGGTGGTAGTTGTTCAGTTCCTTCTTCATGTATTGGACAAATTCCTTTGCCTTGTCTACCCAGCCTGGAGGCGCATCCCACTTCACGCCACCGATCCGCATGTAGTTGAAAGTCATTCGCGCTCCACACAGCTCGTTAAACAGGTCAAGGATCATTTCCCGATCGCGGAACGCATACAGAAACGGTCCCATTGCACCGATGTCGAGCAAATAAGTTCCCCACCAGACCAGGTGACTTGCCACCCTGTTCAATTCCATGGCAATCAGGCGCAAGAACTGGGCACGCTCGGGTATTTCCAGACCCATCATCGTCTCTACCGCGTGACAGAGCACATAGTTGTTGGTCATGGCAGATACGTAGTCCATCCTGTCGGTGTAAGGAATAATCTGCGTATAGTTCAGATTTTCCGCCAGCTTTTCGGTGCCGCGATGGAGATAGCCCATGACCGGAATAGCTTCCTTGATCGTTTCGCCATCAATTTTGACGACCAAGCGAAATACTCCGTGTGTACTTGGATGCTGCGGGCCGACATTCAGAAGCATCTCTTCCGTGCGAATGCCGTTTTCTGAAGAGGTATCGACACTTGTTGTGAGGATGTTCTGGTTCATCAGTTAAACCTCCTCGTCGTATTGCACATAATCTTTTCGCAGCGGATAGCCTACCCAATCATCCGGCAGCAAAATTCGACGCAAATCCTTATGTCCCGGGAAATGAATCCCCAACAAGTCAAAAGTCTCTCTTTCATTCCAATTGGCGCCGTTCCATACGTCCATGACAGACGGCACAGACGACTGTTCCCGACTGGTTTTGACTTTTACCGCCAGGCTTTGCCGATTTTTGTAGGAGTACAGATGGTAATAAACTTCCATCCTGTCCTCATAATCGACGCCATGCAAATCTGACAAATATTCAAAGGCCAATTGCCCGTCTTCTTTCAGAAACTGGGCAATCTCGTGCCACCGTTCGTTCTGAATAACCAATGTCGGGACTTCCTTGGCCAATTCGTTAATATAACTGGCTTCCAGCACTTCTTTGCCGAACTTCTCTGTAATACGCAGCACGTACTTGTCGAGATACGGTTGGTTTTTGGAAGGAGCTTTTGGCGTTTCTGCTGCTTCCGCTCCATCGCCAGTCGCTTGAGCAGCTTTTGCCTTTGCAGCGGCTGCGGCGGCAGCCTTGGCTTTTGCTGCTGCGGCGGCTTTCGCTTTGGCGTCATCATCCCCGCCATCTGCTGGCGAGCCACTCGCTTCTCTCTCGGCCTTCGCCTTAGCTGCAGCGGCGGCAGCTGCTTTTGCTTTGGCCGCTGCGGCGGCTTTTGCCTTCGCTTCCGCATCTGCCCCCTCTGCTGACGAAGCGCCATCTCCCTGCTGGGCAGATTCTTTTGCTTCCTTGGCAGCTTTCGCTTTTGCCAGCGCTTCTGCGGCGGCAGCCTTTTTCGCCGCTGCTTTTTCTTCCGGCGTCATTTCCGAGACTGGCTTCGCTGCTGGCGTGGCTGCTTCGCTTGGCGTATCTGCTCCGGCTTCCTTCGCAGCTTTCGCTTTGGCAATCGCTTCTGCGGCCGCCGCCTTTTTCGCTGCTGCTTTTTCTTCCGGTGTCATTTCCGAGACTGGCTTCGCTGCTGGCGTGGCTGCTTCGCTTGGCGCATCTGTTCCGGCTTCCTTCGCAGCTTTGGCTTTGGCAATCGCTTCTGCCGCTGCCGCCTTTTTCGCTGCTGCTTTTTCTTCCGGTGTCATTTCCGAGACTGGCTTCGCTGCTGGTGCTGCTTCCTCTTGCGAATCTGCGGCTTGTGCCTGAGCTTCTTCTTGAGCTGGTGGAGCTGCCTCTGCGCCCTGCTCTTCCTGTTCTCTTAATTTTCGCAAAGCTTCAGCTTTGGCGCGCGCCTCGGCTGCTGCCTGCGCCTTTTCTTCCGGCGTTGGCCTGCGTTTTTCTTCGCTCATGGACTGGTCACCCGCTTCCCAGTCTTCGCTTCATAGCGGATTTTTTCCTGAAGTTTGTTGATTCCGTAAATCAGGGCGGCAGGGTTAGGTGGACACCCCGGAATGTATACATCGACGGGAACGATCTGATCGACACCTTTTACGACACTGTACGAGCGCACATATGGTCCGCCCGCCGTCGCACAGGACCCCATCGCAATCACCCACTTCGGTTCAGGCATCTGGTCGTACAAGCGGCGCAGCAATGGAGCCATTTTTTTCGTAACCGTTCCGGCTACGATCATGACATCGGATTGGCGCGGCGAAGCCCGGAAAATTACCCCGAACCTGTCCAGATCGTATCGCGCTCCCCCGGTTCCCATCATCTCAATCGCGCAACAGGCAAGGCCAAAAGTCAAAGGCCAGAGCGAATTGCTTCGCACCCATCCTTTTACCGTTTCCAAAGTCGTAAACATGACGTTTCGATTCAGTTCTTCTTGCAATTCAGGCGCAATGCTTGTCAGATCTAGTTCCATTCCAGCACCTTCTTTCTCCACGCGTAAATCAGCCCTACCACAAGCAAGGATATAAAGATGACCATCTCGACCAGGGCGAACAGCCCCAACTCTTTGTAAGCGACGGCCCACGGGTACAGAAAGAGTGTTTCTACATCGAAAATGACAAACATAAGGGCAAAGATGTAATACTTCACGTTGAAACGTACCCAGCTGTCACCAACAGGAATGTTACCGCTTTCATAAGTGGTTTGCTTCTCCCGTGTCGGTTTCTTTGGACGCAGTAGTGGACCAACGAAGCTGACAGTAGCTACGGGCAACAACACACCGAGAAACAAAAAGATCGCGACAATAACATAATTGTTGGTATAGATGTCAATCACCCACGTTCCCTCCGCTCGTAAGAAAGATATGAATCTGTCTTGCGCTGCCCTCCAGATGAAGTATGAACATCATCAAAAGGGTACTCCTTGCAGCATCGCAGATGAAGGTATGAACGTAGTCGCAGACCGATACTGCTAGAAAAAAATACCTTTATCATTATATCAAATTGCCAATTGGGTGTCTAACGAAAGCCTTCCTGTAGTCCCATATAAAGGGAAAAACTTAGAGATTTTTCCCTAAGTTTTTCCAGCATCATATAATAGCCAAACGAATATGTCCGTCAGGCGTATTTATTTTGTGCATTATTGAACATTGCTTGAAAACTGCTGACCGAGGAAGTCTTCGTAAATGCGCTCCCATACAATGGTGAAATTCAGTTTCTCATCATCCGGAAGTTCCAGTACGTTCTCGATCGCCTCTTCCATATACGGAGTCAGCTTGATCAAAACTTCAGTAAGCATCTGGTCATTCGTATTCAGCATTTCTTTCATTTCTGCCTTGGAGATGCTAAACGTGTTTTCATCGCGTTCATGCAGCATCATGACCAGACGGCTGAAAATAGGGTGTACCAGCGCTTCCAGCTTTACATGCGCCAGGGCGAGCGATTCCGCTTCACTCAGATTAAACAACTGAGGTACATCCGGGAACGGGTGGACAGGAATATCCCACGCGTCTTCGTTGTCGATCACAAGACCCCATTTTACGAAAAGCTCAATCGCTTCCACACGGGATGCAGGATAAGCGTAATCGGAACGCTTCAGGAATGCCTTGAAGCGGTTCAGCAGGTCTACATAGCCTTCATAGTCTTCTTCCGATTTAAATGCTTCCTTGGCAGGTACAGAAAAGGCGCCTTTCAACGCTTCGATTTCATCCAGTCCTTTTTCCATCTCCGCTTTTGTCTCGTACTCTGTTACGACAAAACACAGAGCCTGAAACAGGACATTCATCTCATGAGACAGCACGTTCGACCAGCCATTGGCCGCGAAGCCGCTCGGAATCACTACGCCATCCTGATTGTGGCGAATATCGCGAATGGTTTGCATCAGTACACTCTCCTTTAATTCCACTAGCCAGTGCCGCACATTATGCTGTCGCAAAAAATCATGTCAGACGGCAGGGCATTAGGTCTATTATACACAGAAACGATAGGCGATTACCAACTGGAAATATCATGCCCAGCATGCATGTATCGCCATACGCGCTCGTAACCGAAAAATCCCCGCAGCCACATGGGCGCGGGGATATCAAGCTTACGCTTACTTCGTTACGTCGAGACGTGCCATCGCACGTTGCAGCGCACGCTCAGCACGCTGGACGTCGAGCTCGGCATATTTCTCAGCCAAACGCTTCTCGGCGCGAGCTTTCGCTGCCTTCGCGCGTTCAACATCGATGTCTCCCGGCAATTCAGCCGTTTCAGCAAGGATGGTTACTTTATCGCCGCGCACTTCCATGAAGCCGCCGCTTACAGCCATCTTTACTTCTTTCTCGCCTTCTGTCTTGATCCGAACAGGCGCTATTTTCAGCGGGCTCACCAGTGGCATATGGTTCGGCAAAATACCGAGATCCCCTTGAACACCGCGAGCAATGACCATTTCAGCCTGACCGCTATAGACAACCCGTTCAGGAGTTACGACTTCAACTGTCATCTTACTCATTTAATCGTCTCCCCTTTCCAGGGTGTCTTACGCCATTTTCTTCGCTTTTTCTACCGCTTCTTCAATCGTTCCTACATACAGGAACGCGCCCTCTGGCAGGTGGTCGTGCTTGCCTTCGAGGATTTCTTTAAAGCTGCGAACCGTTTCTTTCAATGGCACGTATTGGCCCGGGTTACCAGTAAATTGCTCGGCAACGTGGAAGGACTGGGACAGGAAGCGTTGGATGCGGCGCGCGCGGCCAACCACTTGTTTGTCATCGTCGCTCAGCTCGTCCATACCAAGGATCGCGATGATATCTTGCAATTCTTTGTAACGTTGCAGGATTTTTTGCACGCCACGAGCCACATCGTAGTGTTCTTGACCAACTACGTCAGGAGTCAGAGCACGGGAAGTGGATGCGAGTGGGTCTACCGCAGGGAAGATACCCAACTCAGCGATGGAGCGCTCCAGGTTGGTAGTAGCGTCCAAGTGAGCAAACGTAGTCGCAGGCGCCGGGTCAGTATAGTCATCCGCTGGTACGTAGATCGCTTGAATAGACGTTACGGAACCTTTTTTCGTAGAAGTAATGCGCTCTTGCAGCTGACCCATTTCGGTAGCCAGTGTTGGCTGGTAACCTACCGCGGATGGCATACGGCCCAAGAGAGCGGATACCTCGGAACCCGCTTGGGTAAAGCGGAAGATGTTGTCGATAAACAGAAGAACGTCGCGGCCTTCTTCATCACGGAAATACTCCGCCATTGTCAGACCGGTCAACGCTACGCGAAGACGCGCACCAGGCGGTTCGTTCATTTGACCGAATACCATCGCGGTTTTCGGCAGAACGCCTGCATCTTTCATCTCGTGGTACAGGTCGTTACCTTCACGGGTACGCTCACCTACACCAGCGAATACGGAAATACCACCGTGCTCTTGCGCGATGTTGTTGATCAGCTCTTGGATCGTAACGGTTTTACCTACACCCGCACCACCAAACAGACCGATCTTACCACCCTTGATGTACGGAGCCAAGAGGTCAATTACTTTGATACCTGTTTCCAGGATTTCAACAGTAGTTGCTTGGTCTACGAACTCAGGAGCTTTACGGTGAATTGGGTCGCGACGATCTACTTGACCCAGCTCTTGCAGGTCGATCGGCTCTCCCAATACGTTAAATACGCGTCCGAGGGTAACTGCACCCACTGGAACGGAGATAGCTGCACCTGTATCAACGGCTTCCATACCGCGAACCAAACCGTCAGTGGAAGACATCGCAACGGTACGAACCAGGTTATCACCCAGGTGAGTTGCAACCTCAACTGTCAAGTCGATGTCGCGCTCGCCAGCGCTTTGTGCTTTATGTTGAATCTTGATCGCATTGTAAATGGCAGGCAGGTGTCCGCGGTCGAACTCGACGTCAACAACCGGACCCATTACCTGAACCACGCGTCCATTCGCCATCTTACTTCTTCCCTCCTGTAAAGCTAAATTGGGAGCTATTCGCTGCCACTAAGCCTGTGCGTTTGCACCTGCAACGATCTCGGAAATCTCTTGAGTAATGGCTGCCTGACGGGCACGGTTGTAGATCAACGTGTAACGGTTAATCATATCCGTTGCGTTGTCTGTCGCGTTGCCCATCGCTGTCATACGGGAACCTTCTTCGGAAGCCTTCGCTTCGAGAAGCGCACTGTACACCAGTGTTTCCGCGTATTTAGGCAACAGATCGGCCAGAACTTCTTCCGAGGACGGCTCATACTCGTAATTGATTGTGCGCACCGTGTTGCTCTCGGGAGCTTCCAGTGGCAGCAATTGTTTTACGGTAGGTATTTGCGAAATTGCACTTTGGAACTTGTTGTAGCACAGGTACAGTTCGTCAATTTGTTCGTTCGCGAACATCTGGACTGCCGCACCGGCAATTTTCTTGATATCAGCAAAGGCTGGGCTGGCTGGCAGACCTGTTACCTCTTCCAGAAGCGGATAGTTCCGTTTGCTGAAGAAGTCACGACCTTTGCGACCGATCACAAAAATACCGTACTCATCCTTGGATTTGTGCTTTTCGCTGATGGTGGTAACCACTTTGCGAAGCATGTTGGCGTTGTATCCGCCAGCAAGTCCACGGTCGGAAGTGATGACAATGTAACCAGTCTTTTTCACCGGACGATTTTGCAGCATCGGATGTTTGGAACCAGTTGTTCCGCTCGCAATGCTTGCAATCACTTCCTGGATTTTGTCAGCGTAAGGACGTGCTGCCTCAGCCTTCTCCTGGTTGCGGCGGAGTTTCGCTGCCGCCACCATTTTCATCGCTTTCGTGATTTGGCGCGTATTTTTGGTACTTTTAATACTGCGTCGAATCTCACGTATTCCTTTTGCCACTCGTTTTCACCACCTTGAGAACGCATGCCCGGGCTTTCTTGCCCGGCATGCATCTGATGTCTATCAGGTTAACGATTAGCGAGTTACCGAAAAGCCTTTTTTGAACTCTTCGATCGCTGCGTTCAGTTCTTTTTCATCTGGAAGGTCTTTCGTAGTGCGGATGTGCTCCAACAGTTGTGGTTTGTTGGAATCCAGGAAAGACAGCAGCTCTTTCTCAAAGCGGCGTACATCTGCTACTGGAATGTCATCCAGGTAGCCGCGTGTAGCGCTGTAGATAGAAGCAACTTGCTTCTCAACAGGCATTGGATCGAACTGGCCTTGTTTCATGATTTCCATCAAGCGCTCACCGCGGGTCAGACGAGCTTGGGTAGCTTTGTCCAGGTCGGAACCGAACTGAGCAAACGCTGCAAGCTCACGGTATTGAGCCAACTCAAGCTTGAGCGGACCTGCTACCTTTTTCATCGCCTTGATTTGCGCGGAACCACCTACACGAGATACGGAAAGACCGGTGTTAACCGCTGGACGTTGACCTGCGTTGAACAAGTCTGTCTCCAGGAAGATCTGACCATCCGTGATGGAGATCACGTTAGTAGGAATGTATGCGGAAATGTCACCCGCTTGGGTTTCGATGAACGGCAGAGCAGTAATGGAACCTGCGCCCAGTTCATCAGACAGTTTCGCAGCGCGCTCCAGCAAGCGGGAGTGCAAGTAGAATACGTCACCAGGATATGCTTCGCGGCCTGGAGGACGACGGAGCAACAGGGACATTTCGCGGTATGCAGCAGCCTGTTTGGACAGGTCATCGTATACGCACAGAACGTGTCCGCCTTTGTACATGAAGTACTCAGCCATAGTAACACCAGCATAAGGAGCCAGGTACAGCATTGGCGCTGGGTCGGAAGCTGTAGCGGAAACGATGATGGTGTAATCCAGAGCGCCTGCTTTACGCAGGGTTTCTACGATGTTCGCAACGGTCGATTGCTTCTGACCGATCGCCACGTAGATACAAATCATGTCTTTGCCTTTTTGGTTGATGATGGTGTCGAGCGCCACTGCTGTTTTACCAGTTTGGCGGTCACCAATGATCAACTCACGCTGTCCGCGACCAACCGGGATCATCGCGTCAATCGCTTTGATACCTGTTTGGAGCGGTTCGTGTACGGATTTACGCGCCATTACGCCAGGAGCCGGGCTCTCGATCGGGCGGTAGCCGTCATTTGCGATAGGTCCTTGACCATCGAGTGGTTGGCCCAGTGGGTTTACTACGCGGCCGAGCAGCGCTTCCCCTACTGGAACTTCCATAACGCGGCCGGTACGTTTTACAGTATCGCCTTCCTTAATGTCGCGGAAAGGTCCCATAATAACGACACCCACGTTATCTTCTTCCAAGTTGAGTACCATACCCATTACGCCATTTTGGAACTCAAGAAGCTCCCCTTGCATGGCCTTTTCCAAACCGTGAACGCGAGCAATACCGTCACCAACCTGGATGACTGTGCCTACGTCTACAACTTCGATTTCAGATTTAAAATTAGCGATCCGCTCTTTGATGAGGGAGCTAATTTCTTCTGGTCTGATTGCACTCACTTAATTCACCCCATTCATCCAACTTCGTTAAGACCGAGCTTTACGCTTTTTGCGCAAAGGTTTCCAACTTTGTTTTCAGGCTGCCATCGTACAGACGGTCGCCAATTTTGATAACGATGCCGCCGAGGATTGCAGGGTCTACGACCGCTGTCAACCGCAGCTTTTTATTCAAAGTTTGACCGAACTTCTCAGCCAACTCTGCCTGTTCTTCATCAGAAAGCGGCTTTGCGCTCGTGACGACAGCATCTGCGTAGCCACGCGCTTCATTTGCCAGTTGCACAAAGGAGCTGTAGATGTCAGACAGTTGAACTTCCCGTCCGTTTTCAATCAGGACGTTCAGGAAGTTGAAGCTCTCTTCCCCTACATGGCTTTTGAAAAGCTCATCAACCAGTTTGCCCTTTGCATCTGCAGCGATGTGCGGGTGCTGCATGATCTTTTGCAGATCTTCGTTGCCTTCCACAGCCTGCACGATCGCACCAAGGTCAGCTTCCACCTGATCGATCTTGCCACGCTCGCTCGCTACCTCAAACAGAGCGCGAGCATAACGCTTTCCTACTGCGCTACTCATAGGCGATCTCCTACTTGAGCCAGGAATTTGTCAACAGTGGACTTTTGAGCTGCTTCGTCCAGTTCTTTCTCGATAATCTTGGAAGCCAAGAGTACGGAGAGGCTGGTCATTTGTTCACGCAGCTCGGATTTTGCTTTTTCTACTTCACGTGCCAGTTCAGCGCTTGCGTCCGCTTTCATACGCTCGGATGCAGCTTGAGCTTCTGCCACGATTTTCGCCGCTTCATCAGACGCTTGCTTGCTAGCGCGGTCGATGATTGCTTTGGATTCAGCGCGAGCTTCATCCAGTACGCGACGTTGTTCAGCCAAGAGTTTTTCCGCTTCTGCGCGGTTGCGCTCAGCAGATGAAATTTGGGTTTCGATATGCTGACGACGTTTCTCCATGATCCCAACGATCGGGCCCATAGCCAATTTACGAACCAAGAGCAGCAACAACAAGAACACAATTGCTTGGGTTAAAAGCGTTCCCCACTCCAGGGACACCGCTCCAAAGTCGAGCATTCGTTTCACTCCTTCCTGCGAAAAGAAAGATGTATCATCACGGTATATACCGTTTGTTTCAGACACTCTGGCTTCGTACTATGACGAAGTTTTCTTGCTTGCGTCGAATGGCAGCTTCATAGACTTCCACTCGATCAAAAATAGAGGCGGGTATCAAGCGCCCGCCTATTGTTACCAATTGCTCGCTGACTACATACGACCGAAGAGAATGAAACCGATCGCTACAGCGATGATCGGAACCGCCTCTACCAGACCGAGACCCAGGAACATGAGACCCATCAGGTTACCACGTGCTTCTGGTTGACGAGCTACGCCTTCAATTGTACGGGAGATTACCAGGGAGTTACCGATTGCTGCGCCAAGAGCAGCGAGACCAAATACGATACCAATTGCAAGAGCCAAACCTTCCATTGTTTAAAAACCTCCTTAGTTTGTAAAAGCGAGTATAAAATCGGGGAAATGCTGATTAGTGATCTTCATTCACCTGCTGAGACAGGTAAACCATCGCCAGCGTAGTGAAAATGAATGCCTGTACAGAGCCGACAAACACCGAGTAGCCCAGCCACAGGAACAACGGAATACTTCCGAAGATCCCTACACCCAACAGGAAGGCGATCAAAACCTCACCCGCAAAGATGTTACCGAATAGACGCAGAGGAAGCGTCAATGGTTTGATGATGAACTCCTCCAGAATGTGAATCGGATTCAGGAATGTATGTTTCAACCATCCACCGAAACTCTTCTTAATGCCCAGGTAGTGAGCGTACAGCAAAACGATGAACGCGAGAGCGAAAGTTACGCTCGGTGTCGCGGTTGGAGATTTCCACCAGCCGATGACAACACCGTGAGAATGCGGATCGTTTGAGTTAAGCTCTTCCTCAAGCTTGGCCATCTTTTGTTGTTTTGCCTCAGGAGTCGTGGAAGCCGTCAACAGGTCTTTAACCTTTTCGCTTACTTGATGGTCAGGACCGTTGTGGTGTGCTGTATTTACGTTAAATACGAGACCCAGTTGGTTTCCAAGGAAAATGTAGAGGAACAAAGTCAGCGCCAGCGAGACAAAACCCGCAGCTTTTTTCGGTGAGATATAGCTTTTTGTAATGCCAGTAACGAAATCCACAATCCATTCCATCACGTTTTGCGCGCCGCTTGGTGTAGCGGAGGTCAAGTTGCGGGTCATCCCGATACAGAGCAAAAGCACCACCAGAGAGGTTACCAAAATCATGAGAACAGTGGAGATGTCAAATACCATGCCCAACCATTCAAATCGCAGAGAATAATGCATGTATTTCACCCCTTTCTTCCGCGCGAGTATGTTACTTACGTACATGAAAAAAAGTATTCTGCTATCTATTTAAAGGAGCGATACACAAAAAGGAAACTGAGAACCTGGAAAAGGAACAAGCCGATCAACACTCCGGCAAGCCCAAACAAGTGAGGAAAACGCATAGTCAAAAAGACAGCAAAACCTGCCACGACCAAGCGTTGCAGCATACCTGTCCCTTTCGGACGCACGCCCGGATCGACAGCCATCTGGCCAATTCGCCATGTTTTGCTGAAGAGGACCGTGCCATTCACTAGACTGCCAGCCATCCCGAGCAGGAGGCTTTGCAAAAAGAAACGCGATGATGGCAACAGCGCCCAGAGTATCGCGGCGATTGCCATACAGAAAAAGGCATAGCGAAACGTGGATCGCATTGCCGAAGAAAACGTTTGCATGTCCCATCTCCCTAGAGGTAACCGCGAATGATGCGGTAGACGCTGTACA
The DNA here is from genome assembly GCF_003521185.1 of Brevibacillus sp. Taxonomy (NCBI): domain Bacteria; kingdom Bacillati; phylum Bacillota; class Bacilli; order Caryophanales; family Paenibacillaceae; genus Brevibacillus; species Brevibacillus sp. The sequence goes on from NZ_DOTK01000049.1 coordinate 154,098, forward strand.
CGCCTATTCCTAATCCCGCGAGCAGTCCAACCATCAAAAACAACGGATTGGTAGCGAAAAGGCCATCCAAGTATTTTCCCAGAAAGACTCCCGCAACCACGCAAACGGCCATATCGACACCAATTAAAGTGACCAACGTGATGGCTCGCCAAGGATTATCAATTTTCGACACGGAACAACATTCTCCTTTCATACATAAGGAGAGGGCTGGTGTCAAGTGCCCCTTTGCCCTCATCCATATTAACGAAGAATTATTCCCTTTGTCAACGTTCGTCTTGTTCTGTACACAAAGCGTTCACAATTGAAAATCTACATTTTTTCAACAATTGTCGAAACCCCTTGTCCGCCGCCAATGCACAAGGTTGCTAGACCATATTTTACCCCTTCGCGCTTTTGCAATTCGTGAACAAGCGTAACTAATATTCTCGCCCCGCTTGCGCCAATTGGATGACCCAGAGCAATCGCTCCGCCGTTAACGTTCAGCTTTTCCCGATCGAAGCCGAGCGCTTTGCCGACAGACAGCGATTGAACGGCGAATGCCTCGTTCGCTTCGATCAAATCGATGTCGGACAAAGACATGCCCGCTTTTTCCAAAACTCGCTTGGTCGCTGGCACCGGACCGTAGCCCATGATGCTCGGATCGACGCCCGCACTGGCATTGGCGACGATGCGCGCGAGCGGTTTTACGCCCAGCTCCTCCGCCTTTTCCTTGGTCATGATTAAAAGCGCAGCCGCGCCATCGTTGATGCCCGAAGCGTTTCCTGCGGTCACAGTGCCATCCTTTTTAAAGGCTGGCTTCAGCTTGGAGAGCATCTCGGCGGTTACGCCAGCGCGCGGAAATTCGTCGACAGCAAACAGCACAGGGTCGCCTTTGCGCTGCGGAATCGGAACAGGCACGATCTCCTCCTGAAAACGGCCGCTTTCCAAAGCTTTCTGCGCTTTTTCCTGGCTCCATGCCGCAAACTCGTCCTGCTCTTCCCGTCCGATCTCGTATTTGGCGCACAGATTTTCGGCTGTGATTCCCATGTGGTAGTCGTTGAATGCACACCAAAGACCATCGCGGATCATCGAGTCGACCGCCTTTTGATCGCCCATGCGATATCCCGAGCGCGCTCCATCCAGCAAGTACGGAGCCTGGCTCATGTTTTCCATGCCACCCGCCAGCACGACTTCGGCATCTCCGCTCAAAATCGCCTGTACAGCCAAATGAACGGCTTTCAATCCGGAGCCGCATACTTTGTTAATCGTCAAGGACGGCACCTCGTGCGCCAATCCTGCTTGAATGGCAGCCTGACGGGCAGGATTCTGGCCCAGTCCTGCGGAAAGTACATTGCCCATAATCACTTCATCAACCGAGTCTTTGGACACGCCAGCGCGCTCCAAAGCCGCTTCCAGGACGATGCCGCCCAGTTTCGTTGCGGAGATTCCCGCGAGCGATCCTTGAAAACTGCCTATAGCTGTGCGCACTGCGCTTGCGATAACGATTTCCTTTTGACTCATCTTCCATACACTCCTTGAATGAACAGGATAGCCAACCTTCTTAAAATTCCATTTCTTCATGCAGATTCCTGCTGCGAAATCGCTTTCATGAAGAAAAAGCTGCCCATTCTCTCAAAAGAAAACGTTATTGGCTGCGAAAGCCGCTGACAAAAAGCATCTCGTAGGTTACACGCACTCCCTTCTCATCTCCGTACGTCCGCTGATAATAGTCAGCCATGGCAAACAGCAGCCTTTTTCTGCCCAAGCCCGCCGTTTTGTCTTCGCTGGCGCTTGCTCCTACCGCTTTTACGGCACGTAAAAAATCCAGCACACCCGGGTAAGTCAAAACCACCTTGTGTACAGTCGCCTGCAACGATTCCATTCCCGCCGAATCCAGCAAGGCAAGCCACTGCTCTGTCGTCAAATACGATAGTCCGTGCCGAACTCCTTGCTCTCCCAGACTGGCATGGGCGCGGGCAAAGGAGTCGTGCAATTCGCAGAAGGTGTTGGGGCCAAACGTCGAAAACAAAAGCGGCGAACCCGGCTTGAGCAGCTTGCACAGACGGCGGATCGTCGGCTCAGGGCGAAGCAGCCATTGAAAGCACGCTCCCGACACGATCAGATCCCTGGTTGCCTCTGGCTGTGTCCAGACCCATTCTTCCGTATCAGCCTGGCGAAAGCTCACTGCCAATCCGTGCTGCTCAAGGTTCGACCTCGCCTGCGCAATCATTCCGGGCGCGATGTCAATCGCTTCGTATGCGGCTTTCGGGTACTGCCCCCTGATCAGACGCGTCAGTCCGCCTGTGCCGCAGCCGATTTCCAGTATGCTCTCGACACTTTTATCCGCCAACGTCGCGGACACGATTGCGCCGAGACGCTGCGCCATCTCTTTTTGCACAATCGCATACTGTTCATAAGATGTCGCCTTGCTGCTGAATCGACGCTTGATCTGTTCTGTGTGCAATGCGCTTCACCATCCTCATGATCGCTTCGCTGACTTGCTCAGGATGAACCAGGTGTGGGGCATGCCCGCAGTCTTTCAGTTGCAAAAAATCGGCTGCCGCCAGCTTGCCCGCAAGCTCTTTTCCCGCGCCGAGCGGACAGATGACGTCGCCTTCGCCATGAATGACCACCGCCGGACAAGACAAGCGATCAGGGGCAAACCGGCAGTCCTCGCTCGCCAGGTAATCCAGCCCTGCGGACAGCGCCTGCTGGCTCCAGCGGCCCTCTGCCATCCCCACATCGACGCAGTTTTGCCCGCGTTCTTGCCCTGTGAACATCTGCTCTACGAATTGGGCCATGATCCGCTCGCGGTCTTTTGCCAGCTGCCGCTTCATCCGCTGAAGCATTGCTGCGCCAATGCCGTGCTCTCGTTCCGCCGGGTCGCGGACAAACCGCAATGTCGTCCCAATCAGCACCAGTCCGGCTACGCGCTTTTCAGCTGCCAGCCTAAGGGCCAGCATTCCGCCCAGCGACCAGCCAACGACAAGCAGTTCTTTTCCACTCAAGCTTTGAATGGATTGCGCAACCACTTCGTAAAATTCGTCCGGCCGTGAAACTTGCGAATAGTCAGGGACCACATGACGTACATCGGGCAATCGCTCGCGAACTTTGTCCCAGCATGAATCCGCCATTCCCCAGCCTGTCAGCCAAACAATGACTGGCGCCACTTCACATCCCTCCTGCGCATTCATCCCGGACAGCAGTCAATTGCTCGACCGCCCAGACCAGCTCTTCTGGCTGATGTGTAGCCATTACCGTAAAGCGGATGCGCGCTGTTCCATCCGGGACGGTCGGCGGGCGAATCGCGACAGCTGCAACTCCCCGTTCCCACAGCTTCTGGCTGAATTGCAGCGCCCGCTCGTTTTCTCCCAGCGTGATCGGAACAATCTGCGTGTCGTCTGAAGTTACGGCAAAGCCTTTTTCCGCAAGCAACCGCCGAAAAAGCTGCGCGTTGTGCTGCAACGCTTGTCGCCGCCACTCGTCCGCCTCAATCTGCGTCAGGGCGGCAATCGTCGACCCGACGACACCAGGAGGCAGCGCTGTGGAATAGATGAGCGAGCGCGCTTTCGAACGCAGATGGCGAATGACGACCTGATCGGCACAAACATAAGCGCCGTATACGCCAAAAGCTTTGCTGAACGTTCCCATCAATACATCCACCTGCGACGCGATCCCGAGTTCGTGGCACAGACCTTGTCCCCGCTCGCCCCGTACCCCGCCCGCATGCGCTTCATCGACCATGAGAAAAGCACCGTACCGTTCTCGCAGCTTGATCAACTCCAGCAATGGTGCCTTGTCGCCATCCATGGAAAATACGCTGTCCGTCACAATCCACTTCCGTTTCGTTCCCTGATGTTTTTCCATTAGAAACGCCAGATGCTCCCAATCGTTATGCCGATACCGGACGTGCTCGGCACGGCTCAGGACGATTCCGTCCACAATGCTGGCGTGGTTCAGCCGATCGCTGAATACTACGTCGCCCCGACCAGCCAACGCAGCAAGCACCCCCGTATTCGCCTGATAGCCGTTCGCGAAAACGAGCGCTTCCTCACGCTGCTTCCACTGGGCCAGCCGCTGCTCCAACTCGTCGTACAACGGGTAATTGCCGAGGACGAGGCGGGACGCAGTTCCTCCTGCGCCCCATTGCCGCGCTGCCTTTTCACCCGCAGCCATGATTTGCGGATCGTGAGCAAGCCCCAAATAGTTGTTGGAGGACATGTTCAGCATCTTTTTTCCGCCAACGACAATCCACGTTCCTCCATGCTCCGCCAAAGACTCTACCGTCTGCCACTCTCGGCAAAGCGACTGCTCCCGCATCTTGCTCCATTCCGTCTCCAGCCATTCGTACCTTTGCCTCATTTGCCGCACCTCTTCGCTTACAGCGCGCATAGCTCGATTTCAAACCCGAGGTCTTCAATCATCTGATGATCGCTGGTGATTTCCTGCCCCGGTGTCGTCAAATAATCGCCCACAAACAGCGAGTTGGCGGCGTAGAGCGACAACGGCTGCAAGCTGCGCAAATTCACCTCGCGCCCGCCAGCCACGCGAATTTCTTTGTCCGGGCAGACAAAGCGGAACAGCGCCAATACTTTCAATGCCTTTTGCGCCTGCGTGCGTCCTTGATGCTCCAAGGGCGTTCCCGGGATCGCGTTCAAAAAGTTGACCGGAATCGAATCCGCATCCAGGCTCCGCAAGGCAAAAGCCATCTCCGCGATTTCTTCGTCGCTCTCCCCCATGCCGATGATGACGCCGGAGCATGGCGACATTCCCGCTTTTTTCACCGTATCGACCGTTCCCACGCGCTGCTCGTACGTATGCGTGGTGGTGATCGCCGCGTAATGATTCCGGCTTGTGTTCAAATTGTGGTTGTATCGGTGCACCCCCGCTTCCTTCAGCCGCTTGGCTTGCTCGTCGCTGAGGATGCCCAGACAAGCGCATATTTTCAGCGGCATGGTGTCGCGAATTTCTTGCACCGCTTCAATGACCTGGCCCAGCTCCTTTTCCGTCGGCCCTCGCCCGGAAGCGACAATGCAGTATGTACCAGCCTTGCGGTTCATCGCTTCTTTTGCGCCTGCCAGTAACGTCTCTTTGTCGAGCATGGTGTACTTGGCTACAGGCGCGGTAGAGACGATCGATTGCGAACAGTAGCCGCAATCTTCCGGGCACAGGCCGCTTTTGGCGTTTAAGATCATGTTCAGCTTGACCTTTTTCCCGAAAAAATGCTTCCTGACCTGAAAAGCGGCGTGCAACAACGGCAACAGCTCATCGTCAGGCGCTCGCAGCACGCAAAGCGCTTCTTGCAGCGTCAGTGCTTCCTTTTGCACAGCCTTTCCTGCATACTCGTTCCAATTGGCGACAACGGTTCTGCTCATCTATCGAACCTCTCCTTTGCATATTTGCTGTTTTAGCAATCTCGCAATCCATTCCACGTGGACACGCTGCTTCACCAACGCAACTACCTGCTCGCTTGTCAGCTCGTCAGGCACGTGGGGCAGCGCACCCCAAACCGGAACGTTTCCGTAGCACTCGATCATTTTGGCGTTGGTAGCAACGCTTTGATCGGCAGCAGAAGCCCCCTCATTCAAAATCACTCCTGCCACCACAAGCCCGCGCGAACGAGCGTACCAGACCGATAAAAGCGTGTGGTTGATCGTTCCCAGACCTGCCCGGGCAACCAGCAAAAGCGGCAGTTTCAAGCGCACCGCGAGATCGACCATCATGTCTGTCTCGGTCAACGGAACTGCCAGGCCCCCTGCCCCCTCGACCAGCAGCCAGTCGTGTTTCGCCAGCAACGGGTAACCATGCGCCGTTATTTCCTCCATCGTGAGCGTCTTGCCCTCTGCCTGCGCAGCCAGCCACGGCGTCAAGGGCGCCGAAAAGGCAAGCGGCGCAATCTCCTCGCACCTGTCTGCCACACCGCTCCATGCCCGCAAGCGAAACGCATCGCTCATTTTCTCGTGCGCAAGCGCCCCGGACTGGACGGGCTTCCATACCCCGACATCGCAGCCTGCCTCGCGCAATGCCGCTGCAATCCCCGCCGTCACGACCGTTTTGCCCACCTCCGTGTCCGTCCCGGCAATGAACAGTCCTGCAAACTCCTTGCTCATCGTACCGCCTGCTCCTTTTGCTCAATCGTGACCTCGCGAATCGATTCGGCCAAAATTCGCACCATGTCCGCAATCTCGGCCATTGTGGAAGCGAGCGGGGGGATGAAGACGATCACATTGCCCAGCGGTCGGGTCAACAGCCCTTTTTCTCTGGCTCGCTGACAGACGCGCACGCCGATCCGTTCATTCCAGTGGTACGGCTCCTTTGTTTGCTTGTCTCTGACTAGCTCAATCCCTGCCATCAGCCCTTTTTGCCGGATATCACCGACATGCGGCTCTCCTTTTAGCGGCTGCAAAAGCTCCTCAAGTCCCGCCGCTTTTTCCACCACTTGATCGACCAGTCTGCGTTCCTCCATCAACCGCAAATTCACCAAGGCAACCGCACAGCCTAGCGGATTTCCTGTGAAGGAATGGCCGTGGAAAAACGTCTTTTGTTCCTCGTAGTCCGCGTAAAATGCAGCGTAAATCTCTTCCGTAACCAAAGTGGCGGCGACAGGCAAGTAGCCCCCTGTCAAACCTTTGGCAACCGCCATAATATCCGGGACCACACCGTCATGCTCACAGGCGAACATTTTTCCCGTCCTGCCGAAGCCTGTCGCCACCTCGTCTGCAATCAGCAGTACGTCATGCGCCCGCAGCAGCTCGGCAATTTGCTTCAAACAACCGTCAGGCATGACAATCATCCCGCTGGCTCCCTGTACGACAGGCTCGACGATCATCGCTGCAATCTCATCTGCCTTCTGCTGTAACAAGCTCTCCAACTGGCGCAAGGTCGCTTCCACAGACGCTTCCTCGCCCCCATCACGGTACGGATATGGGTACGGAACGATGTGCGGCGAGAAGAGCAGCGGCTTGTAAACCTGATGGTACAGCGGGATCGCGCCCACACTGGTAGCTCCAATCGTATCCCCGTGGTAAGCGTTGTTCATCGTAATAAATCCGTGCTTCCCCGTCCGCCCTCGGTTCTGCCAATACTGGAACGCCATTTTCAGCGAGATTTCCACCGCTGTCGCACCATTGTCCGAATAAAACACTTTGCTCAGCCCCGGCGGTGCTATACGAATCAATTGCTCAGCCAGCAAAATGGACGGCACATTCGCCATCCCCAAGAGCGTCGAATGCGCGATCTGCTCCAGTTGTTCCGTAATCGCCTGATTCAGTTCCGGGACATTGTGGCCGTGCACGTTCAGCCATACAGACGAAAATCCGTCATAGTACGCCTTGCCGTTCACGTCGATCAGCTTGACCCCTTCGCCCCTGGCGATAATCACTGGCTCCTGGGCGTTGTAGTCCTTCATTTGGGTAAAAGGATGCCATAAAAATCGCCTGTTCTTTTCTGCCAGTTCGGCATAGTCATACATATGTAACAACCAGATCACATCCTTAGTTAACATATATTTGTTAACCAAAATAATAAAACAGTTAACTTATTTCGGCAATGACTTTTTCCCACGCATGGGCAAACGAAAAAGACCAGTCTCTCCAACAGCGGGAGAAGACTGGTCTTCGCATTTTTACTTGCCTCTACTTATTTGGTTTGGTGCAAAATCCGATAGAGCGCTACCACGCACACTGCGCGAGTCGTAGACTTGTTCGGTTGGTATTTTCCGCTGATCGGATCAATCAGGCCCAATCCGACCATGTTGGTGATCGAACCGGATGCCCAGGATGGCCACGTTCCTTTGTCGGAAACGGTTTTGGCCGCTCCTTTTTTGTTCACCAAACGATCCAGAATGACGGCAGCCTCAGCCCTTGTCACAGGTTTGTCGGGACGGAACGTTTTGTCCTCGTAGCCTTTCACCAGCCCTTTGGAAACGGCAACCTGCACAGCCCCTTGCGCATAGTCAGGCACCTTGTCCTTGAAGCTGAGCTTAGGCGAAGCTGGCAGCTCCCAGTTGAACGTGCGCGCCAGCAAAGTGACGAACTGTGCCCTGGTGAGCGAAGCTTCCGGCCCGAATGTCGTGTCCGTCAAGCCTTTCACGTACCCGTTTTCCGCCATGTACATGATTTCCGCTTTGGCAGGGTGGTTGGCGATATCCGTGAATGATGGACTGAGAGTTCCGACGTCGTCCGAATAGTACGGAACGTATTTGCCGTAGCTGTTCACTTCGTAAACCCATTGTCCCTGAGCGTTTCTTGTGCCCAGCAGCGGGTCGAGCGTTTGGTTGGCTTCATTGACGTACAGCAATCCGACGCCTTTTCCGGCAATCCATTTCTTCGGCACAAGGGTCAGCTTGATCGAAGATGTCGAAATCGCGTCTTCTGCGCCTGCTTTGCGCTCGCCAGGCTTGATCGTGAACGAATAGTCGGCAGGTACATATCCCGGAAGCTGTTGGCCGACGATGGAGTCAACCTCCACCAGTGCCGTGTCCAAAAACGGTGTTGTTTTCTCAAACGAGTAACCGAGATCCAGTTCCGCTCCCAAAGACATGCTGCCTGGCAGTTCAGGCACAACCGTCGCATTGCCTGGTTTGCCTGTCTGGTTCGGCAACAGCAGGGAGAACTCGTCGAAGTAAAGGGTTCCCTTGTCTTGTGTAATGCCGTCGTTTGCCTGATCGACTACATAGATGCTTCGCAGCTGCAATGGATAGGCGACATTGCTCGGGAAGTACCCCTTCACTTGCTTCCAGCCGGACCAGTCGATTTCTTTTGCCAGATCGACGTAGACCGTCTTGCCGTTGGCGTCCAGCACTTCTGCGCGCAGCCAGTGTCTGCTGTTGTCCCCGTTCACCCACAGGCCGAGACCGAGCGGTTTGCCTGGAATCGCCACAGGCTGGGCACCCAGTATGCCGTAGGAGATGCGCATGTTGCCCGCTGGCGCACCCGAGAAGTTATAGACGAGCTTCGCCGCTTTTTTCGTGCGGAATACTTGATCTGATACGAGCGAAAACGATCCGGCGGAGCTGATGCTGCTCGGATTGGCCGCATGGTACATTCCTACCTGATTGTCAAACGTCAGCCAAGGCTGTTCGAATTGACCGACAGCAAACGGAACGGTCGTCGATACGCCGTCGTAAGTAATCGTCAAGTTTCCATTGCCCGGCTCATTGCCGGCAATCAGTTGCAGCTTGTCGTTGACAGTAGCGACAGCGGAGTCTACGCTTGCTTTCACGCTAAGCGGAGTCGCCTGAATCGTCGCGCCTTTTTTCGTCTTGATTTTGACATCAAGCGTCAAGGCTTGTCCAGGCGCAATTGAAACTGGGCTTGAGGAAACAACGATTTGCTGAACTTCACTGCCTGCAACGACCTGAACATCTTTGTTTTGCGTGACGTTGCCCAGTCGGCCCGTCAGCGTAATTTTTCCAGAGCGGGCTGGAGTAAAGCGCTGGCCGTCCACTGTTCCGGCGTCCGATTGCGGGATATCCCAGGTGACGTTTGCCGGATTGATCGCGTAAGGCTGGTAATGCGTGTCGTATCCTTTGGAAGCAGTGAGCGCTACCGTTTGCCCGATCAGAATATCGGACGGCACATCAATTTGGAATCCTCGCAATTCTCCTGGCGGAGCGGTGTTGTAAACAGCAAGCCCTGTCGGCACCCGACGCTCGGAACCGCCACTTGGCTTGTTGGACAGATTGGCGTGTGTCTCCCCGAGCATGCGGGCTGCGAGTGTCGTGGAGCCGCCGCCGTCAAAATTCACGGCACGGTAGGAGCCAAGCTCCGCCATGATTTTTGCCAGCTCGTCCAAACTAACCTTGCTGGCCGCATCAATCGTCACCATGTACAAAGTTTTGCCATCCTGGGAAACCCCTACTGCCGTGCGGGCATTGGCCGCGACAATAGACTTGTCCGCCTGAAAGGAGGTCAGTGCTTTGCCTTGATTGACCAGCAGCACGTTTCCGCCCACGGCTTGCTTCAAATCGAGGGTTTGCGGTGTGGTTTGGTATTCAACCGCAGCTGTGGCGCCCACCGGGAAATTTTGCTTGAGGAAAGCGGCTGCCTCTCCGTGTCCCCACAGCACGTATCCGTTGTAAGGTATGTATACTCCCGGCTGATTGATGCGCACTTCCTTGGCGACGTTGTCGACGAACAAAATCTCGACGACATCTTTGTAGCCTGAGATCGCACCGAGGCTCGTTTTGCCAAAAGAAGGCGTGTAGACGTTCAACTGATTTTGGTGGCTTTTACGGCCGTCGCTCGGATTGTACACTTCTTTATTGACGCCCTGGATCGAATAGACAGCCCCGTTCGGCGCGGTGACTTTTCCCCCGAATCCGAACTTGTCGATGATGGCCATCTTGTCGCCCGTGATTCCGAGGCTGTACCAGTACGAAATCAGTCCCATCGAGGAAATCAGCTGCTCGTCTTTCTGAACGATGCCAAACGGCGCTCCCCGCTTGGACATGTCGAAAAAGTCAGCGTTGATCGCAGCGACTGCCCCTGTCTCCCTGGCCATCTGCGTCACGGTTTGTCTGTCTGTCAGTTTGCCAGCCGTTCCGTATACGGGCTTGACCTCAACATACGGATTGTTCAAATCCACTTTCGTCACCATGATGGTCACGAGCTGGTTGGCGAACGATTTCGTATATTTAAGCAAAGTGGTTCCCTCACCAATCGGGGTTTGCCACATGATATTCAATGCACTGGTTTCCGCCCGGGCGTGCGCGACATTGGTCGCAAGCGGCACAAACGGAACAAAAGCTCCCCAGGCCATAGTCGTGGCCGTGAGCAGCGTCACCATCCTTTGCGCTCTCATGTTAGTAACTCCTCTCCATTTTCCAAACTCTGTCTGTTCGCTATGTAAGTCGGTAACTAATCGTTAGACGCTCCCAAGTAGTGGATAGTTTCGCCAATTTTGCAGATTCTCTCTTAGCAAAACATACCAAATCGTCAGTCTGCCAAAAGCACGAAAACCCGCCCGGATTTACAATCCATACCGGACGGGTCGATTCTAGCTGTATGCCGCTTTTGTTCAAGCGCACTATCCAGATGCTTATTGCCCCGGTTGGAACGGTTCCGGGCGATCGGAACGGATTCCGAAATGATACAGGATCGCTTCTACAATCCGGCGGGATGCTTCTCCGTCTCCGTACGGATTCGCAGCATGAGCCATCGCATCGTAGGCTGCCTGATTGGTCAAAAGCTCGTTTGCCATCGCGTATACTTGTTCTTCGTCTGTTCCCGCCAGCTTGAGAGTGCCAGCTTCGATTCCTTCCGGACGCTCGGTTGTGTCCCGGAGCACGAGCACAGGCACGCCAAGAGACGGCGCTTCTTCCTGAACACCGCCAGAATCGGTCAGAATCAGATGAGCGCGGCGGGCAAAGTTATGGAAGTCGAGTGCATCGAGCGGTTCGGTCAATGTAATGCGCTCGTGATCTCCCAAAATCTCCTGGGCCACCTCTTGAACAGCCGGGTTGAGATGGACTGGATACACGACGAAAATCTCGGGATGCTCGTCCACCAGTCTTCTGACAGCGCGGAAAATTCGGCGCATTGGCTCACCCAGGTTTTCGCGGCGATGAGCCGTCATCAGTACCAGCTTGTGGTCGCCCACCTGTTCGAGAACCGGATGCGTATAATCTTCACGCACCGTCGTTTTCAATGCGTCGATCGCTGTGTTGCCTGTGACGTAAATGCTCTCTTCCGGTTTGGCTTCCCGTCTGAGGTTGTCAGCCGATCCTTCGGTTGGAGAGAAGTGCAGATCGGCCATCACGCCTGTCAGCTGGCGGTTCATCTCCTCCGGGAACGGCGAGTATTTGTCCCACGTGCGCAGGCCGGCTTCCACATGGCCGATCGCTACCTGGTTGTAAAAAGCAGCCAGACTCGCCACGAATGTGGTCGTCGTATCGCCGTGCACGAGCACAATATCCGGTTTTACATCCTTGATCGCGGCATCGAGACTTTGCAAGGCGCGTGTCGTCACGTCTACCAATGTTTGACGGTCTTTCATGATGTTCAAGTCAATGTCCGGCGAAATATCGAAAATACCCAACACCTGGTCGAGCATTTGGCGATGCTGTGCGGTCACGCATACGATCGACTCGATTTGCCCTTCGTACTTTTTCAATTCATGTACGAGAGGTGCCATCTTGATCGCTTCCGGGCGCGTGCCGAAAACCGTCATTACTTTTACTGTTTTCATCTTGGATTCCCTCTCCGCCTACTTTGTGCCGTACAAGCGGTCACCCGCATCGCCCAAGCCAGGCACAATGTATCCATGGTCATTTAAATATTCGTCAATAGCAGCTACGTAAATATCTACGTCAGGATGCTCGTCCTGCACCATTTTGATGCCTTCTGGAGCAGCAATCAGGCACATCAGCTTGAGGTTTCTCGCTCCGCGTTTTTTCAAAGCCTGGATGGCTGCCACGGCAGAACCGCCAGTCGCCAGCATCGGGTCGATGACGATCAGTTCGCGCTCCGCTACATCGGAAGGCAGCTTTACGTAATACTCTACCGGTTGCAGGGTTTCCGGATCACGGTACAGCCCCACATGGCCTACTTTTGCGGCCGGAATCAGCTTCAACAGCCCGTCCACCATGCCGAGTCCTGCACGCAGGATCGGAACCAGACCTACTTTTTTACCGGCAATCACATTAGACTGACAGGTAGCTACCGGGGTCTCGATCGTGGTTTCTTCCAGCGGCATGTCGCGTGTGATTTCGTAGCCCATCAGGGTCGCTACTTCATCTACCAGTTCGCGAAATTCCTTGGTTCCTGTATTCTTGTCACGAATAAACGTCACTTTATGCTGAATCAGCGGGTGGTCAAACACATATACACGGCTCATGTACGTTCCTCCGTTTCCCTATCAATGCATCTTTTCCATCATAGCGAAGGAGCGGGTCGCCGTCAATTTGCCTAATCTTCGTACTTTTTTCTTTTGCCTGGTGACCAGCTATGGCTGTTGTCAGGAAAAAATCGTTTAGGATGTAAAAGAAAAACAGACCCGCGCGAGCAATCACAGGGTCTGTTTGATTGAAGCCATTTTATCAAAACCTTAAATCGTCAAACCTTCATACATCGGGAAGCGTTGGCACAGCGCTGCTACGCGTTGGCGAGCTTCTTCGTGTTTGGCAGCGTCTTCCGGGTTTTTCAAAGTCAGGGCAATGATCGCTGCTACTTCTTTCATTGCTTCTTCGTCGAAGCCACGGCTTGTTACCGCTGGTGTACCCATGCGGATACCGCTTGTGACGAATGGGCTTTGTGTATCGTAAGGGATGGTGTTTTTGTTAGTGGTGATGCTTACTTCGTCCAGCAGGTGCTCGGCTACTTTACCAGTCAGGCCGATCTTGCTCACGTCAATCAGCACGAGGTGGTTGTCGGTTCCGCCAGAAACGAGTGTCAGACCTTCTGCTTGCAGCGCTTCAGCAAATGCGCGCGCATTGCTCACGATGCGGACTGCGTAATCTTTGAAGTCCGGTTGCAGCGCTTCGCCGAAGGAAACCGCTTTTGCCGCAATCACGTGCATCAACGGTCCGCCTTGTACGCCAGGGAACACAGACTTGTCGATCGCTTTTGCAAATTCTTCTTTGCACAAAATCAGACCGCCGCGAGGACCGCGCAATGTTTTGTGAGTGGTAGAAGTAACGAAATGAGCGTATGGAACCGGGTTTGGATGCAGGCCAGCCGCAACCAGACCAGCGATGTGCGCCATGTCTACCATGAAATAAGCGCCGACTTCATCCGCGATTTCACGGAATTTGGCGAAGTCGATTGTGCGCGGATAAGCACTTGCTCCCGCTACGATCAGCTTAGGCTTGTGCTCCAAAGCTTTGGCGCGAACGTCTTCATAATTGATCAGGTGGGATTCTTGATCCACGCCGTATTCTACGAAGTTGTACAGTGTACCGGAGAAGTTAACAGGGCTTCCGTGCGTCAAGTGTCCGCCATGGGAGAGGTTCATGCCAAGTACGGTGTCGCCCGGCTGCAAGATGGTGAAGTACACGGCCATGTTTGCTTGTGCGCCGGAGTGCGGCTGTACGTTTGCATGCTCGGCACCGAAGATTTCTTTTACGCGATCGCGCGCAATGTTTTCCACGATGTCCACGTATTCGCAACCGCCATAGTAGCGGCGTCCTGGATAGCCTTCTGCGTATTTGTTGGTCAGAACAGTACCCATCGCTTCCATTACGGCGCGGCTAACAAAGTTCTCGGATGCGATCAGCTCAATTTTGTCACGCTGTCTTCCCAATTCCAGTTGAATGCCTTCCAATACTTGCGGGTCCTGTTTACGCAAAAAATCTAGCATGATGTATGTTCTCCTCCTTGAAAATGGGCTTGTCCCACATTCTTTTTAGGTACAGCTTTCATTTTGAGGCGCCACTTCGTAGACCGCGCGAGCACCGCCAATCAGCTTGGGACGTGTCCGCGCTGCCGTGACATGCGCCTCTCCCACAGTCCGTTGAGAAGGGCGTACAGGCACAGCTACCTGTTTCAGGTGCATGCCAATGAACGTATCGCCGATATCGATACCTGCATGTGCGCGAATATTTTCCACGACTACAGCATCGGCAAGCTGCGCAAAAGCATGTGCCGCCATGGAACCGCCAGCGGTAGGAACGGGAACGACCGAAACCTCTTCCAGTCCATATCGCTCCATAACCTCGCGCTCCACAACCAGTGCGCGGTTCAGATGTTCACAGCATTGAAAGGCGACAGCAAAGCCGCGCTGCTCCTGCACACTGCGAATGCCGCGATAAATAGCAGCCGCAGCATCCCGACTGCCAGCTTTGCCGATGTGCTTGCCCAGCACTTCACTGGTACTGCACCCGATCACCAAAATTTGTCCGGCTCTAAGCTCGGCCAACCCGGCAACCTCCTCAACCAATTGACGAGCCTGTTGTTCGATAGCGGCCAGTTCCACTTACTTCACTCCCGCGTGTTTCGCTTCGATTTGTGCGATCTTTTCCACACGGCGCTCATGACGGCCGCCCTGGAACTCTGTCTCCAGCCAAATTTTCACGATATCCAACGCCAGACCAGGGCCAATTACCCGCTCACCCATAGCCAAAACATTGGTGTTGTTATGCTCACGGGTCGCACGTGCAGAAAACGTGTCGTGCACCAGCGCACAGCGAATGCCAGGCACTTTGTTGGCTGCAATCGACATGCCGATGCCCGTACCGCACACCAAAATTCCCCGGTCGAACTCGCCTGCTGCCACTTTTTCTGCTACCGGCAAGGCGTAATCAGGATAATCTACCGAATCCTCGCAAGAGCAACCGAAGTCTTCCGTCTGGATGTTCATGGAGGAGAGCAGAGTCTTGATTTCCTCTTTCAGCTTGTATCCACCGTGATCAGCAGCAATCGCCACTTTCATCTGTCATCCCTCGCTTGTTTCATGATCTCACTCATTATACATCAAAATCCCATAAGTAAAAAGTGAACATTTTGGTTGGTTGATCAAAAAATGTTCGTACTCTCACACGAAACAAGGTCCTGGCTAGTTACCAGCACCTCTTCAACCTTGTTATTCACGAAAACGGACTTCCGCCAATCGCTCCAAAAGCCTGTCCAGCGACTCCTCAATCTCTTCTGCGCACCTGCGATAGTCCTCAAGCGCCCCGCCAAAAGGATCAGCGATATCTCTTATGCCTTCTATTCCCGCAAACTCTTGCAAAGTATGGACTTTGTCCGCCGCTTCCGGGAAGTAGGTCAGAATGGCACGCTTGTGACTGCCCGTCATCGTCAAAATAAGATCGGACCACGCCAAAAGCTCTTCGTTTAGCTGGCTTGATGCGTGGTTGTGAGCAATCCCGCGTTCAGCAAGCACCGACTGGGCATGCGGGGAAGCTGGTTGTCCGGCATACGCCGCCACTCCGGCCGAGCGCACTTCAAATGGTTGTCCGGCTGTCTTTGCGCGAAACATCGCCTCTGCCATCGGGCTGCGGCAAGTGTTTCCCGTACAGACGAAGAGTATCCGTTTCAATGATCGCCCCTCCTTTATGTCAGCATCCTTTTCTAGATGACAAATTTCAATCCGAAGCAAAACAAGATCAATCCCCCTACTAATTCGCTATAATCGCCCAACCATCCTCCCACGCTTCTGCCAAGCAAAAGGCCGAAATAGGACATGGCTGCTCCCATGATACCGAACAGGGAAATTGCCAGGACTTTGTTCACTTCGATTAGACCGAACGAAAAACCGACCGTCAACGCGTCGAGACTGACGCTGAAGGCAAACAGCAACAGCCCGAACCCTTTTGTTTTTAACATGCTTTTTTGATCACTGTGAACCAATCCGTTCCACAGCATATGCAAACCGATCAGCATCAGGACTCCGCCGCCGATAAAAACGGCGATATCCCCAACCAAATCGGACAAGTAAGCTCCGACAACTATTCCGACGACAGGCATCATAATATGAAAAAGTCCGATCGTAATGCTGACCTTTACAATTTCCCGCAAGCGAATGCCAACCATGCCCACGCCGATCCCCAGCGAAAAGGCATCCATGCTCAAAGCAAAAGCTATAATGAGCAACGTCAAAAATTGCCCCCATTGAAACAAAACCAGGTCCAAGCCGCCTCCCCCCCGTCCCTTCACTCTATGCGGACAAGGAGGAGTTTATACTGTTTTAAACGGACAAGATGCGACCGCCCGCCGCTTTTTCCAGACGGTTCATGACAGCCATTCCCAGGCCTTCCCGCGAAAAGGTTTCTCCCACGATGAACTGAACCTGCTGATTGTCAAATTCCCGCAAAACAGCGTACAGCTGCTGGGCGACTTGTTCCAAATCAGCTTGGGCACCTACCGTCAGAACGACATCGGCTGCCTCGTGATCACGCCAATAGCCAGCCGACTCTTCCGTTGCCAGCACCCCTGTTTTTTGGCCATCGATTTTGGCTTGCGACAGCAGCTCCGCCATTTTTATGCGAGCCTGCTCTTCGCTTCCCGCCACCAGCCACAGCTCGCCCTCCGGAGCATAATGCGTATATTTCATCCCGGGAGCGCGCGGAGTTTCTACTGCTCCCACTTCAAAAGAAGGATCAAGCTCGACCGGGCCGATTACGCTTTCCAGCTGTTCACGGGTAATGCCGCCGGGACGAAGGATAACAGGCGGCTCCACAGTCACATCAATGACAGTAGACTCGACGCCTACTCCCGTCGCTCCGCCATCGACGATCCCTGCCACTCTCCCGTCCAGGTCGGCTAACACATGCGCGGCTGTAGTCGGGCTTGGACGACCGGAACGGTTCGCACTCGGCGCAGCAATCGGTACGCCCGCTTGTTTGATCAAAGCAAGGGCAACCGGATGAGCAGGCATGCGCACACCGACAGAATCCAGACCCGCTGTCACCAGGGAAGCAACGCGATCATTTTTCGGAACAATGACGGTGAGTGGCCCAGGCCAGAAGGCATCCATCAGCTTCTGTCCTTTTTCCGGCACTTCCCCGGCAACTGTGGACAACTGCTGCCGTTCGCCAATATGCACGATCAGCGGATTGTCACTCGGTCGGCCTTTCGCTGCAAATATTTTCTCCACTGCTTCATTAGACAATGCATTGGCTCCCAGGCCATAGACCGTCTCTGTTGGAAAAGCGACAGCTTCCCCAGCGTGCAGCAACCGGGCTGCATCCACAATCTGTGTACAACTCTGGATGTTTTCCACATCGTTATCCACAGACCAGACTTTCGTCACTAAATTGATTTCCATCGTAAAAAAATCCTTTCTCTTGCTCGTTTCTTTGTAATGAGTGCCTTTAGTATAGTTGTGCCTCGAAAAGTTTTCAACAGCCTGTGGGTAACTTGTGAATAACTTCGGGAAAAGCCGTGGAAAACGTGTTTGTTACCATTTTTTAACCTCAACCGTCAAAATGATGTAGTAGAATGAATCCATAGAAACGCAGAACTCTTCCCTTACCTCGAAAGGATTGTGAATGAATATGACATTGCTTAAATCCGTTACTTCCAGCCTGCTCGGCACCGCTGTTCTGCTGACAGCAGTTGCTGCGCCTGTTTTGGCAGCTGCTCCTGCCGCGCCAGCGAAAGCTGCTCCTGTCGTTCAAACCAAACAACCTCAAGCTTCCGGTGTCGTATTCACACCGAAAACCATCACGGTGAAAACAAAAGAATTTGAAGGCAAAGTGACCATCCCGGTCATTAGCGGTTTGAAAGATAAAGCGTTCGAAGCCCAATTGAATGCGACCCTGCTCAAGCAAGCACAAACTGGCCTCGCTGACGGACAACAAGCTGGCAAGGAAGATGCCGCAGATGCCAAAAAATACGGCTGGGAACCTCGCCCGCATGCACTCGACATTTCCTATGAAGTGCATCAGGCTGGCAAGCTCGTATCCTTCTCTGTTCAAACCTATCTGTACACAGGCGGAGCGCATGGCATGACTGACGTGACTTACTACACAATCGACAACCAGCCTAAAGCCAAAACGCTCAAGCTCGGCGATTTGTTCCAGTCCAGCTACAACTACCGCAGCGTGATCAACCAACTGATCAGCCAGCAAATCAAAACACAGACAGATCGCGACGGCTTCAATCCGTACAGCTTCGAGAGCATTACGGATGACCAAGGCTTCTCTTTTGAAAACGGAAATCTCGTCATTCATTTCGGACAGTACGAAATTGCTCCGTATGCAGCGGGAATGCCTTCTTTCGCCATCCCGGCCCACCGCTATCAAAACTTGCTAAAACCGGAAATCCTCGCAGCCCTGACGCAAAAGTAAGCGGCTCGCCAGTCAAAACGACACCTTCGCTATAAGCGGGGTGTCGTTTTTTTAGGGAAAGCTCAGGAGAACCAGCTTTCCAGCTTTTCCAGGAGGTAGAACCGTACTTGTACTTGCGGAGCCGGATTTTGCTCGCTCATTTCTGGCGTCTTGTCCGCTTGTCCCTCGGCTTGGGCTTGCTCCAGCGCTTCGTCTTTACTGTTATTCTCTACGGCTACAGCATTTTGTGCGCCGGGCATTTGCGAAACTGCGCCAGTGTCAGCGCTGTCCAAACGTCTTTCCAAACGCTCCTGCCGCCAGTCTGTGCGCTCGATTTCTTTTTGATCAAGCTTGAACACCGAAGCCGGTTCTGACTTAGCCACGCTCTGCTCTGTTTCTTTTCCCGCTTCTGTCGTTGCCGCAGCAGCTTGTACAGCATCGCCGTTGGACATATCGATAAAGCAGAGCGGAGGGAAAAGTACGCACCACCAGTTTTGCCCTTTTGCCTCGCCGATCTGCACGCGGAGCGCTTCGTAGTTGCCAGCGGGATAGACGTACGAGCCGTACAGCTTCGTCGGAAACGGAACCTGACCGAAATCGACTACCGCTTTATAGGAAAAGCCGCGTTCACGAATCGTTTTGTCCACTACTTCCTGAAGGACAGGCAACTGGGATGCCACCATGTCCTGTGCTTGCTCAAACGATTTGATATCTTCCGCCCACGTGTTCATTTGCGCAATCAGCGCATCGCGCACTTCCCGCTTCAGCCACTGGTCAGCAACCGAGTCGCTGTTGGCAATAATGCGCAGACGAATCGATTCTTGAGGGATCGGACCATTATCCAGAACATTGGCCGACGTAAGCTGTCCCTCCCAGCACATCATCAACATGAACAGGCTAAATGCGATCAACAACATCCGTTTCATTTTAACCGTCTCCCTCTCGACTGATTCTTCCAAACCTTTTCTCTGTATAGCCTCAGTATGGACAGGGAGTCCCGGTTTCAAACGGTCGAATCACAAACATTCATACAATTTTAGCAAAACGGCGAGAGGAGCTTGCCGTTACCGCCTGACACCGATAACAACCCGCTCGATTCCCGCCAAATCCGGCACGATCCGCACCTCATCTATTACCCCTGATTCCCGCATCAAGGCAGCCACATCTTTTGCCTGATAAATCCCTACCTCGAAGGCGACAACCGCTTTGTCCTGAAGCAGTTCAGGCAGCGCCTCGCACAGTCGGCGATAGCAATCCAATCCGTCATCGCCCCCGTCCAGCGCCAAACGCGGCTCATGCAAGCGGACTTCTTCGTCCAGCTCGTCCACATCCCGACTCGGTATATACGGCGGATTGGAGACGAGGATGTCCACCTTTTCGCCAGCTGCCAGAAGCGGTTGCACCAAATCCCCTTGCAAAAAGCGCACGGCAGCTCCCAGGCGTTCCGCGTTTTCTGTAGCAACTGCGGTAGCATCAGGGGATAAATCTACTGTCGTCACTTGCCAATCCGGCTTTTCCAGCGCGAGCGTGATGCAGATGGCGCCACTGCCTGTCCCGATATCGGCAACAGTCAAACCCTCTTGCTCTGACCAAACAGTTGTGGCGGCCGCCAACACTTGCTCGACGAGTATCTCCGTCTCGGGACGAGGGATAAGAACGCCAGGACGAACGGCAAAAGAGCGCCCGTAAAACTCTTGCTCACCAAACATGTACTGCAATGGCTCATGCGCACTTCTGCGCTGGCACAACTCATCCAGCTGCGCAAGCGTCTCTTTGGCAATCGGCTCCATCATCGAAATCAAATACTTCGTGCGATCCCAGCCCAAACAGTGGCGAATCATCAGTTCCGCTTCGAATACAGGGTCTTTTGCCCCTTTTTCCCGCAAAAAGGAAGAAGCCCGTGTCAGGGCTTCTCGAATCGTCGTGACATCAGACCAATCAAGCTGAGTGTGCATGGCTCTTCAAAAGCTCCGTTTGTTCATGCAAAATCAGGTTGTCGATCACTTCATCCAGTTCGCCTTCCAGCACCGATTCCAAACGGTGCAAAGTCAGACCGATGCGGTGGTCGGTCACGCGGCTTTGTGGATAGTTGTACGTGCGGATGCGCTCGCTGCGATCCCCGGTTCCCACCAGGCTTTTGCGCGTAGCGTCAGCTTCCGCATTTTGTTGCTGCATATAAAAGTCGTACAAGCGCGCGCGCAAAACGCGAAGCGCCTTGTCTTTATTGGAGTGCTGCGATTTTTCATCCTGACAGGAAACCATGATCCCCGTCGGAATGTGCGTAACGCGAACAGCCGATTTGGTCGTGTTGACGCTCTGGCCGCCAGCGCCGCTGGAGCAGAACGTATCGATGCGGATGTCTTTTTCGTGTACTTCCACTTCCACATCTTCCGCCTCAGGCAATACCAGTACAGTAGCGGTAGAAGTGTGAATACGTCCGCCGGATTCTGTCGCCGGAATGCGTTGCACGCGGTGTGCGCCGCTTTCGAACTTCATTTTGCTGTATGCGCCGCGACCGGACAGCGAAAAGACGATTTCCTTGTAGCCGCCGATGTCTGTCGGGCTTGCTTCCAGCACTTCGATTTTAAAGCCGTGACGTTCAGCAAAGCGTGTGTACATGCGGAACAAAACAGCCGCAAACAGAGCTGCCTCATCGCCGCCTGCTGCGCCGCGCACTTCCACGATCACGTTTTTCTCGTCATTTGGATCTTTTGGCAGCAGGAGAATTTTCAGGCGTTCTTCCAGCTGTTCCTTGCGGGCAGACAATTCGCTGATTTCAAGCTTGACCATTTCGCGCATTTCATCGTCCAGCTTTTCTTCCAGCATGGCTTTGGCATCATCCATTTGACTCACAACTGATTTATATTCACGGTAGGTCGTCACTGTCTCTTCCAACGAAGACTGTTCCTTGGACAGTTCACGCAAGCGTTTTGTATCGCTGATGACGTCGGGGTCACATAGGAGATTCGTTACCTCTTCAAAACGCTCTTCAACTGCGGATAAGCGTGTAAACATTGTACTTCACCCCATCGCAAAGAATACTAAAAATCGATTATAACAGATAAATTATAGGAGGAAAGCGAAAATAAGTCAAAGCGCATTATTTGGCTGGAAATTTCTGCTTTTTGCGATGCAAAACAGGCCCGGCGATGCCGAGCCTTGCCATACCAGTTCCAGTCACACGATCAACGGTGAAAGCCCTCATTGGAGGTGACGTGGAAGTCATAGCGCGGGATTTTTTGCTGCAAAAGCGCAATAACTTGCTGCTCCACCGATCGCGCCTGACTCGCCGTAATGTTATGCACAAGGTCAAGAGTAACATATGCATTGCCGCCATTCAGTGTGATACGGGCGTTCTCGACGCCTTTTACCGACTTCGCCATCATTTCCATGTTGTTCATGTCGATTTGCGTATTGCGCACGTTGGACTGGCCGATGATCAAGTTCGGGTTTTGATTGCGCCCCATCAAAGTGTCACGATCGGCGGCAGGCGGCGCAGGATGGTGCAAAACTTCCCCGCTCCGCTCCCCTTTGATCGAAGCAGGGTACTGACCGTCCATCGCTTGCGTGTTGGAACCTTTTTCTTGAGTAGTATTGCGGCCGCCGCACCCGACAGTCAAGGCAGAAGAGAGGACGAGAATGCCCAGCACTGTCAGTGAGCTTTTCCCAAAAGACGTGATTCGCACGAAAAAGCCACCTCCTGTTTTGCTTAGTCTGCGCAGTGCCTTTTCGGCTCATGCACAGCGAAAAACAAGGGTGGCTTTTCCTGTTCGGCTTCTAGCGAGCTGCCGGAGGGTTGTAATAATGCTTGCGACAGACGCTGCTGTACGTGTCGTTGCCAGCGATCTCAATCGTCTCTCCGGAGTATACAGGTTGTCCATTTTTGAATTTGAGGATATGCGTCGCTTTTTTGTTGCAGTAAACGCACACCGTTTTGATCTCTTCCACCTTGTCCGCTTCACACAACAACGCGGCACTTCCCGGGAAAAGCTCGTTCTTGAAGTTTTTCAGCAAGCCGTAGACGATAACGGGGATTCCGAGCTGATCGACAATCGCCACCAGCTGGTCCACATGATGGCGGCTGATGAACTGCGCCTCGTCTACCAGTACACAGTGCGGTTTTACCGTTTCGGCCGCGACAATCTCATACAAATTGGTTTCCTCGCCAATCGGAATCGCTTCTCTGCTGATCCCTACCCGCGATGCCACTTTCCCCACGCCGTACCGATCATCGACCGCTGGCGTGAACACCACTACTTTTTTGCCGGATTGCTCGTAGTTGTGAGCGACCGTCAGCAACTGAATAGATTTGGAGGCATTCATTGCCCCGTAACGAAAATATAATTGTGCCACGTCTCTATCTCCCTTTTGCCTAGAACTGATTCATTTTCGCGTCCTGGCGTAGCTGTCTTTCGCCTCTTGAAACAACGACATCGCCAGCTTCCGTCTGCTCGCATGATCGACGCAAGGAACAGGATAATCTAGGCCGAGCCTGCATCCCGCCTGCTCCTGCACATGCTCAGGCATCTCCCAAGGCTTATGGATATATTGTAGAGGGACTTCGCTTAGAACGGGAAGATATTTTTTGACAAAAGTCCCGTCCGGATCGAATTTCTCGCCTTGCGCAACCGGATTGAAAATGCGAAAGTACGGCTGCGGGTCCGTCCCGGTAGAAGCGCTCCATTGCCAGCCGCCGATATTGGCCGCCTCGTCGAAGTCGACAAGCTGCTTCGCAAAATAGCGCATCCCCCACCGCCAATCCACCAGCAAATCCTTGGTCAAAAAAGAAGCCGCAATCATGCGCAGCCGATTGTGCATCCAGCCTGTTTCGTTCAGTTGCTTCATCGCTGCATCGACGATCGGATAGCCCGTCTCCCCGTTGCACCAAGCCGAAAACAGCGCTTCGTCATTTTCCCAGGCGACCGCTTCAAACTGCGGCAAATACGCGTGATCGGTCGTGTGCGGGTGATGATACAGCACTTGCTGATAAAACTCTCTCCAGACAAGCTCCGTGACAAACGCTTCCACGGAGGCGACCTCTTCTCCCCTGGCTTCCTCCATGGCCTCCAGCGCCTGGTGATACACCGTCCGAATCGACAACGTGCCTGTGTTCAAGGCAAAAGACAAGTGCGAAGTCGCATCCAGTCCGGGGAAATCGCGCCGTTCTTTATATCGATGCACAGCTTCGTGCATAAATTGCTGCAATCGCTCGCGAGCTGTCCGCTCTCCAAACAGAGCCGTCGCCCATTCACTGCCAACGGGACGTTTGCGCCCAAAAGCTTCGACCAAAGGAGCCGATTCCCCTGGCAAATCGGCCAGTCCCTCATACATTCGCCATGATGTCGGCTGCGGAAAAGGGCGGTCTTTCGGAAGGGTGAGCCACACCCGTTTATAAGGGGTAAACACCGCATACGGCGTCCGCTGCCTGGTTAAAATGTCGCCTGGCTCATGCATGAGCAAATCTTTGCAAGCATGAACGCGCATGCCTTGCCGCTCCAAAGCTTCCGTTACATTCGCATCGCGTTTTCGCGCTTCGGGAGTGTATGCGCGATTGTAAAAGACTTTGTCTGCCCCCGTCTCGCGAGCGACCTGACAAAGCACGTCAGCCGGATTCCCCCGGCGAATCAGGAGCCTCCCGCCAGCTTCTTGCAAGCTGCCCGCCAGGTTGTCCACAGCCGATAAAAACGCATGCGATCGCTTGTCTGCAACCGCGTCAGGCTGGCAAAAGGCATCGTCCATAATGAACAACGGGACAACCGGTTCGCCCGTAAGCGCTGCCGTATGTAAAGCCGCGTGGTCGTGCAAACGCAGATCGCGCCGAAACCAGATGATGGCTGTCATCGATTGCCCCCCTTGCTTTCCGCGATAATTTTGTTCCAGAAAAAGACAAAACCAGGCAGATTGCTCTACCTGGTTGCTCCAATCCCGTCTGATTAGGACAGATTGTATTTGCGTTTGAAACGGTCTACACGGCCGCCAGCATCCACGAATTTTTGTTTTCCAGTGAAGAAAGGATGGCAGTTGGAGCAGATCTCCACTTTCAACGCTTGTTTCACGGAACCGGATTCAAATTCGTTACCGCATGCACATGTAACAGTTACTACGTTGTACTTAGGATGAATACCTTGTTTCATCTCACTACACCTCTTTCCGCCCTGAATCGTTTGCCGAAACAGAGTTATATAAACACATAAAAGATAGTAGCATGCTGTCAGCTGAAATGCAACAGGTTGACCGATCAGGCCATGTTTTTCCTGCGGCGCAGTTCTGCCGGCGGAATGTGCGTAAACGATCCGATTACGACATCCGGCAGTTCTTCCTGATAAATCTCAATCGCCTGCTTCATTCCGAAGACTTCGCCCCGCGCTTTTGGAATCATCGCCAGGTAGCTTTCCGGATCGATGTTCAGGTTGCGCATTTGAATCAGCTTGATTCCCGTCCGGCGAATGAAGTTGATCATCGCTTCCATCTCTTCTTCGCGGTCGAACACGCCCGGGAAGCACAAGTAGTTGATCGAGGTGTACACGCCCTTGGAAGCAGCGTATTCGGCCGATCGGGCTACATTTTCCAGCGTGTAGTTGCGCGGACGATAGTAAGCGTTGTAATGCTCGTCAATCGCACTGATAATGCTGACACGCATCAAGTCCAGTCCGGCGTCCACAATCCCTTTGATGTGATCGGTCAAGCCCGCATTGGTATTGATGTTGATGAAGCCCATGTCTGTCGTCTCCCGCACACGACGCATGGCTGGCACGATAATTCCTGCCATGGTGGACGGCTCGCCCTCGCAGCCTTGACCGAAGCTGATGATGCTTTCCGGTGTTTGCAGGTGGTGCAGCATCACTTCGACCAGCTCGTCCTCTGTCGGCTTGAAGTTCATCCGTGTCTGTGGAGACGGGAAGCCGCTGTCGTCAGGTTGCTCGGAAATACAGCCGTAGCAACCCGCATTACAGGTGTAGGAGACAGGCAGACTGCCTTCCCAGCGGTTGAAAAAGTTATTGGAGGCGGTCAAGCACTCGTACTCCAGCGCACAGTGAGACAGGTGATTCAAAATCCTGTTTTGCGGAAACAGCTCCAACGTCTTTTCCACACGCTGTCTCAGCTCATCCATCGGGAAATTGAGCGGGTCCCATTTGTAAATATCGTCACTCGCTCTGCCTGCCACCCAAAAACGATTGTCTTTCCACACCACTGCCGAATAGCCGAACAGCGGCAGCTTGCTCTCCCGGTTTGTTTTCACATAGCCAGGCAGCAAAAGACGGGTAATTCCTTGTGGAACAAGCGCTCCAACCGCTGTACAGCCGTCGAGCTTGATCATTTCGCCCGTATCGGGGTCCATCCCGATCGGCACCGTATCTGGCAAACTGACCAACGTCGCTCCTTCCGGCAGCGGAATCAGTTCTTCTTCCAGAATTTCTGTCAATATATCGCCGTTGCGCGCCACCGAGAACAATCCCGGGTGGTCGTAAACATTGCCGTTTTCATCTGCGTATACTAAATACATGGGAAAATCGCCTCGCTTCTTTGCTTTGCCCATTGTAACGCATTGAAAAAGCAATGTAAATTGTGAAGGGTTACCTGCCGAGATACGGGAGCGGGTTGATCGGCACATCGTCCTGTCTGACTTCAAAGTGCAGGTGATACCCGGTCGAATCGCCCGTCTGACCCATGTAGCCGAGGACGTCGCCCGCTTCTACGCTTTGGCCGGACGTGACCAAAATCGTGCGCATATGGGCGTAAAAAGTTTGCAAACCGTCTCCGTGGTCCAGTACGACCATCCGCCCGTACCCGGATCGATTGGCGCCCGCCTCGACCACCTTCCCTGCTTTCGCTGCCAAAATCGGCGTTTTGGCCTCCTGCTCGTTCCACAAATCCACACCTTTGTGCACCTTGCCCCAGCGTGTTCCGAAGCCGCTTGTAATCGTCGCTCCCTCTACAGGCCAATCCATTCGGCCGCGAATCCGCGCTACTACTTGCCTGCTTGCCGCCTGGGTGGTGTTCCGCTTTTGCTGCAGCTCTTCTGCCTGCATCGGCGGTCCTCCAGCAACAGGAATGTACACAACCTGTCCCACATACAGGTTGTCCGACAGCCATTTTAACAGCGGATTGCGATCCAGCAACAATTCCTTGCTGACTCCATACCTTCTTGCTATGTAATCGATCGTCTCTCCTTGCTTCACCATATGGGTCACTTCATCTTTGGCAATAACCAGCTTCATCCCGACCGAAAGCAGACCCGGATTGCTGATTTGATTCGTCTCTACCAGCTTTTTCAGCGTAAGGCCATACCGCTCGGCAATTCCAGACAGAGTGTCTCCTTCGCGGACAGAGTACACCATCGCATTGCTTTTAGCCGAAGGCGCTTGCTTGGTCAAACCTGCGTAAGGATTGAACGCTTGAAACAGCGCTTGCTCCACGACAACCTTTTTCGCTTCAACCTGGCTCTCAATGGGCGCAGGAACATGCACATACTCCACAGATTCTCTCCTCCTTTTTCCTCCAACTCTCTTACGGTATGCAAAACAGGCAAAAAAAATGACGGCGAGTCATGAACTCACCGTCGTGCCAGCAGCTTTTCCCCGTCCTTGTTGCTTCGTTTCCAGGGTCTGCAAAAATTCTTCGTTTGTTTTCGTGTCCGCAAGCTTCTTGATGAACGAGTCGACAAATTCGTTCGTTTCGTTCATGTTCTTGCGGATCATCCACAGCTTATCCAGCTCTTCTTTGGTCAGCAGCAGTTCCTCGCGACGCGTTCCCGAACGGCGAATGTCGATCGCCGGGAAAATGCGGCGTTCAGCCAGCTTGCGATCCAGATGAAGCTCCATGTTGCCCGTTCCTTTGAACTCCTCATAGATCACATCGTCCATGCGCGAGCCTGTCTCGACCAAAGCTGTAGCCAAAATCGTCAGGCTGCCGCCCTCTTCGATATTGCGTGCCGAACCGAAAAAGCGCTTGGGACGGTGGAACGCAGCCGGATCGATACCGCCGGACAATGTACGGCCGCTTGGCGGAATCACCAAGTTGTAGGCGCGTGCGAGCCGGGTAATGGAATCCAGCAGGATCACAACATCTTTTTTGTGTTCGACCAAACGTTTTGCCCGCTCCAGCACAAGCTCTGCCACTTTGATGTGATTTTCCGGCAGCTCGTCAAAAGTCGAAGCTACCACTTCTCCCTTGACGGAACGCTGCATATCGGTTACCTCTTCCGGACGCTCGTCGATGAGCAAAACAAACAGATGAATATCCGGCCGGCTTTCCGTGATACTGTTGGCAATCTCTTTCAGCAGCATGGTTTTACCCGCTTTCGGCGGGGCGACGATCAATCCACGCTGTCCGAGTCCAACAGGGGCAAGAAGATCCATCAGGCGGGTGGAAACTCGCTCGGGCGCAGTTTCCAGCACTAGCTTGGTTTGAGGATACAGCGGTGTTAAAGCGGGGAAATGCAGACGCTCCGAAGCAGTCTCAGGGTCTTCTCCGTTCACTGCCTCTACTTGCAACAACCCAAAGTAACGCTCGTTTTCTTTTGGCGGCCTCGCCTTGCCCGACACCACATCCCCCATGCGCAGATCAAAACGGCGAATCTGCGACTGGGAGATGTAGATGTCTTCCGAGCTTGGGAGATAGTTGATCGGACGGAGGAAGCCGTAGCCCTCCGGCAAGATTTCCAGCACGCCCTCCATAAACATCAGGCCATCCCGCTCTGCCCGTGCCCGAAGTATCGCGAAGATCAATTCCTTCTTCTTCAGTTGGGAGTAATACGGGATGTGGTACTCTTTGGCCAGTTTATAGAGATCGGTCAGTTTCTTCTCTTCTAGTTCAGAAAGTAACATACATCCACCACTCTTTATTTACTCTTGAAAGTTCATCTGTCTAAACTCGTTTCTTACAAGCCGAGCGAAGGCTTGCGTTCCAGGCGGTGGTTCCCTTCGATGAAGCGTACCGTTCCCGTTTTTGCACGCATAACAACAGAATGCGTCGTGGCACGGGTTCCTTGAAAACGAACCCCTTTCAGCAATTCGCCATCTGTTACGCCAGTTGCTGCAAAAATGGCGTCGTCACCCTTGACCAAATCATCCATGAATAATACTTGGTGCGGGTTGGTCAGCCCCATTTTGACACAACGTTGAATTTCTTCTTCGCTTTGCGGCAGCAGCTTGCCCTGGATTTCTCCTCCGAGGCATTTCAAGGCAACCGCAGCCAGCACGCCCTCTGGCGCTCCGCCAGAACCGAACAAAATGTCTACACCCGTATCAGGGAATGCCGTATTGATCGCCGCAGCCACATCGCCGTCCGAAATGAGGCGGATACGCGCGCCAGCCTCGCGAATTTCGTGAATGATGCGGGAATGGCGGTCACGGTCGAGGACAATCGCGACCAGGTCGCTGATATCTTTGCCTTGTGCCGCGGCTACTGCTTTCAGGTTGTCGCGGATCGGAGCGTTGATGTCTACTTTCCCGACCGCTTTTGGCCCTACTGCCATTTTCTCCATATACATGTCAGGAGCATGCAGCAAATTTCCGCGATCGGCAATGGCAATGACAGAAATCGCGCCCCATGTCCCTTTTGCGAGAATATTGGTTCCTTCCAACGGGTCGACAGCCACATCTACCGCTGGCGCTACTCCTTGACCGAGGCGCTCGCCGATATAAAGCATCGGAGCTTCGTCCATTTCGCCTTCCCCGATTACAACTACGCCATCCATCGGAACTTTTTCAAATTCCTTGCGCATGGCAGTCGTTGCCGCATCGTCAGCCTCATCTTTTCGTCCTAACCCCATCCAACTGGCGGAAGCCAAAGCAGCCGCTTCGGTTACACGCACCAGTTCCAGTGTCAAACTGCGCTCCATTCTGGAAGACTCCTCTCCTGATGATTGGTTAACGTTGTGGGCTTTCCGTGTGCTGCAAGCCTACCCGAATCACGTCGGCACCGAGCGTTTGCAGCTTGCCCACCAAATTTTCATAACCACGGTCGATATGCTCAAGACCTTCCAGCTCGGTCGTGCCGCTCGTTGCCAACCCGGCGATAAACAGCGCCGCTCCTGCCCGCAGATCAGAAGCCACGACTTTCGCTCCGTTCAGCTTGCTGCCGCCTTCGATCACAGCCGAGCGTCCTTCTACCTTCAGTGTCGCCCCCATGCGCCGCAATTCATCCACATGGCGAAAACGCGAGCTGTAAATATTGTCTGTGACGATGCTCGATCCTTTGGCAAGAGTCAGAAGCGTCGTGATCGGCTGCTGCAAGTCTGTAGGAAAACCCGGATACGGACTTGTCTTCACATCGATAGAACGGTAAGAATCCCGGCCCATCACCTGAATGCAATCGTCCATTTCCATCACTTGTGCGCCAATCTCACGCAACTTGGCGGTCAGCGACTCCAGATGCTTCGGAATCACGTTTTCCACCAGCACGTTGCCATTCGTAGCCGCTGCCGCGATCATGTACGTACCGGCTTCAATCCGGTCCGGAATAATCGTATGACGGCAACCCCGCAGACGCTCCACGCCCTGGACGCGTATGACGTCCGTACCCGCGCCTTTGATGTTTGCTCCCATATTGTTGAGCAGAGTCGCCACATCGACGATCTCCGGCTCACGGGCAGCGTTTTCAATAATGGTCACGCCATCTGCCTTGGAGGCAGCAAGCATGATGTTGATCGTAGCTCCTACGCTGACGAGATCAAGGTATATTCTCGCACCTTGCAGACGACCGCGCTTGGCCCGGATGGTCATCACGCCGTTTTTGTTCTCGACCTCGGCGCCCATCGCTTCAAAGCCTTTGATATGCAAATCGACAGGTCTTGGCCCCAAATCGCATCCGCCAGGCAATCCTACCTGTGCCTCTCCGAATTTGGCAAGCAAGGCTCCCCACAAATAGTAAGAGGCGCGCAGCTTTTTGATTCTGCCGTTAGGCATGAGCATCAGCTTCATCAAGCGCCCGTCGATTTCCATCCAGTCTTCTTCGAACAGCACGTCAGCTCCCATTTCCCGCAGGAGCTCGTGATAGATATCTACATCCTGAATACGGGGCAGATTTTCAATAACAACAGGTCCATCCGCCAACAATGCGGCAGGAATCAGTGCGACTGCGCTGTTTTTTGCTCCGCTGATGGTCACCGTTCCCGCTAGCGGTTTTCCACCATTGATGATCAGCTTATCCATGCATCGCTCTCCTCAGGTGTAATCGGGAAAGAAGCACCTTCCCCAATGAGAAAGGTGCTTGAACTTTCGGTACGTGTCCTTATTTTTGCATGCTTGCCCAGTCAGCGAGGAACTTCTCCAAACCGCTGTCTGTCAATGGGTGAGCAATCAGTTGCTTGAATACTTTTGCCGGAATGGTAGCGAAGTGCGAACCACGGCGAGCGGCTTCTGTCACATGAACAGGGTGACGAACAGATGCTGCGATGATTTCCGTATCGATGCCATGCACAGAGAAAATCTCTGCGATGTCTTCGATCAGCTGCATGCCGTCTTGACCGATATCGTCCAGACGTCCCAGGAACGGAGACACGAAGCTTGCACCAGCGCGAGCAGCAAGCAGCGCTTGGTTAGCGGAAAACACCAGCGTTACGTTCGTTCTGATCTTGCGCTTGGCAAAATACTTGGTTGCCTTCAGACCTTCAGCCGTCATCGGCAGCTTGATCACGATGTTTTTGGAGAGAGAAGCCAGCTTTTCGCCTTCTTCAATCATCCCTTTGGCATCGGTGCTGATGACTTCCGCACTGATCGGTCCATCTACGATATCGATGATCTCTTTGAGGGTTTCGACAAAGTCACGGCCTTCTTTTGCAACAAGAGAAGGGTTCGTCGTTACTCCAGCCAAAACGCCCCATTCGTGAATCTCGCGAATTTCATCTACATTTGCCGTATCAATCAAAAAACGCATGATTATCCTCCTAGTTACGCGCGGTTGCTACTTCCGAACAGGCGCATTTTTCCTTTTACGACTTCCTTGATCGCATCGCGAGCAGGACCCAGGTATTTGCGCGGATCGATTTCGTTAGGTTTCGCAGCCAACGCTTTGCGAACCGTTTCGGTGCATGCGACTTGGCTTTCTGTATTTACGTTGATTTTTCCTACGCCCAGTCTGATCGATTCCACAATCGCATCGTCTGGTACGCCGGAACCACCGTGCAGCACGATTGGCGCTCCGATGTTGCTTGCTACTTTTTCGATAATGTCGTAGCGAATTTTTGGCACGCCTTTGTACATGCCGTGAGCTGTTCCCACTGCAATGGCTACGTAGTCTACTTTTGTTTCTTCCCAGAAGCGGATCGCTTCTTCCGGATTCGCCAGAGTAGCGTCTTCCTCGTCAACAGACAGGTCGTCCTCTACCCCGCCGATGGTACCGAGTTCACCTTCTACAGAAACGCCTACAGCGTGAGCAGCCTCAACAACCTGTTTGGTCAAGCGAAGGTTATCTTCAAACGAATGGTGGGAACCATCGAACATAACCGAAGAAAATCCTGCGCGAATGCACTTCATGACAATGTCAAAGTTGCTGCCGTGATCCAGGTGCAGCGCAACAGGTACTCCTGCGCGTTCTGCCGCCACTTTTGCAATGGCTACCGTGTAATCAAGACCCATGTATTTAAGCGCTCCCTCGGAAACACCAAAAATCACAGGCGATTTTTCTTCCATCGCAGCTTCCGTAATCGCTTGAGTAAACTCGAGATTGTTCAGGTTAAATTGTCCGACGGCGTATTTATGCAATTTGACGTCTTCGGTAAAAGCGGTCATAGGTACCAGTGGCATTTGGGAAATCCTCCTCTGCTAACTTCAATCACGTGGCTTATTATATCACAGACAGGCGTATGTTAACAGGTACGCTTGTCCCCACGAAGACTTGTCCAAAGCACTAGCAGGCAAGCTGCTGCTGAACAGCCATTCGCAATTCGTCGATATCAAACGGTTTGGTGAAATGGGTAAGCGCTCCCAGTTGCGTCGCTTCCTTGATCATGTCCAGTTCGCCATAAGCGGTCATCATGATTACCTTGATTTCCTGATTGATCTTCTTGATATGCTTCAAAATCTCAATCCCGTCCATGCCTGGAATCTTCATGTCGAGAATGACCAGATCAGGCGATTCTTTTTCCACAATCTCCAGGGCCATCTTCCCGTTTGCAGCCTGGAATGTTTTGTATCCCTCTTTGCCCAGTACCTCGTACAACAAAATGCGAATCCCATACTGGTCATCGACAACCAGTACCTTTTTATCATGTTTGTCGAACACGGTTACTCCCCCCTGACGAATCCATTTCCTTAATTAATTATGGTTTCGCCTAAAATCAGGAAACTCCTGCCCGTTTTGCGCTTCGTCTATTGAAAATTTCCCGCAGTGTCCATTTCGAGTATAATTAGGAATACCATTTTTGCACTACGCAAGGAGCCGAAAAACAAGATGGATGCGCTCTGGTTGATTTGCCTGTTAACGTTTGTTATCCATACGACAGAGACACTTTCCTACGCCATTCGCTTCGCAGGCGTACAAACAGGGAGAATCGCGGTCGCCCTGTCGCTTGTCGGCATTACGCTGCTTCTCTCCCGCACCTCCAACCTGATCCAAGGTCCGTTCACTGGCGGATTGATGGATCAGGCTGCCATGCTGCACACCGATCCGAGCTGGCAGCTGCATTTGATTATCGTCGCCTCCTCGGTAGGGACGCTGGCAGCCATCGTGCTGTTTCCTACGTTTGTCCAAATTTCCAAGCGGGTGATTTCCCATCTGGAATTGGCCGGCTCGATCCCGCAAATGCTGCGCACAGCCGTCACGGTAGACAGCATCCGCCGCGTCCGGCACCACGTGCGAATCCCGAGTTGGCAAGGCATCTCCCGCTTTCGCATCAAAGGCATCCCCAAACGCCTTTTGCTGCTCAACTGCCTGGGGACAGCCATCTATACCAGCAGCGTGCTCTCCGTGCTGTATGCAACCCTTTTGACGCCTGACTACAAAGCAACCGTACTGATGTCTTCCGGCATGATCAACGGCTTTGCGACGATCTTCATGACCATTCTGGTCGACCCGCAGGTTGCCCTTTTGACCGAGAAGGCTATGCAGGGAAAAGCGACGCAGGAGTCCATTCGCGACATGTATTTGTGGCTGATGATTTCCCGCTTTTTCGGAACCGTTCTGGCGCAGCTTCTGCTTGTTCCCGCCGCTTATTGGGTAGCCTGGCTATCGCCGCTCTTTCATTGAAAACAGAAAAGACGCGCCGACGATTGATTTCGCCGGGGCGTCTTTTTTATGCAAACATTTATCGATTCAGGTTCAGGGAAGCTTTGACGAAGTCGCGGAACAATGGCTGCGGACGGTTCGGACGGGAAGTGAACTCCGGATGGAACTGGGTAGCCACATACCAAGGATGGTCTGGAACTTCCACGATTTCCACCAGGCGGCCATCCGGCGACGTACCTGCAAAGCGCAGGCCCAATTGAGCCAGTTGCTCGCGATATTCGTTGTTGACTTCATAACGGTGACGGTGGCGCTCATACACCAGTGTGCTGCCGTAAGCAGCTTCAGTCAGCGTGCCTTCTTCCACTTTGGAAGGTCCGATGCCAAGACGCATGGTTCCGCCTTTGTCCTCGATTTCCTTTTGTTCTGGCAAAAGGTCGATAACTGGATAAGCTGTTTCCGGGTTGATCTCGGAGCTGTTGGCACCATCCATGCCTGCCACGTGACGGGCAAACTCGATAACCGCGATTTGCATACCGAGGCAAATTCCGAGGAACGGCACCTTGTTTTCGCGAGCGTAACGGGTAGCGATGATTTTTCCTTCGATGCCGCGATCGCCGAAGCCGCCTGGCACCAGCACGCCGTTCACATCGCCCAGCATCTCGGCTACGTTTTCAGGCGTAACTTCTTCTGCGTGCACCCATTTGATTTCCACTTTGGAATCATTCGCATAACCGCCGTGGTACAGCGCTTCTGCTACAGACAAATAAGCGTCGTGCAGCTCTACGTATTTCCCGACGATCGCAATAGTGGTGGTCTTGGACAAGTTTTTGATTTTGCCAACCAGCGATTTCCACTCCGTCATGTCTGCTTCCTGGCAAGCCAGACCGAGATGGCGGCACACGTAGTCATCCAGACCTTGGGCTTGCAGTTGCAGCGGAACATCGTACAGTGTCTCGGCGTCTACGCACTCCACAACCGCATTTTTGTCGATGTCACAGAACAGCGCCAGCTTGTCCTTCATTTCTTGTGTCATAGGCTGTTCGGTACGAGTTACGATAACGGTTGGCTGGATGCCCAGGCTGCGCAATTCCTTCACGCTGTGTTGGGTTGGCTTTGTTTTCATTTCGCCAGCGGCCTTGATGTAAGGAACAAGAGTCACGTGAATGTACATGACGTTTTCACGGCCAATGTCGCTCTTGATTTGACGAATCGCTTCCAGGAACGGCAAGCTCTCGATATCCCCTACAGTTCCACCGATCTCGGTAATGACCACATCGGCTCCTGTTTCACGGCCAGCGCGGAAAATGCGGTCTTTGATCTCGTTGGTGATGTGCGGAATCACTTGAACTGTTCCACCCAGATAGTCTCCACGACGTTCTTTGGCGATGACGGTTGAGTAGATTTTTCCAGTCGTTACGTTGGAGTTCGCGCTCAGGTTGATGTCGATAAAGCGCTCATAGTGTCCCAGGTCCAGGTCGGTTTCCGCTCCATCATCCGTTACGAACACTTCACCATGTTGATACGGGCTCATTGTCCCTGGGTCAACGTTGATGTACGGATCGCACTTCTGGATCGTTACCTTCAAGCCCCTATTTTTCAGGAGTCGGCCCAGAGAAGCCGCTGTAATTCCTTTTCCCAACGAGGATACGACCCCGCCTGTCACAAAAATATACTTCGTCATCGTTAACGTCCCCTCTTTCCCTAACCCTTTAGTAGTAGTAAAAAACGTATGAAGACGGCTCCCAAAAAAAGAAAAACAAAAGCGAGTCCTATCCCTTCATGCAATGGGGTAGGGGCACTTTTGTTTTATAGTTTCCCTTATTTAATCCTTCTTCATGTGAAGCCCAAGGAGTATTTTATCTGTCCCTCAAGCGGAAGTCAAGGACTTATCACTTATCCTCTTCATCTTCCAACTCTTCGTCAGCTTCCTCTTCTTCAAGCTCCTCGTCGAACAGCTCGTCTTCCTCTTCTTCGAGCTCCTCTTCGTCGATTTCAGCATCGATCTCTTCATCCTCGATCTCTGCATCCTCATCAACAAATTCTTCTTCGTCTTCGAAAATGACAACATCGTCGTCTTCGTAATCCTCAACCACTTCGTCTTCGGTGTCGTAATCGTCGAAGTCGTCCTCGAGGATAATTTTTTTCTTTTTGGTTCCGCCGCCTTCTTGCGTCTCTTCAACTGTGTCAGTCGGGTACCAGCGCTTCAATCCCCACACGTTGTCGCCAAGGCATACAAAACGGCCGTCAATGTTAATTTCTGTGTATACTTGCGCGATGATTGCCATGAGTTGTTCGTTTGTCATGTTACGAACGGTAACCAGTTCATCCATCAGCTCGCGGAAGTTGTAAGTGCGGTTGGTTTCACGCAAAATTTCATACGCAATATCAACCAACGCCATCTCGCTCAGTTTCTCGGGATCAATATGAGCAAACAATTGACTCACCCAGGGCACGTCCTTTCCATTAGAAAACTATTGGGTTCAATACCGACCTCGCCCTTTTCTGGTGGACGCAGGCTTTGCATAGGCAATACATAAATGAAGTCCATTTCCTTTTTCGCATGTCGTTCAACATACGAAGGCTAACATACAGTATTCCTTATTTTAGCCGAAAATGCAAGGCTTTCAAACAAGGTGTAACCATTTTCATGTAAGATCAAATAGATAAAGAAAGGAGTGAAGCGAATGGAATGGGCACAGGAGTTTCTTTCATGTACGACAGACAAGTTTTTCGATGTGAAAAAACTCGGGGAAAAGACGATCGAACAGCTCTCCCTGGAGCAGCTTCAGCAAGCACCTTCCAGCGAGTCCAACAGCATTGCAATCATCGTCAAACATCTGTCAGGCAACATGGTAGCCAGATGGACCGATCTGTTCGGAAGCGATGGCGAAAAACCCGGCCGCAATCGCGACCAGGAATTTGAAGGCGGCTTCGCTACGAAAGAGGACCTGATCGCCTGTTGGGAGACAGGCTGGCAAGTTCTGTTTGCCGCTCTGGCCGCGCTTTCGCATGACGACCTGATGAAAACAGTCACGATCCGAAACGAGCCTCACTCCGTCATGAAAGCCATCCAGCGTCAGCTCTCTCACTACTCCTACCACGTCGGACAAATCGTTTACCTCGGGAAACAGTTGCAAAACGAGCATTGGGTGAGTTTGAGTATTCCCCGCGGGAGATCGGTTGAGTATAACCAAGAAGTTTTTCGGCGGCATTCTAGTGAGGGGTAGAGCTGTTGCGATAATTTTATAACAGTCCCCTCAAGATTCGCTAAAACAATGAAGCATTCCATGCATTAAGCTCAACTATATCGCTAAACCAAAACGAACCTTGGAAAAGATTCTAGAGGTTCGTTTTGCACATTTATAGACGCTTCGTCACCGCCGATATCAAGAGACGACCCTTATGATTAGTTCCCTCAGGAACATCCACACCCCCTTTCCATCGTCGTCAATTACGATATTAGAAAACACGCC
Organism: Brevibacillus sp.; assembly: GCF_003521185.1. Taxonomy (NCBI): domain Bacteria; kingdom Bacillati; phylum Bacillota; class Bacilli; order Caryophanales; family Paenibacillaceae; genus Brevibacillus; species Brevibacillus sp. Next base: position 191,427 of record NZ_DOTK01000049.1, read on the forward strand.
GACATTAATTGTAAATATTTTCCTTGTATTTTCGATAATCATATTGTTATTTTACAAAAAATGGTTTATGGTTAAATAGATTCCAAAATATGGGAGGGTATATAATGTTTAGAAAGAAAACATTTGTCACACTTTTGACTACCGTTCTATCACTAACCGCCTTCTCCTCTGTCAGCTTCGCTGAAGGGAATGTAAGATACTATTCTGATTCCGAGATTCAAAAAATTGCTCAAGAGCAAACAAATAACGAATGGCAAAGTAATTTTGGCAAATCTTCCAAAAACATTGCTCCTAGATCAGACTCGATGTATAAAGAATGGCCAGTGAGTTACGTCCCTAGCTATACTGAAAACAAGAGGGACGCATTTGAAATTGCTGAATTTTCCTTTGACACCCGAGATGAAGCTGGTTCTACAACAGAATTAACGGTTTCCTATAATGAATCGTCAACGGTGCAATGGACAATTTCAGGAGGACTTTCTGCTAAAGCAGAGTTTAACGTTATAGCGGTTGAGGTGGAAGCAAGCGTTAATGGAAGCGTAGCCAGAGCTTCCTCTACATCTGAGGGGATCGGCGCTAGCAAAAAATACAATTTGTATACTGGCAGAACTGGCTCTATTAAAATTTATGCCCACGGTGTTCGAACAGGCGGGGCTGTAAAATACAAGTGGCAAGACGTTTCCGGTAATTCCGGATTTAAAACTAGAACAGTAAATGCAAGATTGCCTTACAGTGAATACGACACTGGTAAGATTCATTTCGGAAAAGTAACGTATGATTGAAAAATAAAAAACAAGAGTAGAAGTTCAGCTTCTACTCTTGTTTTGCATGTCAGCAAAGAACTTCGTTATTGCAGAATCATTTACTTTCTCTGAAAGGAATCGTTGTATGAAAATGAACAGCATTGTTATCAAATGTGTTCTGGCAGTTGCCGGACTACTGTTACTGTGGCAGATTGGTATTCTCACGCTCGGAAAAGAACCAGAAAAGCAGTTGTCATATGAACAGTTTGTCAGCAGAGTTAACGGTGCCATGGATCATTTGTCCCAAACGTATAAAACAATCAAGCCTACTGCTCAACACTACACCATTTATCCGGGAAATCCAGAAATGAAATGGTCGAAAAACAAGGTAGACGCGATTGATGACGACTTATCGAAAGCCTTAACAAAAGAAATATTTATAGAAGATGGGGATATCCTGACAAAAGTCGGCTTTTATTACCATCCGTGGGTATCGGAGAAGCATTATGCCAGCGTAAACAGGATCGACAGCACAACCGGCAAAAGGCTGGGGTCTGAAATGACTTTCCCTTCTGTTTACAGCAACAGCTTTACAGCCAATGGTCTATTTATTCAGGTGACAACGTTTCGAGTATTACCTACCTTACCCCAACATGCCAAACTATCCGATAAAGAGATGGAAACAAAGATGATCACCAGAAATGGCGAAATTACCTCTACCCTTCAAAAATACATTCTCGATTACATGGAATCCCCCCCTTAAACAACCAAAACAAGGACCGCCTCTGTACAAAGGTGGCCCTTGTTTCGTTTTTGCGCTCCAAACTTGCCGCTACATGTTTCTCCGATACTGACCGCCGACTTCATACAAAGCGGCGCTGATCTGTCCGAGCGAAGCGACCTTCACCGTTTCCATCAGTTCGGCGAAGATGTTTTCGCCCGCCATCGCTACTTCCTGCAAACGGCGCAACGCCTGTGGAGCTACATCGCGATGGCGCTCCTGGAACGCTCTCAGGTTGATGATTTGCTGTTCTTTTTCTTCCTCGGTCGCCCGCGCCAGTTCGATCTCGTAGTCGTCCTCGGAAGCGTTCGGATTGATGAAAGTATTCACGCCAATAATCGGCAGCTCGCCTGTGTGCTTTTTCATCTCGTAATACATCGATTCATCCTGGATTTTGCCGCGCTGGTACTGCGTCTCCATCGCTCCCAGCACGCCGCCGCGAGAACTGATCCGTTCAAATTCCTGCATCACGGACTCTTCGACCAGATCCGTCAGCTCCTCAATAATAAACGCGCCTTGCAACGGGTTTTCATTTTTCGCGAGGCCCATTTCCTTGTTGATGATCATCTGGATCGCCATAGCCCGGCGTACAGAGTTCTCTGTCGGGGTCGTAATCGCCTCGTCGTAGGCATTGGTATGCAGCGAATTGCAGTTGTCGTAAATCGCAATCAGCGCTTGCAGCGTCGTTCTGATATCGTTGAAATCCATCTCCTGCGCGTGCAAGGAGCGTCCGGATGTTTGAATGTGATATTTCAGCTTTTGGCTGCGTTCATTCCCGCCGTAGCGGTTTTTCATCACGGTTGCCCAGATGCGGCGAGCGACCCGGCCGATGACCGTATACTCGGGGTCCAGTCCATTGGAAAAGAAGAACGACAGATTCGGCGCAAAGTCATCAATGTGCATGCCTCTGCTCAAGTAATACTCCACATACGTAAACCCGTTCGCCAGCGTAAACGCCAGCTGGGTAATCGGATTCGCCCCCGCCTCCGCGATATGGTAGCCGGAAATCGACACGGAGTAGTAGTTGCGCACCTTTTGATCGATGAAATACTGCTGGATGTCGCCCATCATTCGCAGCGCAAATTCAGTCGAGAAGATACATGTGTTTTGTCCCTGATCTTCTTTCAAAATATCCGCTTGGACCGTGCCGCGAACCGTCGACAGCGTATACGCCTTGATTTGTTTGGCTTCTTCCTCGGTAGGCTGGCGCCCTTCCTTTTGGACAAACTTCTCGATCTGCTGCTCGATGGCCGTATTCATGAACATCGCCAAAATCATCGGAGCAGGACCGTTGATCGTCATCGAAACCGATGTGCTCGGCGCACACAAGTCGAAGCCGGCATACAGCTTTTTCATGTCGTCGAGCGTGCAGATGCTCACGCCGCTCGTTCCGATTTTCCCGTAAATATCAGGGCGATAATCCGGGTCTTCCCCATACAAGGTCACCGAGTCAAAAGCCGTACTCAGCCGCTTCGCTTCGTCGTTTTGGGACAAGAAGTGAAAACGGCGGTTCGTGCGCTCAGGCGTGCCTTCGCCCGCAAATTGCCGCTTTGGATCTTCTCCCTCGCGTTTGAACGGAAATACCCCAGCTGTATAAGGGAACTCGCCTGGTACGTTTTCCTTCAGCGACCATTTCAAAATCTCGCCCCAGTCATGGAAGTCCGGCACGGCTACTTTCGAAATGCGCGTACCTGACAGCGATTCGCTGAACAGCTTCGTGACGATTTCCTTGTCGCGAATGCGAGTGACAAACTGGTCCTGTCTGTACGCTTCCTTGAGCTTGGGCCAGTTGTCGAGCACTTTGCGGCATTCGGGATGCAGCTTTTCCTCGAACAGCTTGATTTGCTTGTCGAGTACCGCGATCAATTCGGTTGCTGCTTCGTCCTTGGCTGCAAGCAGCGTTTCCTTGGCGCCGTGCAGCTGATACAGCTTGCGGGCGATAGCGGACTGCTCATCGGTGTACGCCTGGTATTGGCGGACCGTATTCGCAATCTCTTGCAAATAGTTGATTCTTTCTGTCGGAATCAACGAAGTTTTGTGAATTTTTACAGGAGTAGTATCCAAATTCTCAACAGACCAGTCCACATTCGTCTTTTGCACAATTTTATGCATCAGAGCAGCAAACAGCACATTTGTGCCCGGATCGTTGAACTGGCTGGCAATCGTACCGTAAACCGGGACTTGCTCGTCAGGCAAATCGAATAGCTGATGATTGCGACGATACTGCTTCCGCACTTCCCGCAAAGCATCTTCCGAGCCTTTGCGTTCGAACTTGTTGATCGCGATCACGTCCGCAAAATCGAGCATGTCGATCTTTTCCAACTGCGATGGCGCACCAAATTCACTGGTCATGACGTACATGGAAACATCGCACACTTCCGTCACCTGCGCATCGCCCTGACCGATCCCGCTCGTCTCCACGATGATCAAGTCAAATTGTGCGGCACGCGTTACTTGAATGGCGTCTTTCAACGCCGCCGACAGCTCCATGCCTGACTTTCGCGTCGCCAAACTGCGCATGTAGACGCGTGGCGTGTTGTTGGCATTCATCCGTATCCGGTCGCCCAACAACGCTCCACCCGATTTTTGCTTGGATGGATCGACAGACAGAATCGCGACTGTTTTTTCCGGATACGTACGGATAAAGCGGCGAACAAGCTCATCGGTCAGCGAGCTTTTCCCGGCTCCACCTGTACCTGTGATCCCGAGCACCGGAATCGACTCTGGGGCTTCCAGCACGCTTGCTTGCAGCGGTTCCTTCCACTCTGGCTGATCCACCGCATACTCCGCGACAGAGATCAGTCGGGCGACAGCCTTGTGATTCTGCTCGCGCAAGCCCTTTACTTCGTCTTCCAACTGTTTGACGGTCGGAAAATCGCTGTTTCTGATCATGTCGTTGATCATGCCTTGCAAGCCCAAACGCCTGCCGTCATCCGGCGAGTAAATTTTACAGACGCCGTATTCCTCCAGCTCGCGAATCTCGCGTGGAACGATTACTCCACCGCCGCCCCCGAAGACACGGATATGCTCCGCTCCCCGCTCGCGCAAAAGATCAATCACGTATTTGAAATATTCCACATGGCCGCCCTGATAAGAGCTGATGGCAATGCCCTGCACATCCTCCTGGATGGCAGCAGTCACGATGTCATCGACCGAGCGATTGTGACCAAGATGGATCACTTCCACTCCCGATGACTGCAAAATACGGCGCATGATATTGATCGAGGCGTCGTGACCGTCATACAAGCTGGCAGCGGTCACAAAACGCACCTTGTTTTGCGGACGATACACTTCGGTTTCCATCGTTCCACTCTCCCCGAGATTCAAGTAAATGACTTAGTCGGAGACACTGATTTCACGAAGCAACAGCGTAATCTGCTTTTCGGTGAACTCCTCCAACGTATAGTGCTTGTGCAGAGCCCAGCGACGGAACACCCACATTTCGCCCAGCACCATGATATTGTCAGCCATCAGCTTGACATGCTTCTCATCAATGCGCAGCGAACCGTCGGCAATCCCTTTTTGCAGGATCTCCACAAAAATTTGGGCAATCTCTTCTTCACGTCCGAGAACGTAACGAAGCGTTTCTTTCGGCAGCGACTTCGACTCCTGATAAATGAGCAGGACGCGGTCGCTCATCTGATCCATCACGCGGATCAAGCTTTTGAGTGCGAGCTTCAAAATTTTCAAGCCTGTGCCGTTAAAATTGATCGCTTCGCGCAAACGCGTCTCCATCTCGGCATGAATCGCATCGCAAACGAGATAAAGCACGTCTTCCTTCGATTCGATGTACTCGTACAAGGTGCCGATACTGAACCCGGAAGCCCGGGCGATCTCCCTCGTCGTCGTTTTGTGAAAACCTTTATTAATGAAGAGATGAACGGCAGCTTCAATAATCTGCTCCCGGCGTTTTTCAATCAACTTCGGGTCCTTTACCAAGGACGGTATGGTTTTTCTTCTTTCGGACACAACAAATCCACCCTTCCAACCGACTGAGCGTTTAGTCAGACACTTTCAGGAAAAGAAAGGCGCAAACGCTCATTGACGATCTTTTCGCAAACAATTATACGCGAGTAAGAGCGCAAAGCCAAACCTTTCTTTTCCACAGGCCTTATCAAAAAATCTTTTTGCGTTCAGCTAGTTGGAACAATCGTGGTTGTCGGTAATGATTTCTCTATTCTTTTAGCAGGTAGTTGCTGATTACCACGCGCTGGATTTCATTGGTGCCCTCATAAATTTGCGTGATTTTCGCATCCCTCATGAAGCGCTCGACAGGGTACTCACGGGTGTAGCCGTACCCGCCAAATACTTGCACCGCTTCGGTCGTAACCTCCATCGCGATATCGCCCGCGAATACTTTGGACATGGCAGATGCTTTTCCGTAAGGCAGGCCCTGGTCTTCCAGCCATGCAGCCTGATACGTGAGCAAGCGAGCGGCTTCGATTTTGGTTGCCATGTCAGCCAGCTTGAACTGGATGGCTTGCAAGGACGCGATCGGCTTCCCGAACTGGTTGCGTTCTTTGGCATAAGCAAGCGCGTGCTCGAAAGCTCCCTGCGCGATGCCAACCGCTTGGGCAGCGATTCCGTTTCGTCCGCCGTCCAGCGTCATCATGGCGATTTTGAAGCCTTGGCCTTCCTCGCCGAGTCTATTCTCTACAGGAACTCGTACATCTTCAAAATTCACAGCCAAAGTTGGCGAGGAACGAATGCCCAGCTTTTTCTCCTTTTTGCCCATCGTGAAGCCGGCCATGCCTTTTTCCACGATGAAGGCGGTAACTCCCTTGTGTTTCAGCTCAGGGCTGGTTACGGCAAAAACGATGTAAATCTCTGCTTCACCCGCATTGGTGATGAAAATTTTGCTGCCGTTCAAAATGTAGTGGTCGCCATCGCGCACAGCAGTTGTACGCATTCCTGCGGAGTCGGAGCCTGAGCCTGGCTCAGTCAAACAGTAAGCTCCCATTTTTTTGCCTTCTGCCAATGGACGCAAAAACTTTTGTTTCTGCTCTTCTGTGCCAAACTTGTAAATCGGCCAGCTTGCCAGCGATACTTGTGCGGACAAAGTCACGCCGATCGACGAATCCACACGGGAGAGTTCTTCGACTGCTATGACGTAGCTCAAGTAGTCCGCGCCAGCGCCTCCGTATTCTTCCGGCCAAGGGATGCCCGTCAAGCCAAGCTCTGCCATCTGTTCAAAAATGGATCTGTCGAAGCGCTCTTCCTCATCGCGCTCGGCTGCTGTCGGAGCCACCTGGTTTTCTGCGAAATCGCGGATCATTTTACGCATCATGTCATGTTCTTCCGTGAGCTGGAAATTCATTTTTTTCACTCCCCCATGTGTTTTCGCCTGTTTTAGTCAGCCCAGTAACCGGGCGGCACAAAAGGCTTTTATTTAGTCAGCAAGCAAATGCTTGGCGATTACGATTCGTTGAATTTCATTGGTACCCTCATAAATCTGCGTAACTTTGGCATCCCGGAACAGACGCTCAACCGGATATTCTCTGGTGTAGCCGTACCCGCCAAACACTTGTACCGCTTCTGTCGCCAGCTCCATCGCCGTATCCGTAGCGAACCGTTTTGCCATCGACGCTTCCATGCCGCAGGCGATTCCCTGGCTGCGCAGTGATGCTGCGCGATACACCAACAGTCTCGCTGCTTCCGCTTTTGTCGCCATGTCCGCGAGCTTGAACCCGATAGCTTGTTGCTTGGCGATCGGTTGTCCGAATTGCTTGCGTTCTTTTGCGTACTCTGTCGCGTAATGGACAGCAGCCTCGGCGATCCCCAACGCTTGCGCAGCGATTCCGATTCTGCCCGTGTCCAGGTTCGCCATCGCTATGCAGAAGCCGTCTCCCTCTTGCCCCAACAGGTTGGCAGCAGGTACGCGAGCGTTGTCAAACACCAGCTCAGTCGTGTAGGAGCCGTGCAGCCCCATTTTCTTTTCCTTTTTGCCGACGATAAAGCCCGGCGTATCTTTCTCCACGATGAAAGCGGAAATTCCTTTGCTTCCCTTGCTGGCATCCGTGACCGCAAAAGTGATGTACGTATCCGCTTCGCCGCCGTTTGTAATGAACACTTTGTTGCCGTTCAGGATGTATTCATCCCCGCTTCGCACCGCTGTCGTTCTGATGCTGCTGGCATCGGACCCGGCATGCGGCTCGGTCAGGGCAAAAGCGCCGAGATATTCGCCACGAGCCAGCTTTGCCACGTACTTGCGCTTCTGCTCCTCCGTTCCGAAGTAAAGAATCGGATTCGTTCCTACAGAGGTGTGCACGGACAAAATGACTCCCACTGTCGCGCTCACTTTGGAAATCTCGTGAATCGCCAAAATGTAGGAGACAAAATCGGCTCCGGCGCCTCCCCATTCTTCAGCGATCGGTATTCCCATCAGCCCCATCTCGCCCATCTTTTTGAGAATCTGGCGGGGAAACTCATCCTTTTCCTCCATAACCGGAACAAACGGCGCAATTTCTTTTTGCGCAAAGTCGCGTACCATGCGGCGCATCATCTCTTGCTCATCGTTCAATCGAAAATCCATGTCCGTCCTACCTTTCTGCCGAATCCTTCAGTTAGTTGTACACGTAGAATCCTCGACCGGATTTTTTGCCTAGCCATCCCGCTTTTACGTATTTGCGAAGCAGCGGGCAAGGACGATATTTGGAATCGCCGAAGCCTTCGTGCAGCACCTCCATGATGTAGAGGCACGTATCAAGACCGATAAAGTCAGCCAACTGGAGCGGACCCATCGGATGGTTCATGCCCAGCTTCATCACTTCGTCGATCGCTTCTGGCGTTGCCACGCCCTCATACACGCAATAGATCGCTTCGTTGAGCATCGGCATCAGCACCCGATTGGACACGAAGCCCGGGAAATCATTTACGCTTACTGGCACCTTGCCCATTTGCTTCGACAAATCTTCGGTCAGCTGGTATACCTCGTCTGCTGTTTGCAAACCGCGAATAATTTCGACCAGCTTCATCACAGGTACAGGATTCATGAAATGCATCCCGATCACTTTTTCCGGCCGCTTCGTCACTGCGGCAATTTCGGTGATGGGAAGAGAGGACGTGTTGCTCGCCAAAATCGCATGCGGCGGACATACCTCATCCAGTTTGGAAAAGATCGCTGTTTTCACCGCCATATTTTCGGTGACAGCTTCTATAACAAAATCAGCATTCGCCGCGTCTGCCAAATCGGTCGACAGGACGAGCCGGGATAAGATCGCCTGTTTGTCGTCTTCGCTCAGCTTGCCTTTTTCCACGTTGCGCGACAAGTTTTTCGTGATCGTCGCCAGACCGCGCTCCACAAACGGCTGCTGCACGTCGTTCAAATAAACGCGAAAGCCTGCCTGTGCTGCTACCTGGGCAATGCCGCTGCCCATCTGTCCTGCTCCGATGACCATTATCGTTTGTACGTTCATGTAAAAGGCCCCCTACTCCACTTTAATCAGGATAGCGTCTCCCTGTGCGGCACCGCTGCAAATCGCCGCAATCCCTAGTCCGCCACCGCGTCTTTTCAACTCGTATGCGAGGTGCATGATAATTCGCGCTCCACTCGCTCCAATCGGGTGACCGAGCGCGATCGCTCCCCCGTTTACATTTACTTTCTCGTCGTCCCAACCGACGATTTTGCCGCTGGTCAAGGTCACGGCTGCAAACGCTTCGTTCACTTCAAACAAAGCGATTTCGTCCAGCGAAACCCCTGTTTTTTCGAGCAGCTTGTTGATGGCCAGCCCTGGTGTCGTTGCAATGTAAGGCGCTTCTGCTCCTACGTGCGCATGTCCGAGAATCGTAGCGAGCGGCTTGATGCCCAGCTCCTCGGCCTTGGCATCGGACATCAGCACCATCGCTGCTGCTCCGTCATTAATGCCAGGCGCGTTGCCTGCCGTAATCGTTCCGTCCTTTTTGTAGACTGGCGGCAGTTTCGCCAGACCTTCCCTGGTCGTATCCGGGCGTGGTCCTTCGTCTTTTGTCACTTGCAGCGGCTCCCCTTTTTTCTGAGGAATGGAGACGGCTACGATCTCCTCGTCAAAAAGTCCGTTCTCGACCGCTCTCGCCGTTCTCTGCTGGCTGCGCAGCGCCCAATCGTCCTGCGCTTCACGCGATATTCCGTACTCTTCAGCCACGTTGCTGCCGTGAACAGCCATCGGCACTTGATTAAACGGACAAGTGAGGCCATCGTACATCATGAGATCGCGCACAGTCGCATCTCCCATTCTCATGCCATCACGCGCCGCCGGAAGCGCATAAGGCGCATTGCTCATGCTCTCCATGCCGCCAGCAACGATAATCTCCCCGTCGCCTGCGCGAATGATCTGGTCGCCCATCGTGACAGCCCGCATCCCTGAGGCGCACACCTTGTTGATCGTCTCGCTCGCCACGTCCCATGGCAGTCCGGCCTTGCGCGCTACCTGCCGGGAAGGAACCTGTCCTGCTCCCGCCTGAATGACCATGCCCATGATCACTTCGTCGACTTGATCGCCGGAAATACCAGAGCGCTCCAAAGCTTCCTTGATCACGATTGCACCGAGGTCTACCGCAGACAACGCTTTCAGGGAACCGCCAAACTTGCCAAACGGGGTACGTGCCGCCCCAACTATCACCGTTTTCATCGCATGCCCTCCATTCTTATGACCGAGCGTTCGTTCATTTTCTGCTATCTTCATTTTGCCGTCTTCAACCCGATTAGTCAATGAATTATTAGAAAAGTTGGGCTATGTTAAAGCTTCTGACGCCCGTGTTTGCTACCCTTATCCCGACGAAAAAAGAACAGCCTGACTTCTTTTCCTAATCAGGCTGTTCGGAGCTCCCAAAAGAACACTTCTCGTCTTCGTCGCTTGTCAGATCGCGTCCGCCAAAATCTCCGCCACATCGCGCGTTTTGACGTCGTCTTCTTTTTCCTTGGTTTTGATTCCGTCGTTCATCATGGTCAGGCAGTACGGGCAGGCGCTGGCAATCGCGGTCGGGTTGACCTCCAATGCTTGCTCGGTACGCGCCACGTTGACACGCGAGCCTTCATGCTCCTCCATCCACATCAGGCCGCCGCCTGCTCCACAGCACATGCTGTCACAGCCGCTGCGCTTCATTTCCACCACTTCGACGCCAGGGATTGCTTCCAAGATGACACGCGGCTTGTCGTAAATCTCGTTGTAGCGACCCAAATAGCAGGAATCGTGATACGTAATCCGCTCCTTGACTGCCTTCGTCGGTTTCAAGCGGCCTTCGTTCACCCACTGGGCGAGCAACTCGGAATGGTGGTACACTTCCGCGGTCAATCCAAACTCCGGATATTCGTTTTTGAACGTGTTGTACGCGTGCGGGTCGCAGGTGACGATCTTCTTCACTTCGTAGCCTTCGAACAACGCGATGTTTTCCTGTGCCAGCTGCTGGAACAAAAATTCGTTTCCGATGCGGCGCGCCGTATCTCCCGAGTTCTTTTCCTCATTCCCCAGGATGGCGAACTTGACGCCTGCTTCGTGCATGAGCTTCACAAAAGCATGCGAGATTTTTTGGCTGCGCAGATCAAACGAGCCCATGGAGCCGACCCAGAACAAATATTCAAATTCCTCGACCTGCTTGACGGTCGGCACCTCGTATTGACCATTCAGACCTTCAATCCATTTCATCCGGTCCTTGCGGTTGATTCCCCAAGGGTTGCCCTGGCGCTCGATATTGTTCAGGGCACGTTGCGCTTCGGCTGGCATGCTTCCCTCGGTCATCACGAGATAGCGGCGCATGTCGATGATTTTATCCACGTGCTCGTTCATCACCGGACATTGGTCTTCACAGTTGCGACAGGTTGTACAAGCCCACAGCTCCTGCTCGGTAATGACATCGCCAATCAGGTTTTTCTCGTAAATGGACGTCGCGCCCTCGGCTGTGGCTGCCACTTCCGAAGCTTGCACAGCGATCTGGTTGGCAGTCGTTTGCGAAAAAGCAAAGCTTGGCATCCACGGCGTACGGGATGTCACAGCGGCTCCCTTTTCCGTCAGATGGTCGCGCATTTTCGTAATCAAGTCCATCGGCGAGAGCATTTTTCCAGTTCCCGCTGCCGGGCACATATTCGTACAGCGCCCGCACTCTACACAGGCGTACAAGTCGATCAGCTGTGTTTGCGTGAAGTCTTCGATCTTGCCCACGCCGAATACTTCCTGTGTCTCGTCCTCGAAGTTGATGCTCGACAGCTTTCCTGGCGGATCGAGCTTTTTGAACCAGACGTTAACCGGAGCAAACAGCAAGTGAGCGTGTTTGGACTGCGGCACGTAGACGGCAAAGCCCAACAAAATGATCAGATGCGCCCACCAGAAAATATAAAAGAGAACCGCTCCGCCCGTACTTCCTACTCCGATGGCGGAAAAGGCCATTGCCAAGACGGAGGAGATCGGAGCAAAGCCAGATGCTTCATGCCCGAGCCAAATTTGCTCAAAAGCCAGGGAGAGCAATACAGTCGCCATCAGAGAGGAGATCAGCAGCAGGACAATCCCTGACTTGAAGCCGCGCTTCAGCCGTTTCAACTTCTCGATATAGCGACGGTAAAAAGCGTATCCGACAGCAGCCAAAATCAGAAAAGTGGTGATTTCCTGCATGAGCGAAAAGTATTTGTGAGCGCTGCCAAAAGGTAGCTCGAAGCCCGTCGATAGCCCTTTGATCACCAGCTCGATCGCGCCGAATTGCAGCGTGATGAATCCGTAGAACATCACGACGTGCATAATCCCGCTTTTCTTGTCCTTCAACAGCTTCTTGTGGAAAATGACGTTGTCCAGCATCAGGTTGATGCGTGCGCCAAAGTCATTTTTCACATCCGGCTTTTTGCCCAGCTTGATGAACAAATATCTGCTGTACACAACATGTCCGGCCAGATACAGCCCGTAAGCGAGCACCAGGAAAAAAGCGATCAGATTGATAAGTGCCAGCATGTTTCTACTCCCCCACTTTCACGAGTTGTCTTTACTTTCTATCTTATCAGAATCAAAAAGAAAAATGAATGACTATTCAGTCTGTAAGTTTGATTTTTTCAAACAATGCAATAATACCGACTGAACGTTCGCTCATATTACTGTAATCCGATCTTATCACAGAAGCGGGAAATGAACCATCCTGCAAATAAAATTGGCAATATTCTCACCCTCATGCTCACGAAAAAGAAACAGCTGCCCGTTCAATCAGGCAGCTGCTAACACTTTGTTTTTCACGTTTATTTGCCGGACGCTTCTTTTGCTTCTGCAGGCGTCTGTTCTTTTTTCGCTTTTTGCTCCAGACGCACGTCTGCCAGCGACTTGACTTTGGTGGCCTTGATGCGCTTGTTGCGCGGCAGATCGGTCGGCTCCAGGTTGTCGACTTCATCCTGCATGAGGGCCGCGATACCGACAGCTTTGCCTTTTGCCGCTGTGCAGTATTCGCAATTTTCCTCGTCATGCTCATGGTAGGTCTTAGGCTCCGGATACGATGTGATTACGCCTTCGAAGTTGCGCAGCACCACTTTATCGGACGCTTGCGAAATAATGTAGTTCGGGCTGACCGGGATTTTTCCGCCACCGTGCGGAGCGTCCACCACAAAGGTAGGGACAGCATAGCCGGAGGTATGGCCGCGCAGGTGCTCAATGATTTCAATCCCTTTGCTGACAGGAGCGCGGAAGTGACCGATTCCTTCAGACAGGTCGCACTGATAGATGTAGTACGGACGGACGCGAATTTTGACCAGGTCTTGCACCAGCTTTTTCATCGTGTTGGCACAGTCGTTGATTCCCGCGAGAATCACAGCCTGGTTGCCCAGCGGAACGCCCGCATTTGCCAGCATTTCGCAAGCTTGCTTCGCTTCCGGTGTAATTTCTTTTGGATGGTTGAAGTGCGTATTCAGCCATACCGGATGATACTTTTTCAGGATGTTGCACAGGTTTTCCGTAATGCGCTGCGGGAATACGACTGGCGCGCGGGTTCCGATACGGATGATTTCTACGTGCGGAATGTCGCGCAAGCTGCTGATGATGTATTCCAGAACGCGGTCGTTGATCAACAGGCCGTCTCCGCCAGAGAGAAGCACGTCACGCACTTCCGGTCTGCTGCGGATGTAATCGATACAGGCGTCGAGCTGTTTCTTCGGCACGCCCATGCCGATCTGGCCGGAGAAGCGGCGACGCGTGCAATAGCGGCAATACATGGAGCACTGGTTCGTCACAAGGAAGAGCACACGGTCTGGATAACGGTGAGTCAAACCGGGAACAGGAGAATCGGTATCCTCATGCAACGGGTCTTCCATGTCGTACTTTGTGCGAACCATTTCGGAAGACAGCGGAACGGATTGCATGCGCACCGGATCTTTTGGATCATCGACGTCCATCAATGAAGCGTAGTACGGCGTAATATTCAAAGGAATGGTTTGCGTGGAAATACGCACGCCCTCTTCCTCTTCCGGCGTCAGGTTGATTACTTGCTTCAAATCATCTACCGTTTTAATGGTGTGGGTCAGCTGCCACATCCAGTCATTCCATTTTTCTTCCGGAACATCCTTCCAAAGTTCAATCGAACGCCAGTCACGTCTTGTCGCTACTGTCATCTGTGTCACATCTCCTCTCGTCTGTAGTGAACCATCATGCGTTTCACTCGACCAAGTAAAGATGCAAGGGTCGTGCCAATCAAATCAAAAAATTTAGAAAATAGGAAATAGAGCGTTTTGTAAGCGTTTCTTTCCCTTTAAACCAATGAAAGCGCTGCCGAAATTTCGGCATTCAACAGGGCGGGATCATTCGTTGCGAAAGCTTGTATTGCAGCGTTTGCCTTGGGATGCCCAAAAGCTTCGCTGCCCGCAGTACATTGCCATCCGTCTGTTTCAGCGCGTCCCCGATGATCCGCTCTTCCAATTCCCGCAGAATCTCGGGCAGCGTACAGCCTTCCCTGTCCGCAAGCAACGAGATTGGGATTGGCTCAGGCGTTGAAGGGCTTTGCAGCATATCCGGCTGCACTCGCTCCAGCATATGCGCTGGCAAATGCTCCATCATGATCATGTCATCCTCCACCATGTTCATCGCTGCCTCTACCACATGCTCCAGTTCCCTGACGTTCCCCGGCCAGTCGTAACGCGCGAAAAGCTGGGCCACTTCCGGGCTGATGCCGCGCACGTTCATGCCGAACACCCGGTTGAACTTGGCCAAAAAATGCTCGACCAGCAAGTCGACATCTTCTCTGCGCTCGCGCAACGGCGGCAAGGAAAAGGAGACGACGTTGATCCGGTAATACAGGTCGGTTCGCATCAAACCTCGCTCGACAAGCAGTTGCGGAGCTTCGTTGACAGCAGCGATCACCCGCACATCCACTTTGACCGACTGACTGCCGCCGATCCGCCTGATTTGCCCATCCTGCAGCACGCGCAGCATTTTTGCCTGCAAATCGAGCGGCATGCTGTTCAGTTCATCCAAAAACAGCGTTCCGCCATCCGCCAGCTCAAACAGTCCCGGCCGATCGTCTGCCCCTGTGAAGCTGCCTTTCACCGTGCCAAACAGCAGGCTTTCCAGCAATGACGCTGGCAGCGCCGCACAGTTTTGCGCGATAAACGGCTTGCTGCTGCGCAGTGACGCGTGGTGAATCGATTGCACAAACAGCTCCTTGCCAGTTCCCGTCTCGCCGTAAATCAGCACGGGTGAAGTCGTGCGCGCGGCCTTTTTCGCCCGCTCCTTCAAGTGATTCATCTGCTCGCTCTTGGTCAAAATGTCTTCGAAGTGGAAAGCAACCTCATCCGCCCCCCGTTTGGCGCGCTTTGGCTTGCTGATTTTCGCCTGCAAGTCAACCAACCGCTCCGACAGCTCTTTCAGCTTGCCGATATCTTTTGCGACCTCAACCGCTCCGACCAGCCTTTTGCCTACTCGGACCGGGAGCGTCGTGTTGATCGTCTCTACGCGCATTCCTTTCCAGTTTTTGTACGTCTGTGTCTGATCGTAGATGGCTTCTCCGTTCTCAATGACACGCAGCAGCGTGCTCGAATGCCGATCGAGCGAAGGAAACACCTCCAATAAAGGCTTCCCCAGCACCTCTTCTGGCGTCAACCCGTCCAGTCTTGCCGCGACGTGGTTGTAGAAAATCGTGATTCCTTCCGCATCGACCACATGAATCCCTTCATCAATGGCCCCCAGTATTGCCTGCAACATTTCTACCGTATCAGACAACGGCATGCTGGCCTCCACCCCTTTCAACCTTGCTGCCAAAAAACCATCACTATGCCGAAAATTCGGCAAAATCAACATCATCCTATCGATTTCGCGCTACTTGTACCGAGAGCATGACGGTGTAAAGCAAATGTCCACATATCCATATGCAAAATGCTGTCCACGTTATCGGAACTTTGCTCAAGAGACTAAACGGTAAGAAGGCGACTGCAAATCCAAGCATCCAGTACAGCAAATAACGGGTCCTTTTGCCGCGATCTTCACGAGGGTAAAAATACATCAGAAAAAAAGCAATGATCACACTGATCAAAAGATGGAGCAAAAGCTCCGCGATTGACGGCAAGTTTTCCATGCCCGGGACATAACTGACGTCGATCAGTACAGGAAACGTACTGGTGTCGAACAAGCCGTCTCCCAGCGCGAGAAAAGCTGCCAAACCCAGACCGGCAATAAGGCCATTCACGAGTACGAACATGCTTGAACCCTCCTTCCAACTCCTGCCGCGAGTTCCTTCTATTGTACGTGCAAAAAACCGCCCTTGCAAAGAGCGGCTTATTTTCCTAACTCCATTTTCAGTTCGTGCTCGCCAGCGTACTGCTCGTTCATCCACGTTTGGTAAAAAATTTCCACCTGTACCGGGGCGTCTTCCTCATAGCGGATACGCAGCTTGCTCGTATGTGTCTCCATGGCGAACGGCCCGTACGGACTCTGGTAAGTGGAATGCGTGCTTGCCCCTTTTTCAAAGTGCTGTCTCGTCGAAACGCCACCCTGGCGCACCAGCGTAACAGCGCTGTCCGTCAGTTTGAGGGTTGTACTGACTTCTCCCGCGCCTTCCAGCTGTTCTTTATATGTCAAATACCAGGCAGATGCTTTTTGCACAAGCTTTCCTTTGTACTCATGCGTCGTTTCATCCCATTCTCCGTCGACGCGATGTCTGGCTGACAGCTTCAGTTGTACTTCTTCCATGACGCTCTCCACACTCCACGATTTCTGCTTGCTTGTCGGACAATCATCCATTCATTTTACGATCATCCTTCTTGAGTTGCAACCGCTGCCTGGTCCTTTGCGTCCGCCAAAAGGAAGCGCATGGTCGCGGCAACACCAACCGCCGCGAGCAAAAGCAATCCCGCCAGGACAAGGTAGCCCATGCCTGCTCCTGTGTAGTCAATCATGACTGTAAACACGCCGATCAGCACCAAACGCATCATCATGCCGAGCGAGTTGAAAAAGCTCATTACCCGCCCCATAAACTGTTTCGGGATCACGGTCATGTAGAGAGATTGGCGGATGAGGCGAACAGAGGCATTGCTCCAGCCGTAAAACATATAGGCTCCGATCAAAGCCCAGCCGTACGGCAAGGCCACCATGACGACGATCATGACAGCGAACAGCAACGTGTTTGCCACCATCGCAGCCAGCTGCCCCATTTTGCGTACGACCACAGAGACGAGTATACCTGCCGCTACCGCTCCCAAAGCATAGGCCATCTCCCCGAACGAGAAGACCGAGACATCTGCTTGCAAAGTTTGGCTGACGTAAACAGGCTTCAGCAAATTGCTCGCCATCACAGCGATAAATGGCATCAAGGCACATATACCGAAGACGAGAAAGCCCTTTTTCTCCTTGATGTAGCTCCAGCTTTGCCCGAACTGGCTGATCCACGATACGCCCTGGCTCAGCTTGGCCTCGCCTTCCAATGTAAACGTATATTTCATCGTGGAAAGCAGACAAAATGCAAACAGGTACGTCAGAGCATTGAACAAAACGACAGTGGAAAGTCCGAATTTGCCCAGCAACAGCCCGGAAAACGCACCTGCGAGAACGGACGCCGTCTGTCCCTCGATTTCCAGCAAACTGTTGATGTCGTTGTAATGTTTCGGTTTGAACGTCTCCTGAACCAAGGCCGATTGGGCCGGATAATGAATCTGGTACATGAAGGTCGTAACCAGGTAAATCGTGATCAGCATCCATTCCTGATACTCTCCGAAAAAGCCCCAGACAGCCAAAACTCCCAACACGCCAAAACCGATCAAGTTTTCAACGAGCAGCATTTTTTTGCGGGAATAACGATCAATCAGCGTCCCGATATAAGGCCCGATAAAAAACATCAACACAGCCGAGACGAACATGGTCGAACCCAACAGCTGGGCCGAACCTGTGGTTTCCACTAGATACCAGGCAATCCCGATCATCGTCATGCCTTGACCGAAGCCGGAAAAAAGATTGGAGAAAAACAGCTTGCGAAACTCAGCATGCGCAAAAACTTCTCTCATGGATAACAACTCCCTCGATAATGCTTCGGCAACTTTTTATTCTCTATGCCAATTTTATCTAATTTTATAAACTTAGTAAATAAAAATGTTTTTAAAGTGCAAATGAATGTCCTGCTCCTGCTCCTGCTCAGGGAGTGTCTTACACGTTACGTTACGCGACGCTCGAAAATTTTCTGCATCCATTCAGGTTCAGATAAGAAAAGGTGCGAGCAACGCCATACAAAAGCCTCCGGTACTTTGTGAGTTCCGGAGGCTTGTCGTTGTATCGATTATTTTACAAAGCTGAGCAGCAACTCGCGCACGATTTTGGATGCCACGATTTGCGTCATCTCGCTGTGGTCGTACACAGGAGCCACTTCCACCAGATCGCAGCCAATCACATTAGCGCCATTTTGCGCCATGAAGTGAATCGTGTCCAGCAGCTCGCGGGAAGTGATGCCGCCTGCTTCTGTTGTACCTGTGCCAGGTGCGTGCGCAGGGTCGAGAACATCGATGTCGATGCTCAGATAGATCGGACGGTTGCCGATCGTCGGCAGCACTTGCTTCACAGGCTCCAGAACATCGTACTTGTACAGGTGCATGTTTTCTTTTGCCCACTCAAACTCTTCTCTCATTCCGCTGCGAATCCCGAACGAGTAGACGTTTTTGCCGCCAATCAGGTTGCACACCTTTTTGATTGGCGTGGAGTGGGAATACTGGTATCCTTCGTAGTTGTCGCGCAGGTCGGTATGCGCGTCAAAGTGGAATACCACCATGTCCTTGTACTTTTCGTATACAGCTTGGAATACCGGCCAGGAAACGAGATGCTCGCCGCCCAGTCCCAGAGGGAATTTGCCGTCTTCCAACACTTTTGCCACGAAGGTGCGAATCGCATCAAGGCTGCCTTCCACGTTGCCAAAAGGAAGCGGAATATCGCCAGCATCAAAATACTTGATGTCTTCGAGCAGTCTGTCCAAATACGGGCTGTACTCTTCGAGACCGATCGATACTTCGCGAATGCGGGCAGGGCCGAAACGGGAACCTGGGCGGAAGCTGACCGTCCAGTCCATCGGCATGCCGTAAATGACTGCTTGGCTTTCTTCATAGCTTCCGTGGCTGCGGATGAAGACATTGCCGGAATATGCTTCGTCAAAACGCATAAAGGTTGTCCTCCTCCGATTAGTCGCGGGTCAGCTCAGCCACAAAGTTAGGCAGTTTGAAAGCAGCGTGGTGAACTTCCGCATTGTAGTATTTGGTGCCCAGATCTTTGATTTTTGCAGGATCTACTTCCAGCGGATCATGTTGTTTGGAAGCGATGGTGAAGCTCCACAGACCGGATGGATAAGTAGGGATGCTGCAAGTGTACAGACGGGTTACCGGGAAGATCGATTTCAGGTCTTTGAACACGCGCTTGATCAGATCGCGGTTGAACCATGGAGATTCTGTTTGCGCAACCATGATGCCGTCTGGTTTCAACGCATCGTGAATGCCTTGGTAGAAGCCTTTTTCAAACAGACCTACCGCTGGGCCAACTGGCTCTGTAGAGTCAACCATGATCACATCGTATTCGCCTTTGTGGTCATGAATATGTTTGATGCCATCGATTACTTGCACATCGACACGCGGGTTGCCTGTCAGTGCGCTCGCAATTTCCGGGAAATATTTTTTGCAGGATTCAATTACGCCACCGTCGATTTCAGCCAGAACTGCTTTTTCCACAGCTGCATGCTTCACGATCTCACGGATTGCCCCACCGTCGCCGCCACCGACAACCAGAACCTTTTTCGGGTTTGGATGCGTATTGAGAGCGATGTGAGAAATCATTTCGTGGTATACAAACTCATCGACATCGGTGGTCATAACCATGCCATCGAGTACTAACATGCGACCAAACTGCTTGGTAGTAATGACATCGATTTGTTGAAACTCGGATTTCTCACTGTATAGGGTATCAGTAATTTTCGTTGTTATCCCGTGATTTTCCGTTTGTTTTTCGGTGTACCACAATTCCATATTCATGGTTATGTAACCTCCTTCAATTAACCGCATGAAAATACAATATAACAAGAAAATTATAGTAGCTGCCAATCAAAAAGCAAGTTTTTTTTCTGGACAGGCCAAAAACCCGTCCTCGCGCTCGTTTTTCATGCGACAGGCAAGTTTATCCAGTACACAGCTGACCCATACTAGAAGTATCATTTGTGTCCCTTAGTATGTCCCGTTTTTTGTGGAAACGTCGCGCTGTTTTTTTATGTCAGAGGACGTGGCTGCTTTTGCTGCTCAGAGCGGATTTTGCGAAAAAACTCGGCAAGGGTTATGGCGGTGGAGGTGTCGTTTTCGCTTGTCAAACAGCTATTTCGTTTCTGTGAAAAGACGCGGCGGGGGCTTGACGGCAGATGTGACGCTTTCGCTTGTCACACAACCGTCCCCGTTTCTGCGAAAAACGTCTTTTGGGACGTAAAACGCTTGCGACCAACGCTTTTCTCCCCCAAAGAGCGGGGAAACTGTCACGACTATTTTGTTCGTTCAAACAATAGAAAGGAGGAGAGGCAAAATGGAAGTCATTCGTGACCCTTCCCTGTTGCGTTATCTTCGCTGGGCCAAGAAATTTGTAAAATTTTCCATACTCAGCCTTTTATGCTTATCTTTTGCCATCTTGCTCTTGATCTTGTACTTGCGTTCGCAACCGCTTCCTGAAACATTCGTCAAGCAGACGACAACGATTTACGCAGCTACCGGAGACGTGCTGGACACGATGCACCGGGGGGAAAATCGCATTTCCGTGCCCATTCAGGAAATATCGCCTGCCCTCATCAACGCAACGATCGCGATCGAGGATCGTTCATTTCGGGAGCATTACGGCTTTGACTGGAAACGGCTGGCCATGGCTGCCTACGTCGATGTGATCAACATGGACATGCGCCAGGGAGCCAGTACGATTACCCAACAACTGGCACGAAATCTGTATTTAAGCCTGGATAAAACATGGGAGCGAAAAATCAAGGAAGCCTTGCTCGCGATTCAACTGGAGCTGAATTACAGCAAAGATGAAATTTTGGAAATGTACATGAACCAGATTTACTATGGTCATTCTGCCTACGGAGTTCAGGCTGCCGCCCAAACGTATTTCGGCAAGGACGCCAAAAACTTGTCTCTGGCGGAAAGCGCCATGCTGGCCGGGATTCCCAAAGGACCGACCTATTACTCTCCTTTCGTTGATTTTGAGCGGGCAAAATCGCGGCAGAAGCTGATTCTCGAAGCTATGGAGCGCGATGGCACGCTCACGGCAAAAGAAGTAGAAACGGCTTATGCGGAACCAATCAAACTAAAGGAGCGCGCTACGGAAAACGTAACCGAACAAGCGCCTTACTTCCGTGATTACATCGCAAGTCTGGTCAAAAACAAGTACGGCATCGATGAAGAAAAATTCATCCATGGCGGTTTGAAAATCCACACCACGCTTGATCCGGTGATGCAAAAAAAGGCAGAGGAAATCATCGCATCCACACTGCCGAAAGACAATCCGAATTTGCAGGTCGCATTGGTCGCCATGGACCCTGCTACCGGGTACATCAAAGCGATGGTGGGCGGACGCGACTATAAAACAAGCCAGTACAATCGCGTGCTGGGCAAAAGACAGCCCGGCTCCTCCTTCAAGCCGATCATGTATTTGGCGGCCTTGCAAAACGGCTACACGCCGCTGACGATGATGAAAAGCGAGCCGACGGTCTTCACCTATGACCATAACAAACAATATATCCCGAGCAATTTCGGCGGACGATATGCGAACGCGATGATCAACATGCGCGATGCGATCAAGACTTCTGACAACATTTACGCGGTCAAAACGATTGATTTTCTCAGCCCGCAAAAAGTCGTCGAGCAGGCGAAAAGCTTGGGGATCAGCAGTCCTTTGCAAGCTGTTCCTTCTCTCGCCCTCGGCACTTCCCCCGTCTCACCTCTGGAGTTGAATGCAGCCTACGCGGCCATCGTCAACAAAGGAGAAGCGGTTGAGCCAATCGCGATTACATCGATTGAAGACAGCGAAGGAAACGTTTTGGTGCAAGAAACTACGCAGAAAACACGGGTGGCCGATCCTGTCGCCTCTGCTCTGTTGGTGAATATGATGCAAGGCGTGTTTGAACGCGGCGGAACCGGATTCCGCGTCGCCAATGAATTGAATCGGCCAGTTGCCGGAAAGACGGGGTCGACCGACTATGACGCTTGGCTAAGCGGTTTTACCCCTCAGTTAGTCTCCACGGTGTGGGTAGGCTACGACAAAAATCAAAAGGTGGACGATGTAAAGGAAGGGTATTTGTCCAAAAAAGTGTGGGCGAGCTTTATGGAGAGCGCACTGAAAGGCCAGCCTCCCGCCCTCTTCGATATGCCCGCCGGAGTGGTTTCCGTCTACATCGATCCAGCGTCAGGAAAGTTGGCTACCGAACATTGCCCGACTCCACAGCTGTTTTACTTTGCCAGTGGCACGGAGCCACAAGATTACTGCACAGATCATCTGCCTCCCAACCAAACACCTACGCCGCTGCCTGCGCCCGACTCTTCGACGTTCTGGCAACGGATGGGCAGCTGGTGGAAGCCGGATCAATAACCGATAACGAAAAAAGGACGCGCTCGCAAAGAGTACGTCCTTTTTTTGTTTCATCATTTCAATGCCTGGCTCATCACTTTAATGATTGGCTGTCTCCGCCGCCTACGATGCCATCTCCGTCGGTGAAGACATGGTCGTTGACGATACTAATCATCCCGGCCTGATCGAGCTGTTCCAATACTTCAAACAAGCTTTCCCGCTTGCCTGCCGGGAGCTTGCGGATAAAGTTGTTGATTTCAGCAGGTTCCACATGCGTCCGAAAATGAACCCCGCCGTGTTTCACAAAATGATCCTGGGATTGCTCCTGTTCACGCGGATCTTCATTCATGAGTACCGCCCCTTCCGTCAGACAGTTTGGGTCGAGCCTCTTTAGTGTGCCGCTATCAGCGCAAACCATGACCAGTAAAAAAATCTTCTATCGGCAATCACCGGATCATCATGTTCACAATTTGCCTGAACGCAAACAGGGAAAGAGTGACGGCTCTTTCCCTGTTTGTTGACCCAGTGTACATGTACACAGATATGGAAATAAGTTTACCTGACTTCAATTCTGGTAACAATTGATTTCACAATTTGTTCACAGACCGTTCACGATTTCCAGCTTTAGGACAAATTTTGTTTTAATTCCTCCGTGGAATTATCGAACATGGCTGCATTATTTTCGATCAGCAATTTTTTCAAAGCAGCTTTTTCTTTGTCGCCAAGCTCGGTCAACATGATCCGGCGCTTCATGGAATAGTCCATACGATTCACATGATCCGCCAAAATTTTGTAGCCACGGCGCGCTTCCCGATCGATTTCCATGTAACAAGCAGTCGCCCCTGCGTAATACGGGCCATTTTCATTGCGGTCAACGGTTACCCACACCACCCAGTACGGCTTGCCGTTCGGTACTTCTTCTTTGTTCATCGTCCATTTGATGCCTTTTTCAATCGAGCTTTTTGCATGCAGCGCCCCCATGTCGATGTAGGCTTCATCTCCATCGATGATGACGGACGATACAGCCCCCAGATCGAGTACCCCTTGGCCGAATCCGCCATGAACGTCCGTTTTGCCGCTCATGATGGTAAAGCCGCCTTTTTTGTTATCGAAAATATCCATTTACACGCCCTCCAGACACATATTCTCCTTTCTTTATTCTACTCGGAAACCTACAGTGACGCAATTTGCCCATGTGCCCGGTTATTTTTTTGCTTCGCGCTTCACTGCTTCTTCGTCAAGCGACTCCCCGTCCTCGGTCGGCTTTTTACGATATCGCTTCATGAGCTTGTCGAACAGCCACATGATCAAAGTCAGCAGCAACGCAGAGTGAATCGCCATCGCTGCCTTGATGATCAGGAGCGATCCCAGCATCGTATCGGAAGGCACGGCAATCATGTAGTACAAAAAACAGCCAAGAAACGCTGCGCCGAACGTCAACCATCCCCGAAATCCGTAAACCGCCCGCAGGTAGCCTGTTACAAGCAACCCGATAATCGGTCCGCCCAACTCAATCGAGTACATAAACGGGCCGAGGAGCAGCCAGATAAACAGATTGTCCATATTTTCGTCCTTCCTGCCTTAGGTGCTTTGGGCGCTCTATTGGAAGTCTTGATCAAGCGTTTTTATGGATTCACAAATCCAGACTTCCGCCTATTTATTCATTCATCTATTCATGTATCCCATTTTCAGCTTTCCTCCGGCGCTTCGTTTAAGCCATTTCCGTCCAGGCGATACCGCCTGCCGCTTTCCCCATCTTCTTGTGAATCCTCGGACGAAAAGCACTTGATGAAAAGCTTCGTCTCTAGTTCGTTTGAAGCTGGCGTTGGAGGTTCAAATTCCAGTTCTTCTTGATCGAGCACATGGATTACGACGATGTTGCCATGGTATTCAATCGACAAATCTTCCACCACTTCTTTTGCATTCGCATCGAGCTTGATCGACTTTCCATTTTTCAGCAATGTCAACTCTGGAAAGGTCCCGTCTTCCTTGGAAATAATGTAGTACAAATACTTGGCGCTTTTGCCCCCGAGCTGGTTGCGTAGACCAGGCTGAACTTCCTCGTTGCCCTTCAGCAATTGCGTCACTTGTTTCATGACTTCCGGATTGGCAGGCAGCTTGGCATGTTCGCCAGCTACATAGTACCTTTTTTTCATATCCTTTTGAGCATAGTTCGCGCTGATGTACGGAACGGTGCCATCTCCAAGACCATTGTCGTAATAAGGGACCCATTCATTGTGGTACGCATCAAAGTAGTAGCCGAGAAACGTAGTTTGACCCGTACCAACAATCGCATACTGGGGTACATTGATCGTCTTTTTGTCCCACTTTTCATGGAGTGCTCCTCCCTGCTTGACCAGCGGAGTGTAGTCGAGACGAATTTTTTTATCTTGCAAAAAGTCTTGATAGCTGTAAGGTTCATTGCGATTTTTCTTCAAGAAACCTACCGTTTCAAAGTACTTTTTGGAAGGCAGCAGTTCATAAACAGCCGGTGCGTATTCCGAGATGATTTTTCCTGTCTCTTCATCCAGCCATGGGATGGAAAAGTTGTACCCGTATTTGATTGCCTGATACGCTCGCGGAGAGCCGAGAAATGGCGTTCCCATGTAGACGATGCGCTTGACTTTTGACTGGTACGACACATTTGAGAGCAACGTTTCCCTCGTAAGCAAACCACCCATGCTGTGCGCGACCAGCTGAACTTGCCTCGCCCCCGATCGTTCCAGCGCGGTATCTATTTTTTGTTTGAGGAAAGCTGCGTTTTTCGTGCTGCTGTATCGCCAGTCATACGGCATCGCAAAGATAGTCTTGTGCTTTTTGTAGCCAGCTCGCTCCAATTCTTTGACCATGCTGTAATACTGTTCGGTCATGTCACGCACAGGGCTCAGCGGAGAGTAAGAGAGATACTCAATGGCGCTGAATCCTTCATCGTCAGGTTCCGGATAGATGGATACTCCCGTCTGCCGTGGGCGCACTTCTACGCTGTTTGTTGTCGTCGGCTCCAACGACAGCAAGCGCCGATGTCTGGGGTCATTGATTCCGACCAAACTGTCTCCAAGACCAAGCCATATTTCCGAAGCTTGACCGCCCTCCTCGGCCATGAGGCGTGACCCGCCAATTCCCGGAATCAATATGACCGGAATGGTCTTTGCTGCTATCTCCAGCTTGTAAGAATTAGGCGTGAAACCGGATCGCTTGCTCGCCATGACTTTAATGATGTAGTTGCCCGGATCGACGTTCATGATGATTTGTTCGTTGGCATTCCTCGGCTTCTCTGATCGGGACAGTACCTTCCCCTGCTCGTCCTGTACATACAAGTCGATGTCCATCCCGGCCGGAATTTCTTTGAGATCAATGGTAAAAGTCGAGGCAAGCGAGAACGAGTAGCGATAATAATCGACGTCCGTACTGGCGTGCAAATTTCCGTCCACAGAAGCTGTAAAATTGGCTGGCAGCTCGTAAGCTTCTTCGAGCGTATTGTTCGGCTCGTACTCGTCCACTTTTGCTTCTGTCTGATCAGCCAGAAAATCCACCCGCAGTCGATAGTAAAAATCTTTATGGTGAGACTCCATATGTCCTTTTACCATGACATAGTACCACTGGTCTTTTTCCAGGCCGATTCCTTCCACACTTTCATCGTGCTCTCCCGCAAGTTCAGAACGCCCCAGCTCGTTATGCTCATTGTCAAATACGTATACGTGATAGTCCTGGCCCGGAGGAACCTCACGCAAGGAAACATTCATTCGTCCATGCTTCGTGCCTTTTACTTTCCAGTAATCGACGTCGCCTGCTGTGCCAATTTTCCCCCTGCCATCCTTGGCGTCAAACAGCCAATCCGCTTTTTCCTTGGTATTGTTAGGCTCCAGTTCAAAAATCACTTCTCTGCTGCGCAATTCGGCTTCTTGTGGCTTGTCGCTTTGGGCAAAATCTTTGTAAAACGCTTGTGCCAGCTCATCCAGTGACCTATCAGAAACGTCTGTGTCCGGCTCCTCTATCTCTGACTCATCCGGTTCTCCAGTCTGGTGCATCTCAGCTTCTTCTGACGCGGGGATTAACTCCAGCAGGTCTTTCCCGTCCTCAACGTACCTGTCCCAAGATGCACGCCTCAACCCCAACACAGCCTCATAAGATACATCTAGATCAGCCAAATCCAGTTGCCAGCTTGCCAACAACTCTTCGTCGTCCCGATCTGTCAGACTGATGATCAGCGGGCGATTGCCAGCAGGCTTAACAACAGCGGAAATGCGATCATCGTTGCGGAAGGCCCGGCTTTTTCGCTCCCCTTCCTGAACGACAGCCAGCTCGACCTGCTCTGAAGCTGCTGACAATTGCGCCTGAAAGTGTATCTCTCCCTCTTCCACCCAAGCCCACGCCGTTTCAACGAATAAACGATGCTCTTTTGCCCACCCGGTTCCGCCAGCATTCACCCAGCATATCGCAAGCATAATCAACAAATAGAACAGGCGCTTGGCCGTTGTCATCATCGTGATCCCCCTTGTCTTCTTTCTACTTCAAACAGTAAAAAAAGACAGATAAGGGCTGCAAATATATTTACTGAGTGCTGTGGTTGCGGATACCTTGGCGTTCCCAAGCGTTGGCAATGATTCGGAAAGGCACCCGGTAATCTGCATGCTCATGACCTTGTCCTGTCGTTTTGTTCCAGTAGGAAAAACCTTTGTTCACACCAAACCGGAACTGAACCTGGTAGTAAACCTCATAAGAAGCCCCTTTTTCAAATCCGTACTGCTTGTCTCCCATCAAAGGAGTATCTACCCCTGTCTCACGCTGCCCCAACTTGGCAACCGCATAGGAAGGACCACCCCATCGCTGGCTGGAAATAGCGCGCAAATCGAGCAAAGACTGCAATGACGTCTGCCTCCGTCCAGTCTCAGATATCCACGCCTTGGCCGAGGCGATGAGGGGAAACTGTCCGCTGACCGGGTGACGATGTCGATCCTGCAGCTCCACGCGCGCCAAGATCCGCTCTCCAGCGTAAAAATCGAGAGGTGTACTGTCCGGATAGCGGTCACGCCCGTGGTACTCAGCCCATTCGGCTGTATGAAGGACAGAGCTTGTCGCATTCGGTTCAAACACTTCAAAAAGCCGCTCTCCGCCTTTGACCGTGATCGTATAACGGCCTGTCATGGTGCTGCCGGCTTGTTGTGCCTCGCACGTCTCGTTGTCATCCTCGTCTTTGGTGCACACGTCATAGCTCAAGGCAAAGTCAATTTTGTAGTTCATCGTGATGACAAAACCGTTAATTTCCGCTTTGTATTTCTGATTTTGCAATACTTGTCTCCATGTCGTTTGAGTCGGAACGATCGTCCCTGTATAAACAAACTCCCCACCCATGGAAGTGCTGGCAACCTGCCATTGTTCAGGTACGCCGGGTCCCGTTACTTGCAAGTCCAACGTGGCTGGTGTGTAGACAGCCAAACTTTTTGCATCGGCGATCCAGCCCGGATTTGCTGTCACTTTGACGTTCTTGATCTCCTCTCCACTGACCGACTGTTCAAGCTGTTGCGCGTAATCCGTTATTTTTTGATTGATTTGCTGCTGTGTCTTTTGATAGCCTTCATTGATTTTCGTTTGATCAATCACGACGCGAATTTTGGCTGGCTCTCTCTCCCATACGCCATCTGCATGCACCGGAAGCTTTTGCAATTGGCGTCCATCGCTGTCGTAAATCTCCAGTCCAATCTCCCCGCCTTCGTAATCCTCTCCGCCTCCCGGGGGCTGCGGAATGTTTCCGCCGACGATTTTTACAGGCCATTTTGCCCGGTTGTCTGCCCAGTTCATTTCATTTTCCGGCTGATTTTGGGCCGGGTTCAAATGGGCAATAAAATCCTCGGATTTTTGCGGGTATTGCGTTGGAACCTTGATCGTACGCACCTCGCCCGGCTTAAATCCGTCTACATCGAGCATCGTTTCTTTCGCCGAGCTGTCCCATCTCACTGCCAGCTTTGTATCATGCTTGAGTTTGCCTGCATTTTTAATTTGAAACGTAATGACGCCTGTTGTCCCAGCTGCTTGCGGCTGTTTGGGAGCAATCGCGAAACTCTCTTTGAGAATGAGCAAATTTTCCTTGTCAGTCGTATCCGCTCCTTCAATCTCAATGAAAATATAACCGTCACACGTCTCGTTGGACTCGCCATAAAACGCCACCATGTACAAACCTGGCAACACTTCGTCTGTCACATCATCATCCGGGAGACGTATCCAGTGACTTTCAACCGGAAGCTTATCAGAAGGCAAGCTCCGGCCGTCCCGCGAAAACTTCCACTCCAAAGAAACCGGGTCCAGCCATTGCGTATTCATTTTCGTGTCCTCGGATGTAAACAACATCAGATCGTACCGCTTGTCAGGAAAATCAGACGCTTGAAGCCGAATGGTTTCCCCACGCTGTATCGGTCTTGTCCATGCCTCTTGACCAGAGAGCGTTTCCATACTGATCAGCATTTTGTAACATCTGCCATAGCCTTGAACAGTAAAGACAAATTCGCGGATGCATCCGGTTTCGGAAATGAAAACCAGTTTGATTTGCTCTCCCACTTCGATGTCTTCGGGCAACACAACGGCTTGCTGCTCACTCGCCCCTAGTTTTTGGCCGAGCGGCTTTTTCTCATTGTTTCTCTCCACATACCAGGTTCCCGAGCTGCTGGCAGCCACTCGCATGTGAGTCTGGTATCCTTCTGGCGTCAGCGTAAAGTTTTCCTTGTAAAACGGAATGAATTTGAAATCAGAAAAGCTCTCCCCGCCCGGCGGGAACTGCGAAGGTTGCTCCCCGTATCTTTTGAAACGTATTCGTTCCTGTTCTGCGATTGAGCAGCTGATGTCGCGAATTTTGATCGTAATTTGCCAGTCGCACTCCGGCCTGTCTCTCCAGAGTACCTGATTATAGTTCAGTTTCACGCGGTATGTTTTTCCCTTGTCCAAAGTCACACCCTCGCCAACCTCATCTGTATAGGGAAGCTGAAATGTATCGGAATTATAAGTAACCCATCCTGCGCGGTCACCCTTGTCTCGCCTGGGCAATGTCTCAACAGTCCCGTCAGGCTTTGTCACATCCCATAAAATGGACGCCGGGTTGACTTCTCCGGCTGCGTCCCGATAAGTGGACTTGAACCTGATCTCCTCTCCCGGAGACAATTCAATGGTTGCACCGCTTGACAGCGCTTTGCCGTTCACCATAACGATTGGGCATTGATCGACTCCCTGGCCCCCTCTTTTGACGGCAATGCTTTTTTCCCAACATTCTGTTTTGTCTTCGCTCGTATAGGCAATTTTGAATGTGCCAGATTCAGGCGCTTCCGTGATGCCAACTTTGCGATTGTCGCCACTTCCCGTTTGCATAGCGACACCATTTTTCGTAAACGAACCAGGCTTTTTCGCCGTGGCGATAATCGTGGCATACTTCTCGACAGTGATAGTCTCTCCCTGATCGGCTACCCCCAGCAACTCTCTGACTGTCTTCTCTTCTTCAATGCGCAAGTCCATCGTCGTGCGTTTGCAGCCGGAGGGCTCCGGATCAACGGGAGGCTTCGGGTCGATCGGCGATGCGTCTCCTACTGTGAATTGGTACGTGTAAGGAGTCGATACGTTGATGCTGGGCGAGCCTTGGCGGGAGCGGTGATGCCTGTCGGTTATCGTCAGTGTTACCTCGTAGAGACCCGCTTCCACTGGCTTGTATTGGTAGCTGTTTGTCCATACAAATGGCTTCGGGGTGCTAGTTTCGCTTACAACAGGCACGTACCCGCTCTGATCGCGAATTTCTTCGTTGGTCACAAAGGAGTGGTAGCCTCGCCCGGTAGTTTTGTTGACAACGGACAAACTCCAAACAAGAATGCCACGGTCATAGTAAGAATAGTCCGTGGCATTCGCCGAAATGGTCACCTGTTCGTTGACCTCGTATTTGGTTTTGTTAGTGCTGACTTGTCCAGTCGGTTGAGGGGTGGTGCGGAAATGGCCTACGGATATGTAGCCATTCCCGTTTGGTTCGAGATTGTCTCCAATGGTGTAGCCAGCTCCGCCGGAGGCTGTGGCTAGTTCGGCTAGGTTGTAGGCTTGGTAGGGTTGAAAGGTGGGCACTTCATTACTAAATACCGTTTTACTATAGATATTTGCATTCCCACCTAAAATAAAGCTAGGATTCCCTTTTAATTGACCAATCCAGTATGCCGCCTCATTCCCGTCTACGTAATACCATCCTCTATCAGCTTTTTTATCTGTATCGGCAAAACCTAATACTTTTGCTTCATCTCTAACATTATCGATTTCAACTCTTGAAATAGTTGCCCCTAATCGTCCTACTATATTTGAAATGGAAAGAATGTCAAACCTTCCTTTTGGCGCAAGCTCTTTATTTGCATCAACAGTCGCTAGATTAATTTCATGCAAGTTTGGAGAAGCACTCACGAAATTACTTCCTGATGTTATAACACTGAACAAAAGGATGATTGAAAAAACAGATAAAGTAAACCTTTTACTTTTCCTCCGATTTCTTCTCATTCACTTTTCCCTCGCGGCGTATGAAACATTTGATCATTCTTGTATCTTTCTAATTTTGGCAACTTAGTATATAGGTAAATTCCTGCGTCAGTAGAATCTCTCGTATTAATAATTGTGAATGACAATGAATCAACTTGATTTAATGGAACTACAAAATTTTCACCATTTAAAAAAATAGCCCTTGAATTTTGTTTCGTAACAAATAATGCCCTTGTCATAAAATCCCCATCCCCTTTCGGCACCTTCCCCACAATATTGCCATTAACAATCTTCAAACTCCTATGAAACTCCTCAGCATACTTCGCCCCCTGCTCCAGTTGCCACTTATCCGTCCACAAATACCGCAAAATCTCCGCCGCATCCCCCCGCAATAGGGGCAAGTCCTCCCTGAACTTGGGCTGCCCGCTTGGTGCCGCCTTCATCCAGCCCCAAGTAATCAATGCACCAGTATTGGACAAATTCGGATTTTTCTCCCCCCGAAACGGCTTCCACGCATTAAACACCAGCAACGCCGCCTCTTCCTTCGTCAACAGCTTGTTCGGATTGACGGGCACATTCGCCAAAATTCCTGCCTTTTGTGCGCGCTCGTAGATGTCTTTGGCCCAATGGTCCGCAGGAAGGGCTGGTACAGACTCTTTTTCGCTTACTTGCCGGATCGCTACCAAGCTGGCTACAAATTGCGACTGGGTCACGGTTTGCTCAGGGTGAAATTTGCCGTCGGGATACTTCCAGAGGTAGCCTTTTTGCAGGCCGTGCGAAATGGCATCTTTGGCGGGATGATTGGCATAATCAGAGGCAGGTGCGGATTTTGCTGCTGCTTCCGCTACATGTAGACGAAGAACTTCGCTTTCGCTGCCACCGTTTTGCACCACCGCGATCCCCACTAACAACAGACTTGTCCACAACGTTTTTCCAATCAGTTTCACGCCTATCCCCTCCCTATTACCAGACATTTTACCTATTTTATCCATTTATCGAAAGATCCCGCTCCAGGTTTCTTTGCAAAAAGCTTCGCAGCAACGCCTCCGGCACGTCCCCCTCCAGTTTGTCGATGACCCGCTCCCCGTCTACGATAAAAACCGTGGGCGTCGCCTGCGCTCCCAAACGCATGGCTTCATCCAGCTCCCGGTCCCTCTGGATGTCCAGTCGTGCCACCCATTCCTGTGGATAATCTTTTGCCACCTTTTCAAACGTGGGCGTAAACGTTGTGCAATATCCACAACTGTTGCTGAAAACGTAGACGATCTTCGCCTCCTTCGTACCTAGCCCACCACTCCATAAAATCAACGCGCCAAGCAAAATAACGCTACCGAGCACACTCCACCACCATCCGTGCCGAACTCTCTTCATTTTCTTCGCTCCTTCCACACGGGCTAAATTGAAAACGGACTGGCTATGTTTTTGTCAAAGAACGATGCCCGTATTATGCGGCGTCATTGTGAGACAAAAAAAGCCGACCCGCTTTGTGGTCGACTTGACAGACAGTTCCCTGATTTAAAAACCCGCGAAAAAAGACAAAAAAAATGACGTACCACAACTGTTGGAAGTTCGTACGCCGTGCTGGTTCGTTTATGCAAAACATTTTACATCAGTTCAATTCCGTGCCGTCTCCGTGCATCAAAGAACGCAGTTCCTCGATAAAAGCCTGTCCCTTCCGGATTTCTTCCTCGGAATAGCGCTGTTTGCTCTTAAAAGTAAAAATTTTGCCCTTCATTTCTTCGTAGGGCAAATGGTTGAAGTACAAGATAGTGGATACCAGTTCAAGAAAACGGGAGTTCTCTTCGTTCATGCGCAAGATGGCTCGCTCTCCCAAGCCAAAGTCGACCTCGTGAAACCGGAGGAAATCTCGCCCCGTTTCGTTAAGCGAGTAGCGGTACATGTGAATGGCGCCCTTGCTCTCCACCTGCTCATCCAGAAGCCCCATGTTGCACAACTCATCTACCCTGAGTGTCAGCTCTTCCGAATACGGACCGTACATGTGAAACTCGTAGCGCTCATCGAAATCCATCTCCAGATGTTTTCCTATGTACACCATTTTCTGCAATTTTTTTCGCCCGCTCACTTCGCCGACAATTTCGATCAGACGAATGATCTTGGCGTGACGATTAAGCATCCTCCATCACTCCCAGACGTTCTCGAATCTTCCGGGATAGCTCCCCCGGCAAAGCCATGACTTTATCCAATGGAAAGTACAATTTGTAGTCAAATCGGCGCTTTCCGCTAATGGCCTGTACAATCTCAGACTTCTGCGACAGTTCTACCAGCTCGCCGGAAGGCATCTGGAGCATGATCGGAATCCGCTCCTCTTCTTCTCCGGCACGGTAAAAATCATACGGAAGATCGGAGGTCGTGTCTACCTCCAAATAATACATCGGGTCGATCCCTGCCTCAATGAACTGTTCTTTCAGTTCTGCCAGCAAGCGAAAATCTCTTGGATTATATTCGACGTATTTGAAGAGATTCCTGTCCAAAAAACGGGCGCACAAATCTTTCAAAATAGTGTCTTCTTCCTTGCGCCAAAGCTGCATGTAGAACAAAATCACCGATTCATCCAGCGCCAAATAATCGGCCACCTCCACCTTTTCCGTCAAAAAAGGAAGCAGCATGACAGGCTCCTGGGAAAACTTGTACCCTGTGGCAAACAGCCATTTGGCCCGCTGGAAAATTTTGCAAAGCACAACTTCCGCGCTGCGCGTCACCGGATGGAAATATACTTGCCAATACATTTGGTAGCGCGACATGATGTAGTCCTCAACCGCGTGCATGCCGCTGAACTTGAAAACAATGCCGTCCTCCTGCGGTCGCATGACTCGCAAAATGCGCTCGATCTCAAAGTTTCCGTAATTCACACCCGTGTAGTAGGCATCTCGCAGCAAATAGTCCATGCGGTCTGCGTCCAGCTGGCTGGAAATGAGGCTGACAATCAGCTTGTTGTCGTACGTTTTGTTGATCACTTCTGCCAGCTTTTTCGGGAACTCCTCATCGAAACGGCGCAAAATCCGGTTGATTTGCGTATCGCCGAGCAAGATTGCCCGCGTCCAGTCCTCGTGGTGGTACTTGAACACCTTTTCAAAGGAATGCGAAAACGGACCATGTCCGACATCGTGGAGCAAAGCAGCACACAAGCAGAGCAGCTTTTCCTCGTACGTCAGTTGAATCCGGCCTTCAAACGTCTCCAAAATTCGCCGCATCAGCTCGTACACGCCAAGCGAATGGTTAAACCGGCTGTGCTCTCCACCGTGAAAGGTAAAAAAGCTGGTGCCCAGTTGCTTGACCCGGCGCAGACGTTGAAATTCTGGCGAGTTGATCAAGTCCCATATGAATTTGTCCCGCACATGGACATAGCGGTGGACAGGGTCTTTGAATACCTTTTCTTCATGAAGCAGCTGGGGCTGTTGCATCCTGGACACTCCCTTCCTGTTTGCGTTCTCTCTCTATATTTCTCTGCGTACAGTATCGTCTCACTCTATCATATCACACGTCTGGACGTGTTTCTTGTCACAAGCAAACTCTTAAAAGAATCTGAAGAATGTGCCTTTAGTATAGACCAATCATTGGATAAATAGGAGGATTAAAGAAAATAATCTTGAACAATGTGAGGGTCGCAACATGATGAAAAACGCTTTTCGCTTGATGTCCGCCAATCCGTTACCTGGCAGTTTGCTGCTGATTGTACTTTTGCTGCCGTTGATCGTCTCCTGGGGGCAATTCATCGAGTCAGGCTTTTGGCAAGAAACCGTATCCGTAACGCTCCTGTTCTGGCCAAAATCAGCGTGGAAGCTGGCTGTTCCACTCCCTGGCTGGTTTATTTTTGCTGTCTTTACGCTCGTATACACGCTGAGCATGATTCGTCTGGCACAAAAACGCAGCCTGGTCGAAGCGTTTCTGTTCATTCTGGCCGGATTTTTGCTGGCAAAAGCGGGCGGTGCGACATTTCAGGCAATCAGCGGTTGGTCGAAACTACAGCCAATCGGCTCACAGGAGCTGGCAGGCAAAGCAAACCTGCTCGTGTTTGCCACCTGGCACAATCCTCTGTGGGAAGAGCTGGTCTTTCGCGGCATCCCGTTGCTGTTGCTCGCCCTCCTCTATTCCCGAAAAGAGTGGCCCGGGTATGCCAAATGGCTTTACCTCATCGTTCCGTCGCTCCTGTTCGCTTGTTATCACGTGCCCGGGCATGGACTCGGCACCCTGTTTGAATCTTTTCTGATCGGAGTCCTTTGGGCCTTTGCCGCCTTGCGCTGGGGGTTAGGCGCGCCGATCGTCCTGCACATTTTTGCAGATGCCATGCTAGTCCCGACGTTGCCACTGATGAAAAACATGCCGTTGCATGAAATTCCCTGGCTAGTAGAGTACGGCTGGCTGTTCCAGTCGCTTTCCGCTCTTTGCGCACTCTTGCTGGCCGTGTCGATTCCAATGCTTTTGTTCAGCGGTTGGCGCAGAGCGAAAAGGACACAGGCATCTGAGCTATAACCGATGCCCTCCTGCCCCGCTTGCTTTTGCTTTTGCACGCTTCATAAAAAAAGCAGCGGCACGCTCTTCGCCCAATCGCGCGAGAGACTGCCGCTGCTGTTATTTCCTTACATCATTTCTGCCTCCGGACCGTACAAGTCCGGACGTTTTGCCGCTTTTTTCGCCTGCTTTTTCAATTTGCGCTGAGTCAATACCGTGTAGAAGGACGGCACGACAATCAGTGTCAAAAGCGTTGAGAACAACAGGCCGGAAATGATCGTCACCGCGAGCGGCTTGAACAGGACGTCACCGGAAATAGCCAGTGGCATGAGGCCAGCTACGGCGGTAAACGAGGTCAACAAAATCGGTCTCAATCGTGCCTCGCCTGCTGAAATGACCGCTTGCTTCAACTCTACCCCCGCGTGGCGCGCCTCTTCGATGAACTCGATGAACACGATGCCGTTGCGCACGACGATTCCCGACAGCGAAATCACGCCCATCATCGTCATGAAGCCGAGCGGCGTTTGCGTCACGAACAATCCAATCAGACTGCCTGCGACCGCCAAGTAGACGGTACTCATCACCAGCACCGGAATCGTCAGCGAGTAAAACTGCATCGCAATCAAAATCAGGATCAGGAATACTACGATAATGGAGAGTTTGCCCATATCGATAAAGATGTCCGTCTGCTCGGAAGTTTCTCCGCCGATGTCGATGCGATAGCCTTCTGGCAAAGACATGCTGTTGAGCAAAGGCTGGATTTCCGTCATCACTTCTGTAGCCGTGCGATTTTTCACATCGGCCGAGATCGTAACGCTGCGCGACAAATCGCGGTGCGGGATCGCCTGTGTGCTGAACGTAGGCTTAACTTCTGCAAGCTGCGACAGCGGAATCAGCTCGCCGCGCGCATTGGCGATGCTGAGTCGTTGGAACAACAGCGCCGGGTCTTCGTTGCCTTTTTGCAGGAACATCTTGATGTCGACAAGCTCATCGCCCGTGTCAAACTCGCTGACGGTAATGCCTTCGCTGACCAGTCGCAGCGTCGTGGACAAATCGGTGTAATTGACCAATTTTTGCTCCATTAGCTCTTTGTTGACGACAAATTCGAGCGTGTAGCGCTCTACGCCGAAATTATCCTGCACGTCAAAAGTTCCGGAAATCCCCGCGACCTTGTCTTTGATTTGCGCAGACAGGGAACGGAGCGTTTCAATATCTTCGCCGTAGACGCGGATGACTACCGGCTTGCCGACAGGCGGCCCCGCCTCTAACTGCTTAGGCAAGACAGTCGCTTCCGGGTACAGCTTCTTGAACTCTTCTGTCCAAGGCTCCAATATGGTTTCAACTTTCGTTTCTTTCTCATTGAAATGCACGACGAGCTGACCGACAGTGATACCGCTTCCCGCATCGGTATCTCCACCAAACATCTTCGGTGCGCTGCTCCCGGCATAGGAAGCGACAGATTCAATGCCATGCTGCTTCATAGCCCAATCGGATACGCCGCGCACGACTCGGTCCGTCTCTTCCAGACTGCTTCCCACTGGCATGCGAATATCGACCAAAAATTGCGGACGGTCATCGTTCGGGAACAACTGGACAGGCGTAAGCGGAACCAAACCGTAAGCAGCCGTCCCGATCAAAACGCCAATCATCCCGGCCATAAGCGGACGCTTGAGAATTTTGGGCATCAGCTTGCCGGCGTACCAGCCTGTCAGCTGTGTCAGTTGCTTGCCCAACAGTCCAGCCGGTTTGCGGTATCCTTCGACACCTGATTTTCGCCGCGTCTCGTACCACTGACGGAAAATCGGGATAATGGTCAAAGACATCACCATGGACGCGAGCATCGTCAATGAAATAATCGCGGGTACAGGGCGAATGAATTGACCTGCGTTCCCATTCAAAAACATCAGCGGAGCAAAGGAAGCAATCGTCGCCAAAGTCGCCGTTACGATGGAAATGGACACTTCCTTGGCGCCGTTGACCGCTGCTGCCAGCGGCTTTTCGCCCAACACGGACAGGCGGCGTTCGATGTTGTCATTGACCACCACAGCATCATCCACCAAAATCCCGAGCACGATGATGAGCGAGACAATCGAAATCATGTTCATCGTAATTCCCAGCGACGGCAGGAACAAAAGCCCTACTGCCAGCGAGATCGGGATCGCCAATGCCACGACGAACGAAGTGATCAGATTCAGTCCCAATGTGCAGACCAGCAAGACGGCAATCACGGCGATAATCATTTCCCGGGTAAGATCGCTGAACAGCTCATCTACGCGCTCATTTTGGCTGTAGATCGAATGTCTTTCCGCCCCAGCCGGAAGTGATTTGTCCAAAGTCAGCATCATTTCGTCCACGCGCTTTTGCAGCGATGGCACGTCGCTTCCTGTCTCCGCGTTGATGCTTACGGAGATAGATGGCTTGCCATTGTAGTAAGACGTCGTTTTGACCGTCTCTGTCGTCATTTTTGCCTGGCCGATGTCCTTCAAATAAATCGGAAAGCCTTCCGGTGTTCGGGCAATCAATACTTTGTTCAGCTCATCGACATTTGCATTTTCGGCCAGTTTCAACTGATACGTACGTTTGTCTGTGGTCAAATCGCCGAGCGGAATTTTTTCATTTTCCTGTTTGACGGCCATCATTACCTGGCCCCACGTAATCCCGAACTGGCTGAGCTTTTGCGTATCGACCTCGATGTGAACCTCTTGCTTCGGCAAGCCTTCCACCTGGACATCTGCCACGTTCGGAATGGTCCGCAGTTGTTCTTTCCACGATTTGAACATGTCACGCATGCTGTACAGTTGCTCCTGCGTATCCGCTGTAACGGCAAACGTCTGGACAAATGTGCGATTCAAGTCGTCGTTGATGATCGGCTGTTTGGCGTCCGCCGGAAGATCCGCCTCAGCGTCCTTTACCTTTTTGCGCAGCTCATCCCATTTTTGCTTCGGGTCAACGTCGCTTTTCGCTTCCACGATGATAAAAGAAACGCCAAGCGAAGAAGTCGAGGATACGTAGTTCAAGCCTTGAAGCTC
This sequence comes from Brevibacillus sp., assembly GCF_003521185.1. NCBI lineage: Bacteria > Bacillati > Bacillota > Bacilli > Caryophanales > Paenibacillaceae > Brevibacillus > Brevibacillus sp. Next base: position 229,924 of record NZ_DOTK01000049.1, read on the forward strand.
GTTGATTTTTTCTTCCAGCTTTTTGGTAACGGTCTGCTCCACCTTTTCCGGCGAAGCTCCCGGGTAAATCGTCGTCACTGTAGCAAGATTGACGATAATATCAGGTGACTCTTGCTTGGGAAGCTGGAAAAAGCTGAGGAAGCCAACCAGCACCACCATAATGAAAAACAGCAGGGTGATCTTGCGCTTCGCAACGATGTACTTGATCACGGCTGCTTCCCTCCTGTCGCCTCAATCGGGTCTCCGTCAAACAAACGGTCGACACCTTTGACGATCAGTTGGTCCCCCTCTTTCAGCCCGCTCTTGATTTCCAGTTTGTCGCTTGCAATCTGTCCGATTTCCACTTTTGTTTTCAGTGCCTTCCCAGCAGCATCGACAAACACATGGGCGTCGTCTTTTCCTCTGCTGATGACTGACTCTACCGGAACATAGATGCCGACCTGTCCTTTGATCGTCTTGGTCGCCTTCACCACTTGCCCGGCAAACCAGTCATGCGCAGGGTTGGCAATTTGCACTTCTACACCGATTGTTCCCGTGCTCTGATTCGTAGCGGGGAAAATTTTCGTGACTTTGCCATCCCGTTTCTGGTCGTACAAGTCCAGCGAAACGACCTCGCCTTCCTTCCAGGTAGCTATCTCGCGGTCTGGTACGGGCAGCACGACTTTTAACGTATCGATATTGCCCACTTTATAAACCGGGGTGCCGGAGCCGACCAGGTTTCCGGCGGAAGTGAACTTGGCGATGATCGTTCCATTGATCGGGGAACGAAGCTGTGTTTTGGCCAGTGTGCTGGCGGCTGCTTCCTTGGCAATCACAGCCTGGTTGTATGTAGCGCGGCTCAGTTCCTTGTCTTCCGAACGAGCGCCCTGTGTGACCAGCGAGTACGCCTGCTGGGCATTTTGCAAATCTTTTTGCGCGATCGTCAGTCCGTTTTGAGCCGTCTCAAACTCGCTTTGCGAGATTGCTTTTTGCTGATAGAGCTGTTCAATCCGCTTGAAATCATCCTGCATTTTTTGCAAGGCGACCGTTGCTTTTTCCACCAGCAAGCGCGCCTGAGTCACTTCCTGCTCTCTGGCTCCGTTGTTCACTTTGCTCAAAGTGGCCGCGCTCTGTTGTACCGCTGCGTTGGAGGAAGCGACCTGGAGCGAATAATCCTGGGCATTTACGCGGGCCAACACCTCTCCGGCCTTGACCTTGTCGCCTTCGTTTCTGGCCATCTCGACAAGCCGCCCGCCTACCTCAAAAGACACGACCGCTTCTTCCAAAGGCTCCAATGTTCCGGACAGCTCGGTCACGGTTACTGCTTGCTCCTTTTTGACAGCCGCCACTACGACTTGTTTGACTTCCTTTTCCGGTGCTGCCGCAGGCTGCTGCTCACTGCATGCCGTCGTTGCGAGCAATCCAATCATCATTACAGATACAAGCCATTTTCTCATCATGACTTCCCCCGCTCCTATGTACCATCACACGATTTTGTATGTTTAGACCCTTCTGATTCCTTGCAGCAAAATTTCTGACGCATGTTCATACAATTGCTCTTCGTCGTCGATGATGGGCACATCGAGACCGACCCGATATTTAGCCATGAACGCATAAAAGAACGTCGAGATGAACATCAAGGCTGCCGTGCACGGATCAGACTTGGGCAAATGTCCCTGCTCCTGAAACTCGGTGAGCTTGTTGCCAAGCACTTCCACAGCCGTCATCGGCAGGCTGCTGAACAGCTTGACGACCTCCGGGTGATTATCCGCTTCGACGATGCAAATCATCAATATTTCTTTTCGCTCCACCAGCAAATGATAGTACGTCCTGGCATAAGTAATGAGCATCTCCTTGACGTTGGCAAACTCGCCCTGCAAGCCTTGCTCCAGTTGCTCCCGCACTTCGAGAATGTCTTTAAGAAGCTCCTCCAGTATCGCCACCTTTGTTTTGAAATGGCGAAAAATCGTCACTTCGTTGACTCCGGCCAGCTCAGAAATTTTGCGGGTCGTTGCTCCTTTATAACCTTTTTGCGCCATTAACTGGCGGGCGGCAGACAAAATCCGTTCTCGTGTCTCTTGCTCCTCACCCCTCCCTCCAGAAACGTATTCGATATGGGGCTGATCCATAACGCACCTCCAAAGCCATGCAAGCAATTGCTTTCATTTTCCTATTTTTCCACGCACATTATATCCCGATCATGTATGCATGTAAATACTTGCATGCGCTATTTGAAAAACAATTTGCTGCCGCATCATCCAAACAAAAAACAAGCTCTGCGCAAGCTTGTTTTTTTGAGAAAAAACATCCCGACGCATTCCGGGAAAGTGGGAGTGGCCGCTTCCGGCATTACCGTTTTACATGCTGTTTCACCAGAGAGCCTGGATCGAGACGAAAGTCTTCGGAGCTCTCGACCAGATCGATTTCGCAGCCCGGCCCGATCTCCACATTTTTTCCGCGAACGACCTTGGCACGCGTGTATTCCAAATAAATCTCGTCGCCCTCCACGCTATCTACAGACAAGGCCAGCGCACTGTTAAAAATGTGTTTCAACAGCTTGTTGAGCGTACTGCTTCCTGCCTTGCGAACCTCGATGTACTCCCCGCCCATTTCTTTGGCCTCACAACCGCCGTGCAAGTGAACTTCAATTCGTCCGGCATTCAGCAAGCCTCCGACTGTAAAAGCGCCTTTTGCGGAAAATACCTCCGCTTCGCAGTCACCTGTCGTCTTCAGCATCCCGCGCACTTTCACTTCTTCTCCCGTCATGCTGCCGTGGATTTTCGTGTTTCCATCGACCTTGAGTCTGGTAAAAGCCAAGTCTCCATTCACGTCGAGCTGACCGTATACTTCGATCGTGTCCAGCTCAGCTTTGCCGCTGATCGACGCGTTTCCCTCCACCTTTGCCGAAGCTCCCCGGACATTCCCTGTAATGCTGAGATGCCCTGCACAATGCAGTGTCTCGCACTCCACATCCCCTTTGATTTTGCCAAAGCCTTGGACATCCACTTTGTTATATACGCCACCCGATGCATTCACGGAACCGTGAATGACGAGATCCGGTTTGTTTTCGTTCATCGCCTTCATCCCCTATTCTGCTACATTTTTGCTTTCAACTCTTCGATACATGCAGCCAAATTCAGTCGGGACACGATTTTCACGCCGCTGTCAAAGTGTACCTCTGTAGCACCAGGCACCAGCACAAACGTCGAAATCCCCATTTTTCGCACAAAAATCAATTCGCAAGGCTTGCCCTCAAAGCTCGGATAGTGATCGCACAGCACTTGCAAAAGCCCGCCGCTCTCATCCAGACTCATTTCGCCTGTAATCAGCAGCCGATTCAGCACGTAGACGTATAACACTTGTTCAAAAGAGAACACTTCCGGCTTGCCCTGATACTTCGTATACAACTCCAATGTGTTAGCAGAAACAATGTTTCGCTCCACTAGCTCGTCATAAGTGAGCTTCGTCCCCGCCAAATGAGGGGAGAACATGTCTGCCAGCTCATCCAGAGACAGATCGTCTTTCATGTGAATGATTTTGGCGATCCTGGACATGATCTGCTCACGCGGGAAAAAAGTTTCCTGCCCCGTAAAAGTGGCGCGCCGGATGAACCAGTCCTCTGGAATCAGGTTTTTCCGTTTCCAGCGGTACAGTTGCCCGTACGATATTCCTGTCAGCTCCAGCAGCTCCTTTTTCGAGATGAGATTAGGGTCCATGTGAAGCACCTCCAAAATCAATGTAACATAACACTGTTACGTTGTTCAACTGCCTATTCTTCTGTACGACAAAAAAACCGGCAGAGCGAGTCCTGCCAGCTTCGTTTTCACCCATGTTCCAACTTGCTTTTGCGCTTTGCCGTTTGAATGCCATCGACAACTGCCAGGAGATACAGCAGCTCGCTAGACAAATTCCGCCTGAATCAGCCGCTTCATATCTGCTGGCACTGGCGCTTCCACAACCAGCTCTTTTTCGAGCAAGGGATGGAAAAAGCGCAGGCTTGCCGCGTGCAGAGCCTGTCTTCGCAACAGCCCTCTCGCTCCGCCGTACATCGTGTCGCCTGCCAGCGGGTGACCGAGGTGGGCAAAATGAACCCGGATCTGATGCGTTCGCCCTGTCTCCAGCCAGACCCGGACAAGCGTCATCCCCTCAGACGCCTGCTTGACTTCGTAATGGGTAACCGCATGATCTCCGTCATTCGTCACGCGCCGTTTGCTCGGGTGGCGCGGATCGCGGCCAATGGGCGCGTCAATCGTCCCAGTTTTCTGCGGCAGTTGCCCGCTAACCACCGCCAAGTATTCGCGGTGCAAGCCCCCTTCGCGCAGCACCCGATCAGCCAGCTGGTGACCGTAGCTGCTTTTTGCCACCAGAATCGCTCCAGATGTGTCTTTATCCAAACGGTGCACCGGATGAATGCTCGCACTCTCCCCGTTTTTCGCAAACCGCTCAGCCAGCGAATGTAACAATGTTTCGGTATGCTCCGGCTTGGTTGGGTGCACCAGCAAACCCGCGGGTTTGTTGGCAATCAACAAATGATCGTCTTCATACAAAATTTCGACCGGAACTACGTGGCTGGCAGGTGGCAACGGCGGTGCAGAAAGCTGCGAGGACTGCTCTGCCTGCTCCTGCCGATCGACTACGCGAACAGCGACCACATCCCCGACCTTCACCTGACGCTGCAAAAAGGGCTGTTTACGGTTGAGCAAAATCCCCTTGCTTCTCGTCAGCCGTTGCATCATTCGTCCCGATACGCTCAGTTTTTGCCGGACAATTTGTTCGACGTTCATTCCGCTGTCTTCTTCTTTGACGATGTATTCCATCCAGTCTTTGCGACTCACGGCTAATCCCTCTGTTCCATGCTTTTTTTCCTATTGTAACAAAAGGACGCCCGCCGCGCCCCATTCCCCTCCTCCCTGCTGACGGCGACTCCAAATCCGCGCATAAAAAAACCACCATGCGATTGCACGATGGTTTTCCCGCTCGCTGTTAGCCTTTCAAATTTTCCGGGTTGAGCCCTTGCAGCTCTGGCAGGACAAACAGGCCGTCTTTGCGGATCAGAACGTCATCAAACCAGATTTCGCCGCCGCCGTACTCAGGACGCTGGATGTTCACCATATCCCAGTGGATTTGGCTGCGGTTGCCGTTATCCGCATTTTCGTAGGCACGGCCAGGCGTGAAGTGGAAGCTGCCCGCAATCTTCTCGTCGAACAAAATGTCGTTCATCGGATTCAAAATGTACGGATGCACCCCGATCGCGAACTCGCCGATATACCGCGCGCCTTCATCGGTGTCAAAAATTTGGTTGAGCTTCTCCGTGTTGTTGGAGATCGCCTCGACGATTTTCCCGTTCTCGAATGTCAGGCTCACATTTTCAAACTTCGTGCCCATATAGCTTGTGGCAGTGTTGAATGTGATTTTGCCGTTTACAGAATCGCGCACAGGCGCCGTGAAGATTTCACCGTCCGGGATGTTGCGCAGTCCGGAGCAAATGACGTTCGGGATATCCTTGATGGAGAAGCGCAAGTCCGTTCCCGGTCCGACCAGGCGTACCTTGTCCGTGCGATCCATCAATTCCTTCAGTGGGAGAAACGCTTCGTGCATCTTTTTATAGTCAAGGGAGCACACATCGAAATAAAAATCCTCGAAAGCTTCCGTCGACATATTGGCGCTTTGGGCCATCGCTGTCGTCGGGTAGTTGAGCAGCGTCCAGCGAACGTTCGTTACGAGGTAATCGTTCAACTCTTGCATGACGCTTTGGTGGGCACGGCGGCGCTCAACCGGAACATCTGCCATTTCGCTGTCATTGGACGGGCCATTGATCACGATGTACGTATCGAGATCTTTGAACATCGGCTCTTCCCATTTTGCCAAATGAGCGGCACGGTCCGCACTTGCTCCCATCATCAACTCGCGCTGGATTTGCGGGTCCAATACCCGAACAAACGGATAGGCTCCCTTGGCGTACGCTTGCTTGACCAGTTCTTTGGCCAAAGCGTGCCCCTCGCCGCGCACTTCAATCAACAGCGTCTCCTTCTCCTCCAATCGCACGGAATGGCTGAGCAAGTTCTCCGCCAGCTTGACAATTCGAGTATCCAACATGCAATCTCCCCCTTATCGCGATTCCTATAAAAAATATTTTACCGAATGGGCGAAACTTTTTCAATTACGCGCCGACTTCGTTTTCAGCTTCGTGCTTATCATATCATCGGAACAGCTCAAGCGGGTCAAAAAACGACCCGTTTGGTACAATTCCAAAAAAAGCGAAAATTTCTCTTGCCTAAAATCATTTTCGTAGAGTATCCTAGTCAACAAGAGTTTACCTGTTCAAATATTTTGAAAGACGGGAGTTGAGTTCATGGTGTCTTATGTAGTTTTTCTCGCTTAGGTGGGGCCTTTTGATAAGAGGCCGCTGCCTCTTACCGACCCTACCTATCGTTAGAAACTGCAGGATGCCTGAACCGCTTCCGTCTTTTTCCCGATCAGATTGGCGGGTGCCGATATATGGTGCGAGCCTTTGGTTTTTTGTACCCTTCTTTACAGGTGCAAAGCCTATTTGGTTCCCCGGTTTTTCGGCTTACCTACCACCCTTGTATCGTTCGATCAAGCGCAAGCGGAAAAGAGCACTGGCTCTGGCTCCGTTTGCGCTTTTTGTTGTGGAAAACATCCTATCCCTCGCTGTTCGTACGTGTGTGCCAAGTCGTGAAAAAGCCGTGCATCGGGAGGTTTAGCCAAAAAGAGCAGCCGCTTTTCTTTTTCGGAAAAAAGCGCGGTCACGGCACCTGCCTGCAATTTGAACGGAACAATGAATGGAGGAATTTGTGTCATGCAATGGCGTGCGTGGGATTTGAACTTGAAAGTCCGCCTGTTTGGCGAACTGATCACTCATACTTTTTTCTGGATGTACTTTCCGTTTATGGCTTTGTACTTCAGTGACACATTCGGCAAAGACGTCGCCGGGCTGCTGTTGATGGTGCCCCCGCTGCTCGGGATGCTGTCCAATCTGTTCGGCGGCTATTTGGCTGACCGCGTCGGGCGGCGATTTACCATGCTGCTCTCCATCTTTGCCTCGACGTCGATGTTTGCCCTGTTTGCCTTCTCGCCTTCGCCTTGGGTGGACTACATCGCTTTTATCGGCATCGGGATTGCAGGCGCGCTTTACTGGCCCGCCAGCTCTGCCATGGTTGCCGACCTGACGACAGAAGAAAACAGGCGAATTGTCTTCGCCACCTTTTACACAGCCATGAACATCGGGGTAGTAGCCGGCCCTGTCCTCGGCTCCTTCTTTTTCGTGCATTACCGTCATGAGCTGCTGCTCGCCTGTACGGTCATCGAGCTGCTGTTCGGGCTCGCGATCTTTTTCCTGATCAAAGAGACGCTGCCTGATCACATTCGCCAGGAAAAAGCCAAGGAACGCTTCTCGCTGGCCCAGCAATTCAAAAGCTACGCGATCATTTTCCGGGATAAAGTCTTTGCCCTGTACATCGGTGCCGGGATTTTGGTCGCCATCTCCTTTATGCAGCTCGACATGTACATGGCGCTGTACATCAAAGAACACGTCTTTGACCAAACGCTGTTTGCCTGGAAAGACTGGAAGCTGACTGTCGGCGGCACGAGCGCTTTTGGCTGGCTGATGGGGTTAAACGGTCTGCTCGTCGTCCTGTTCACACTGCCAGTCACACGCTGGTTCGCCCACTGGAGCGACCGCAACAGTCTCGTTGTCTCCTCGATCCTGTACGGCTTCGGCATGTTTTTCATGGCGTTTACAACAAACATCTGGCTCTTGTTCGTCTGTATGGGCGTGCTCACCTTGGGAGAGCTGATCCGCACCCCGGTGGCACAAAGCTTCATCAGCAAATATTCGCCGGAGGACGCGCGCGGACAGTACATGGGCGCTTCTTCGCTCCAATTTTCGATCGGGCGCTTTATTGCCCCGATTACAATCGGACTGTCACAATGGCTCTCGCCACTCAGCGTGTTCAGCGTGATCTTGGCGTTTACGTTGGTCAGTGCCTACTTGTACGTCGTCCTGTTCCGCATGATCCCGTCCAAAGAGACGAACTAGCCGTAATAGAAGCCCCTCTCTCGCATATAGTGATTAGTAGAAACGCTTTGCGAGGAGGGAGCAAGCATGAATCAGCCTAAGCCTAAAGCATTCGCCACTTTCCGGGAAGAGCGCGGCCGAAACTACCGCACTTCGACTTATATTCAATGGGGGCCCGCCTCCGTCACCCGCTCGCTGGGCAGTGCTCTGTTGCTCAATCCGGGGTCGGCGGCTCTTTTCCAGGCAAGGCCCGCCGCTGGCCGAAGCATCATGGGCCAGGTCACTCTCGACCCGACCATGCAGCAGTTGGTTCGCTTTACGGAAGCGATTTACCAGAACCGCCCGCTGGAAGGGAGATTTTATATATTCAACTTGTTTTCCTTGCAAAACCCGTCCGCTTCTGACGCTATCGCCTGCTTCGAGCAGCTCGTGGAGAATGGCGAAACTACATTGGAAGCACAGCTCGCTTCCAGAGAAGAACTGCGAAAGCAGCCGTGGATCATGCTCGGATGGGGTTGCTTGCAAAGAAAATCGCGGCCTCATTTTTCCGCACTAAAAGCCATGTGGCAAAAGCAAATCGCCTCGGCCAGCGTGCCTGCTTTTGGAAAACGCTGTTCCAACGGCCAGGACTACTATCATCCGTGTCCGAGGCTGTATGCCATGAGAGAGCCGCTATTGCGCGACCTGGTTGCGCTCTACCAGCAAAATGTACACACTTTGCCTTCCTCTTTCGTGTAGCAAGCTTTGCCTTATGGAAAAAGAGTCTGTCTCCCGTTCTCGCAGGGAAACAGACTCTTTTTTTCTGGACGGCTATGGCAACTCGTTGGCTTCAAAATACTCTTCCCGGTCAAAACGTCCGCGCATCCACTTGTACGTGTCATCATAGATGGCGCGCTTGACTGGGTCTGTGCTTTTTACGGAATCAAGCAATGTTTTGGAGCCGTAGTAATAGGCGTGGATGTTGTTTTTGTCCATCCCCAGCTTGTGGGCAGCGACGAGCTGGTTGTAGTAGGTCTGATAAAATTTCGGATCGTTGTACATTTTCCGATCCCCTTCGATCTCTACGCCCATGCCATACTTGTTGACCACATCCAGCACGCTTTCGATCCGGTCGAGCGGCACTGGTTTGTCACTGTAGAAATTCGGCTGCAAAAATGCGTAGTCGAAAGCCAGCGACTTCCACTCTGCCACGCCTGGCGCCCCGAAGTAAGGAATCCAGTAGAAGCGCAGAGCTTCGTTGTGAACCATGCTCGCCATGTCGCGAATAAGCGCGCGCTCTTTTGGAGCACTATCCTCGATCAATTCGTGGAACCAGTAGATGCCCTCCAGCTTCAAGTAAGCGTAGCCTTCCTTATTCCAGCGCTTTTGCAGCTCCTGGAAGTACCACTCCAACGCCGCTTTGCGGTTCAAATACGCCTGTTCTTCCCCGATGCCCGCAGGATTGAACGAAAGCGACGGCTTGTTGTCGGCGATTTTGCCAAAGTCCTTTTGATTCGCGTTCGGATACGGCAGGGCGAGCACGACGTTTTCCTGGGTCGGCGTCGTGTACAGCGTGCCGCGCAGGCGATTGTACTCCCGCATCGCCTGGTTCAATGCGTCGAGCTGCTTGCCTGTGCCGAACAGGTCGTTCATATAGCCGCGCCATCCGTCTTTCGTGACAGGCATGTCCTGATACGGCAGGAAAAGGATCGTGTCGAACATCTGGTCACGCATGTAGCCGTCAGCCGTACGATAACCTACCATTGGCAGAAAATCTTCCTTCGTCCACGTTCCAAGCTCTCCGTATCCCCCGGAATAAGCGAGCAGCATGTTTTCTACACGGCGTCTTGTGTTTTGTTCGCCTGTTCCTTTTGCCGGGCTTGGCGGTGGCAACAGGACCGCTCCCCCTTGCCAATCGCTTGCGCCACTCGCCCATACTTCCAGTTGGCGGGCAAAAACGAACACGGATACCGGGAACGATACCCGGACATAACGCGCGTTCACATCAGGCAAGCTCACGGACAGCGTGCGCAAGACAAGCTGAGTTTCCGCAGCAGGCACATCGTGGACAGCCCTTCCGGCGTACGACCACGCTTTGCCGTCACGGGATACTTCTACTTCCATGTATTCCGGCATCAAGATGCCAGATGTTTTTTGCTGTTTGAATGTCAAAGATACGCGTTCCAACGGCGTTGCTTCCTTGAGCGCGACCGTCACCTTGCGGCCGAACTGGCGATTGTACCCTGTCCACTCTTCGGAAGGGGCGACCAATCCGCCTACAGGCCCCGGATATTGCTTTTCCACCTGCTGAAAATACGAGTCTGGCGTTCCGAAAGTAGCCACAGATGTGAAGCTGCCCGGAGCGACATTGACGAGGTCGTCCTGCTCAGCCGGCTTGTCGGCTGCCTCCTCTTCTCCCGTTGACTGTGCTGCATCGGCACCAGTCGCTGGCGAAGTCGTCTCTGTAGATGCAGATGTTTTCGGATCGGTTGTTGCATCCTTGCCCTCTTCTGTTTTCGCGCTGTTGCTGTCTGCCGCAGAAGTCGCAGGCTCCGTTCCTTTTGGCTGCTCTTCTGTTGTGACAGGCGGCTTGCCTGCGTCCTTGATCTCTATCGGAACGGTTACGGTCTTATAGCCGACTGTTACCGTCAGATTCCCTTTTCCGGGAGTCGGCCCGGCAACGAATGTTCCATCTGCCAGTACCGTGCCCAGCTCAGGGCGGTCAAAAGCAAAGATCGGGGTAAAAGGCAGCTTGTCTCCTTTTGCCTGCTTGACCTCCAACTGCTCGCTCGTCCCCGCCAGCAAGCTCAGTTGGCTCTTGCCCAGCGTGAAATCAACCTGCTCAGCCTGCTGATAGCGCGCATCGAGCACGCGCTCCGCAATGACTGCCGCCTCCGCACGCGTAACAGTGCCAGCAGGATTGAACTTGCCTTGTGCCCCTTGCATCCAGCGTTGATTGCTTACTTCCTCGACTGCCGCCTTGGCGTAGTCGGCGATCTGGGCGGCGTCGCTGTACACGATATTTTGCGACGCGGCTTTGGGGAGACCGCTGACCTTCATCAGTCTCGCCAAAATTACGGCCAGGTCTTGCCGGGTCAGCGGGTCAGCTCCGCCAAGCGTCTGATCGCTTCTGCCGTTGATCACGCCGAGGTCAGCGAGCCCGTAAACAAATGAGGCATACGGACTTTCTTTTGGCACATCGGCAAAAACAGCCTGCTCAATATCCGCTGGCTGAAGGCCCACCACTTTTGTCAGCAATACGGCGATATCTTGGCGCGACATCGTATTTTGCGGATAAAAGCGCCCGTCTCCCTGCCCGTTGATCAGCTGCAGCCCTGCCAGTCGCGTGACGGCTTTTTTCGCATAGCTGTTGCCCAAATCGGTAAATTCCACAGTTTCTTGCGCTGTTTTCCCGGGCTGTGCCGCCTGCTCCGGCTCGCTTTTCGCATACAGCGGCGGAACAGCCTGCACGAGCAAGGTCGACAGCAACAAACAGGCGGAGAGCACTTTGCTCCCGAATTTTCTCTTTCTCATTACAACGTTCTCCTCCAATATGCCCCTTTTACACGGCTTGCTCTGTCTACTCTGTCGGGGAAATCATCGGCTGGCGCGGCGGCTTGGGGCCAAAGAACTGATAGTAGTCCACCTTGATGTTTCCGTTGTAGAGCTTGCGCTTTTTGCTCGCCTTGCGCCCGAAGTGCTCCTCAAACAGCTCATCGGAAGTGATGACGTAAAAAGACCATGTATCCATGGCGGCAAAAGTTTTCCCCATTTCCCCGTACATCTTGCTGACCTGTTTCCACTCTCCCAAGCGCTCCCCGTACGGCGGATTGCAAATCAGATAGCCGTATTTCCGCTTCGTCCGTACATCGCGAACATCCATGCGCTGAAAATGGATCGATTCATCCACGCCCGCCTCTGCTGCATTGCGGCGTGCCACCTTCAAGATCTCATCGTCCATGTCGGTGCCGATAATCTCCAGCTTCTGATCGTATCTGGCCAAATCATGCGTCTCAGCGCGCGCCTCTCTCCAGGCTGTTTTCGGAATGATCGGCCACGCTTCCGAGACAAATTCCCGGTTCATTCCCGGCGCGATGTTTTGTCCGATGAGCGCTGCTTCGATCGGAATCGTCCCTGAGCCGCAAAACGGGTCCATGAAGACGCGATCCGGCTTCCAGCGAGACAGCATGATCATCGCCGCCGCCATCGTTTCCTTCAACGGGGCTGTACCGATCAATTCGCGATAGCCACGCTTGTGCAAACCCGGGCCTGATGTGTCGATAGTCAGCGTCGCCACGTCTTTGAGCAGAGCCACTTCGATTTTGTACAGCGGCCCTTTTTCCTCAAACCACTCGCACTTGTACGTCTTTTTCAGACTTTCCACGACCGCTTTTTTCACGATAGCCTGGCAGTCGGGAACACTGAACAAAGTCGATTTGACTGACTTTCCTTCTACGGGAAACGTTGCATCCTCCGTGATCCAATCCGCCCATGGCAAAGCTTTTGTTTGTTCAAACAGCTCGTCAAATGTAGTCGCCTTGAACTCCCCGATTTTTAGACGCACCCGGTCGGCAGTTCGTAACCACAAATTTGTGCGGGGAATCGCAGAAATGTCTGCGGAAAACGTCACCTTCCCGTTTTCTACCTGAACCGGGCCATAGCCGAGCGCTTTTACTTCCTCTGCTACTACCGATTCCAATCCAAAAGTCGCCGTAGCGATCAATTCTACTTTTTGCATATGTAATCTCCTGTCCGTCCATATTGCTTTGGGGCTTACCCTTATACTATATTACCCGATTTGGCAATATCGTTGGTAATCTTGTGCAAAAACAATACGAAAAGACCCGTCGCCATAAAAACAACGGGCTGGGCATGCCAGCTATCCGATCTGGAAATCATAATAGAATGCAGCTTTATAGAGAAAGGAGAAATCGTCATGCCGGAATTGCCTGAAATGGAAACGTACCGCAGGCTGCTCCATGAGCAAATCTGCGGTGCGGTCATCACCTCAACAGCCGTCCAGCGGGAAAAAACCATCAATCTGCCCCCGGCACAGTTCGGACAGCTTTTGCAAAACAATCGCCTGACGCTTATCGAGCGGCGCGGCAAGCACCTCTTGTTTCACTTGCAAAGCGGCCACGTCCTGCTGCTTCACCTGATGCTGGGCGGTTTTCTCTACTTGGGTACAGCCGAGGACAAGCTCGCTCGGACTGCCCAGGTAACTGTCTTTTTGGGAGAACGAGTGCTGTATTTTCACGGATTGCGGCTCGGTTACTTGCACCTGCTCACTCCCGATCAGATCGACGAAAAGCTGGCCCCGCTCGGCCCAGAACCGCTCAACCCGGAGTTCACGCTGACCCACTTTGAAAAGCTGCTGGAAGAAAAGCGCGGAGTTTTAAAAACAGCCATGGTCGACCAACACTGGATCGCAGGCATCGGCAACTGCTATTCCGACGAAATTTGCTTTCACGCGCGCATACTGCCTACGCGCCGCATCCCCGAACTGACTGCGCCAGAGCGAGCCACTCTCTATCATTCCATGCAGGAAGTGCTTGCAGAAGCGATTCGTTTTGGCGGTTACATGAAACAGCCGTTGTATCGCACCGACGAGTTGACAGGCGGGTTCGACGAGCGTTGCCAAGTGTACGATCGCGGCGGAGAGCCATGCCTGCGTTGCGGACAGCCTATCGTAAAAGACGAGCTATCCTCGCGAAAAGTTTTTTTCTGCACTCATTGCCAGCAATAAGCCAATCAGCGATTGCGGAATCCGATCAAGCTGTTATTCTTGCGCCGTCTCCATCTGCTTGACCATGTACACCTGCTCGGTTTCCGATGGCCCGAAGCCTGCTGACTCCAAAATTTCCAGCAGCAAGCCTTCAGAGGCGCGCAAGTTGAAGGTCGACCACTTGCAGTCCGATGCGTATGGCGCGTACACGCGGGCGAGAGCGGCGCTCAAAATGTTGCGGGCATCGCTGTGGCCCGGCTGAGCCACACATTGGCGCAAAACGACGTTGCTCACTTGTCCCGCTTCATTTACCATGCTTTTGTACAAGGCGTACCCGACCGCCTGCCCCGCTCCGTCTTCGACCATTACTGCCTGTGCGTCCCGCAAGCTTTGCCATTGATTTTGCCAGGCGACATCTCCGTCGTAGAACGGCAGCGCAGTCACTTCCTGAGTGACAATCGGCCTGATCCGATACTCTGGCTTGGTCGACCCACCAAATGCATGCTCAGGCAGCGGGCCGATTCGTTGCCAGAACAAGAGGCGGTCAACCACCTCGTACCCTTTTTGCTCATACAGGGCTATCGCCTTGCTGTTTTGGCTCATCGCCTCCAAGGTAGCCACCTGCACGCCAGCTTCCTTGTACAGCTCAAGCGTCGCATCAATCAACTGCCGCCCCACTCCTTGACGGCGATATTCGGTAGCGACGCCTGTCCCGCCGTTCCAGGCGACTTTTTTCCCGCCGATCGTTCTCAGTCCGCTTGCCACCAGGCCAATCGGCTCTTCTCCATCAAACGCGACGACAGACAAGCCCATGACATACCCTTCGTTCCCCAAACGCTGCACCAGCATCTCTTCCGTCATCACAATCGAAACGAAATAACCTTCAAAACCTCTGTTCCAAGCTTTTGTCACCTCGGCAAACGTACAGTCGCTCATTCGCTTGATGGTAATCATGCCATCACCTTCCATGATTTTTTCGATAAAATTATTTTAATCGAAAATGCCTAAAAATTCAATCTTTTACACGCGACACAACATCTCTTTTTGTCACTCCCGCTTCGCACATGGTAAGATGGAAAAAATCACTTACCGGGGAGGTTCCTATGCGCAAACAGCTTACTGTCGGTTCTTTGATCGCCGGACGCTCTCCCGTACAGCAACCTGTCTACACTCCTGTTCACACCAACTTGCCTGAGTTGGGCAAACAAGCAGACAGCCGGGTTTTTGCCAAGCCAAACAAGCAAAACAGACCAATCCCGACGGCAAAAGCACGACACAAGCAGGTGCAGATCAAGCAAAACTCTCGAACATTCACAATCGGGCAAGCTCCCTGTCAGACGCTGCTGCAAGCCGCACAGACGCAGGGACAATCGCTCTCTTACAAATGCCAGCAAGGGTATTGCGGAAAATGCAGCGTCCTGGTCGTATCAGGCAACGACTTGCTCACCGCTCCGACCCGGCAGGAACACGAGAAGCTGGACAAAAAGCTCGCGGCAGGCTATCGGCTCGCTTGTCAAAGTGCATTTCGCTCTCCTATTTCAGAGTAAAAGGTGGCCACTGACTGCATGAACACTACACGCATCCTACTTTTCGCAGGCGGAAATCTGGGTGACTGGGCCATCCGTTACATACGCGAAGGCGACTGGCTCGTAGGCGTGGATCGCGGCGCGCTGTTTCTCGTTCGCAACGGCCTGTCGCCACGCTTGTCAATCGGCGACTTCGATTCGGTCACCGCAGAAGAGATGGCGGAAATCGAACGCCACAGTCTGGATGTCTCCGCTTGCGATCCCGTCATGAAAGATTTGACGGACACCGAAATGGCGCTGACCTGGGCCATCGGGCAAAAGCCCCGGGAAATTGTCTTGCTCGGAGTGCTCGGCTCCCGCTTCGACCACACTCTCGCCAATGTCCATCTGCTTGGCAAAAGCTTGCAGGCAGGGGTTTCCTGCCGCATTGTCGATGAACGCAATGAAATCCGCCTGGTCAACAGCCACTGCCAGCTTTCGCAGGACCAATTTACCCACGTTTCCCTGCTGCCTTTGACGATGGAAGTCACCGGAATTACGCTGCGCGGATTCATGTACCCGCTGGAAGATGCCACGCTGCGAATCGGCGACACGCTCGGCATCAGCAACATACTGGTAGAACAAACCGGGACGATTGATGTACGCACAGGCCAACTGCTCGTGATCAAAAGCAAAGACTGAGCCATAGCAAAAAGGATCTGCGCCGTTCGTTGCAAGCGAGCGGCACAGATCCTTTTCCCATTTATTCTTCTTCCTCTACATGCATCGGCAATTGCCAATCGATCTCTTCCATTCCCTGCGAACGCAGAAACGCATTGGCCCGGGAAAACGGTCGGCTTCCGAAAAATCCGCGATTGGCCGAAAACGGACTTGGATGCGGCGAAGCGATGATGCAATGTTTCTTTTTGTCGATGAAGGCCGCCTTCTCTTGCGCGTGTTTTCCCCACAGGATGAACACAAGCGGCTTTTCGCGCTCATTCAGCAAATGAATGATTTGATCGGTAAACGTCTCCCAGCCGATGCCTTTGTGCGAATTTGGATTGCTCGCCCGCACCGTCAGCACCGTGTTCAACATCATGACTCCCTGCTTGGCCCAATGGCTCAAGTAGCCATGCTCAGGAATGGCGCAATTCAAATCGCTTTGCAACTCTTTGTAAATATTCACGAGAGATGGCGGCGGTTTGATTCCCGGCTTGACCGAGAAGCTCAAGCCATGGGCTTGTCCCGGCCCGTGATAAGGGTCTTGTCCCAAAATTACTACTTTTGCCTGTTCGTAGCTGGTCAGATGAAGCGCTGTAAAAATGTGATACATATCCGGGTAAATGGTCTGTGTCTGATATTCTTCCTTCAAAGTCTGACGGAGCTTCAAGTAATACGGTTTCTCGAACTCCCCAGCCAATACGGGAGCCCAGTCATTTTGCAAAATAGCCATTTTCCTCACCTTATCCGCTAATCTTTCTATTACCTTACCACAAAGTGACCTTTCACTGAATCATCGTTTCAACCTGTTTGTCCGTCTGGGACCAGGCGCGGCTAGTCCTACCTTTTCTCCCATTCGTAGTCTATGTTTCCTATTACCCTCGTTTGATAGCTTTTCTCCCATGATCTTTGACATAATGTTTTCTGGGAAGATTTAGACAAAGGGAGAGGTTTTTCGACATGAAATGGGACTTGAAATCATTTTTTGGGGGAATTATCGTCGGCTCGGCACTCTTTTCCGGAATCGCAATCGCGGCTCCAGCTTATCCGGATGTGGCTGAAGGCACAAATACGCCTTTTACTTACTACTTCGAAGGCGTGCCAAAGTCTCCGAGCAGCGACGTCCAAGGTATCATGTACAAAAACTCTGTGTACGTACCGATTCGTTTCGTGGCAGAAAACTTGAACAAGCCAGTCATTTACGATGCCAAAACGAAATCGATTTTTATCGGTAAACTGCCAGTTGCCAAAATGTACTCGAAAATGGAAGCGGTTGAACTGGTCAAAAAGAAATATGCAGGCAGCCTTACACCTACACACGTAGTCGAATATGACCACGATGACGAAAAAGGGCACTATGTCATTCAAGTGTACCAAACTGTAGTAAACAATTTCCAGTCCGGAGACAGCTACACCAGCACGTACGGATGGTTCGTCGTGAACCCGAATACCGGAGAAGTGAAGTCGTTGCTGTAAGCATGCACTTATTCTTTTATATAAACAACGAAGGACAGCGGCCTGTAGGGGAGCCGCTGTCTTTTTGCTTTCCAGTAACTGGACAACTTTCGATTGACTTTGAAAATCACTCTCCATACGATGAGTAAAGACAGCAATCAATCAGTGGAAGGGTGTTTGGCTCATGATGGTCGAAATCAAAACATACGTGGTACAGGAAGGCTTCTCCGATGAAATCGTCAAAAGCTTCAGCGAACCAGGCGTGGTAGAAAAAGCTCCGGGCTTTGTGGACTTGAGCATTTTCGTGCAAAAGCCGCGCAAAGACGAAGAAGAAGTCGTAGTCATGATTCGCTGGGAGTCGAAAGAAGCTTGGAAACAGTGGGAATTGAGCGAGCCGCATCTCGAAGGACACCGCAAAGCGCGCGAGCAAAAGCGTCCCGAGTTCATCATCAGCTCCAAAAGCGGCCATTACGAACTGAAAGCGATCAAACACCCGGAGCAGCAGCAAGTCTAACTGCCTGCCCGACATAAACAAGCCTCGTTTCGCAGAAAACATCTCGAAACAGAGGCTTGTTTTATATATCAAGGTTGTACTTTTCCATCTTCCGGTACAAGGTAGAAAGACTGATTTGCAGCTCGCTGGCAATCGCCGCTTTGTCCTGACGGTACGCGCTGCTCGCCAAATATTTTTTCAGAACAGAGCGCTCATAATCAGCCAAAAGCTGTTCCAGCCCCGCCCCCGCCTCATCTGCTCGCCCCGGCTCTTCCTCCGCAAGCAAATATTCCGGCAAACTCTCATGGTCAATCAGCGATCCATCCGCCATGTTGACCATATATTCCACGGCGTTTTCCAATTGCCGGATGTTTCCCGGCCAATCGTATGCGGCAAGCCTGTGAACGAGCGAAGCGTCAAGCTCCAGCCTGCCCTTTTGCAAAAGTGTCCCGTACCGATGCAAAAAATGCTGCAAGTACAGCGGGATATCTTCCCGGCGCTCGCGCAACGGCTTCAGGCGAAGCGGGATAACATTCAGCCGATAGTATAAATCTTCGCGGAACGTCCCTTCCTTGACCATGCTCTCCAAATCTTTGTGAGTCGCCGCGATGACCCTGACGTCGATCTCCAGCGTCTTTACGCCTCCGACTCGCTCTACCGTTTTTTCCTGGAGAACACGCAAAAGCTTGGGCTGCAAAGACAGCGGGATATCCCCGACCTCGTCGAGGAAGATCGTGCCTTTGTGCGCCAGCTCGAATTTTCCCGGCTTTCCTTCGCGGCGAGAGCCTGTAAACGCTCCGCCCTCATAGCCGAACAGCTCGCTCTCCAGCAGCGTTTCGGGAATCGCCGCGCAATTGATTGCGACGAACGGCTGTCTGCTGCGCGGCCCCTCGCTGTGAATCGCTTTTGCCAGCAATTCTTTGCCCGTACCGCTCTCTCCGCGCAACAAAACAGTAGAGATGCTGCCCGCCACCTTCTTCGCCTTGGCGATCACGTCCCGCAAGCCTGTATCTGCCCCGATCAGTTGGGCGAAGTACACAGGCTTGACGACTGCCTGCGGCATTTCCTCCTGGATGTTGCAGCCTTTTTCCCGTTCGGCATCCAGTTCCAGCAGCTTGTGTTCGATCAGCGAACTCGTGTGCTGCAAAAACGGCATCCACTTTTCCGAGTGGTGCAGCATCTTTTCCTTTTGCTCAGGCGAAAAGCCGATGATGCCGATGACCCCGACCGTCTTTTCCCGCTTGTGTACCGGGAAGCCGATTGTTGCAAGCTCCCTGCATTGCTGCAAAAATTTGCAGTTCATGCACTGGGAGTCGTTCTTTTTCATGTCAAAAATCATGCCTGGCTGTCCAGTCTGCAAAATCATCCGGAAAAACGATCCTTCCGGCGCAGGCAGCCCGATCAAATCCGAATAGTAGCCTGTGCCGCTCACCCGAATCCCTTGTTCATCCAGAATGGTGACATCCAGCCCCAGTACCTTGGAAATATTGTCTGCGTATGATTGGATGAATTTCTCTATCCGGGAAAATTCGGTCATGGTCGATCCTCCTGCCTGTCACGTTCCTTACCCTCTCGCAGCAGCCTCCGCCACAGGGACGCAGCGTAGCGCCTGCTCCAGATCAGCAATGATGTCCGTCGCATCCTCCAGCCCGGTTGAAAGGCGAATCAAACCGTCTGTAATGTTGAACTTCAGACGATCCTCCACCGGAATGGAAGCATGAGTCATCGACGCGGGATGCTGCACGAGTGTTTCCGGGTCTCCTAAGCTAAACGATATCATAGCGAGACGCAGCGCGTTAATGAAAGATTTGGCGGCGTCATACCCTCCCTTGACCTCGAAGGAAACGATTCCGCCCATCCCCGCCATTTGCCGCTTCGCCAGCTCATGCTGCGGATGGGATTCCAGTCCAGGGTAGTAGACGTGCGCGATCGCCGGGTGCTTTTCCAAGTATTCCGCTACAGCTTGCGCATTTTGACAATGTTGGCGGACGCGCAAACCGAGCGTCTTCAATCCGCGCAAAATCAGGAAGGCGTCCCATGCGTTCAAGTTTTGCCCCAGATCGCCCATGATGTTTTTGCGCATGAACTGTATTTGCTCTTTTTTCGCGACAATAAACCCGGCGATAACATCCCCATGCCCGTTCAAATATTTGGTGGCGCTATGGACAACCACATCGGCTCCCAGCTCCAACGGCCGCTGGAGATAAGGCGTCATGAACGTATTGTCGACAATCACGACGATACCCCGTGCGTGCGCCAAACGGGACAATGCCGCGATATCGAGGACTGTCAGGCACGGGTTGGAAGGCGTCTCGATGTAAAGCACGCGTGTGTTGGCCCGGAAAGCCCGCTCCACTGCCTGCAAATCGGTACAATCGACGAAATCGGTCGCAATGCCGTAACGCGGCGCCATTGTAGTAAGAAACTTGTAGCTGCCTCCGTATACATCCCGCGTACACACCACATGGTCGCCTTGCTGCAAAAAGGCAAGCAGCGCCCCGGAGATCGCTGCCATTCCGCTGGATACGCCCAAAGCGGCCTCCCCGTTTTCCAACGCTGCAATTTTTTGCTCCAACGTCTCGATCGTCGGATTGCCGTACCTGCCGTAATACGTTCCGCCCCGCTCCCCGGCCACGCAGGCAGCAGCGGAATCCGCATCGGGAAACGCATATGCGACCGCAGGCACGACAGCTGCCGTGACCGCCCCTGTATTCGGGCAAGGCTCTTGAGCCGTATGAATAATAGCAGTGTCCAGCTTCCAGTTGTTCGTTTTCATCATTGTCTCTCCTTTTGGCGATCCTCTCGCTCATCACTGGCAAATCGTAATAGCAAGGAGCGTGCCAACGAAAAAACCGCATGAAACCGCGATATTCTCGCTTTTACGGCTCACGCATTTTCTCATTTTCGCGAAAAGCTTTTGCTTCTATACGAAAAAAAGCCGTCATATAAACCGACGGCTTTTCGCAAATTCGCTAAATCCATTTTGCAATCGTAACAAAATACAGCTACACCAGCATGCCGCCACCGCTCTGCCGATACTTCAAAATGCCCTCGGCCGCCCGGTACGACAGCGCCCCCATCGTGCCCGTCGGATTGTAGCCGCTGTTGTGAGCAAAAGACGATGCGCCGACGACAAACACATTTTCCGCGTCCCACATTTGCAAGTAGTTGTTGACCGCCGAAGTTTCCGGCGATGCCCCCATGATCACTCCGCCTGTATTATGCGTGGATTGGTACGGGGTAATGTCGTAAGGGCCAAGCTTGCCGCGCACCTCGATTTTGTTGGCGCCCATTTCCTTGAGAATGTCCCCGCATTTGTCGGACAAAAAGGCAGCCAACTGCCTGTCCTGCTCCTCGAAGTCGAACGTAATGCGGATCAGCGGATCTCCGAACGCGTCTTTGTACGTCGGATCGAGATCGAGAAAATGGTAACGGAACGGCATGGAGGCCCCTTGCGCCCCGACATTGATCGTGCGGTTGGCGTATTTGAGCGAGGCTGCCTTAAATTCCTTGCCCCAGCTTGGCGTGCCTTCCGGAACCGTATTGTTGGCGATCGGACGTTGCCCGTACTGGGAGACGCTGATGTTGGCGCCATGAATGAAATTCAGGCTGGAGTGGTCAAAGTTGTCGCCGTTGTAGTCATCGAGCACCATGCCGAGCGAGCCGGCACCAGCGTAATTGTTGAACTCCTTTTCCTCGAAAAAGCCCGTGGCTCCGCCTTTCATAACCTGGTAGCAGTAGTTTTTTCCAATCACACCTTTGCCCGTAGTCGGATCGTACGGTCGCCCCAGCTTGGACATCAGCAGCAACCGCGAATTGTTGAACACGTAGCTCGTCAACACGACGATGTCAGCAGGCTGTTCAATTTCTTCTCCAGTCGTCACGTCCGTGTACAGCACACCTGTAGCTTTGTTGCCCGTATGTAAAATGCGGCGCACGTGGGAATGGGTGCGGATTTCGAACTTCCCTGTCTTCTTCGCCACAGGGATAACCGTGACAACCGGATCTGCTTTTGCCCCGTACTCACACCCAAAACGCTCGCAGTAGCCGCAATATTGACAGGCAGCCCGGGAAATTCCGTCCGGATTCGTGTACGCCTCCGACAAATTCGCAGATGGGAGCGGATAAGGATGCAGGTTCAGCTTTTTCGCCGCTTCCTCGAACATCTTCATGCTGGGCGTGCTTTTCATCGGCGGCGTCGGATAAGGCTGGGAACGTTTGCCGCCAAGCGGATTTTCCGAACCCGATATGCCCGCCATCCGCTCGAACTTGTCAAAGTAAGGCTCCAGCTGGTCGTAAGTGATTCCCCAATCCTGAATCGTCATGCCCTCGGGAATTTTCTTTTGCCCGTAGCGCTCGACTGTCTTGCTGTGAATCTCGAAATCATACGGCAAAAACCGGAACGTGTGGCCATTCCAGTGAACGCCCGAGCCGCCAAGCCCCGTTCCCAGCAAAAAAGAACCGTATGAGCGCATCGGCAGCGCCCGCACGTTCGGATTGCTGCGGAAGGTGATCGTTTCCTTGGACAAATCCTGCATCATTTCATAGCGAAGCGCGTAGCGCAGTTCATCGTGCACCATGAAATAGTCTTCTGTTTTCCGCTCTTTGCCGCGCTCCAGTCCGACGACCGTCAGCCCTTGCCTCGTCAGCTCCGAAGCGATCACGCCCCCGCCCCAGCCCACACCGACGATTACCACATCCACTTTGGGCAGTTTTCTGGCCATATGCTTCACCCCGTCTGTCAGTGTTGATGATCCCGCAAGCTGAGCGGCTCCATCTTCACGAATTTGTCTTGTTCGATGATTTGTGTGTAGGCCATTTGATTGCCTGGGTAATTTTTCAATCGCCAGCCATCCATATTTTTATTGCCGCCGTACAGCGGGTCTGAGTAAATTCCTTCGATGGTGCTGGCTCGCAGCATTTTGAAGAAGGCGCTGGCCGAAATCGTCGTCAGTTTGACATCGTCCTTTTCAAAAGCCTTCAACACGGCATCCTGCTGCTCAGCCGTAATCTCGTAAAAGCGCTTGCCATGCGCAGCTTGGCTGTAGTTGTTCAGCTCCTGAATGCCGATGTCGAAAATCTCCCGCCGCTTCAACCTTCCCTGGTAGCCTTGGGTCACCTCTCCCGAATAAAACGGACCTTGCATGTACTCACGAGAGTTGAAGCCCCAATCGCCCGCAAGCTGGTGATCGATGAAGTAGGCTGCACCAAGCGCCTTTGCGCCCGGTCCAAGCTCGTCTTCCGGGAAAATCCGCTCACAGGCGGCATCCACCACTTTGAACTGTTCCGGGCTGAAATACATCAACGCCTGATTGTAATCGGCAGCAGGAGCCGGTGTCGCTCCCGGTTGTGGCGGTGCTTCCGGCTTGCGTAGCAGACTGCCTGCCACTCCGCCCACGACCAGACCACCGAGCACAAGCCCTGTGTTTTTCAGAAAATGTCTCCGTGACACTGGCTGCTCATGTTTGTTGTTGGATTCTGCCAAATCTACCACCTCCAGTTGTCTCTATCCCATGGTTTGCGCATTTTCGCGACAGGCTAAACGCATTTCGCGGAAATTTTCCCAGCATGCTCCACACATAATTTCCAAAACACATTCAAAGGATATGGTTACCAATACAGCAAGCATAATTTGGAGGGATACTGATGAAGCGCTTTGGAACATGGGCATGCAGAGCCGGAGTAGGCATTGCCCTGCTGCTCACCGCCTGTAACAACCAGGCCGCCCCGCAAGAGCCAGCCAGAACCCAAACTGTACACCCTGCTGGAATGGGCGAGACGGTCATTCCCAGCGTAGACCGGGACAAAAAGCTGACAACCAACTCTCATGGCACGACATTTAGCGGCATGGGCCACGATCTGTACAGTTCGATCGGAAGCTCGCATTTGCACAGCGGCGGCCCTTCGACCAAGCTGGAGGCGCAACTCGGCGCGGCAGGCGTCCACGGTGTACAAGCGCTAATCGTCGGCGATTGGGTTTTCCTCGCCCCAACCACTGCCAACCAAGCCTCCATCAACTCCATCGACCCGATGCAAGCCCACTTGCTCGGCAGCTATGCGGGCAGCAGCAGCCGAGGAAACGACACGCCGAGCGGGCTGGCTGGACAGCAGGCAAGAAACAACACGACAGGCGTGCTTGGCACCAGCGATCGCTCTGCCTTGTTTGCCCAGGCGCGCACCGTAGTAGAACGTTCGTATGGAACGGACGCGCAAGTCTGGACAGTCAGCTCGAAAAAAGGCATAGACGCATTGGAAAAAGTCAAAAAGCATTTGCGGGACAAAAAAGGGGACAACAAAATGGCGGACGAGCTGGACAAGCTGTTCCGCGAGGCAAAACGATAGACAAAAGTACAAAAAGAAAAGGGGCAAGCAGATGCTTGTCCCTTTTAGCGATGCAAAAACAGGTTGATTTCATTCACGGTTTCATCCGGATGCGTCACCATCAACAAATGCAAGGAATTGGCGATCGTCCTCACCTGCGCTTGCGGCACAGCGCTCCGGTATTTGGCGACCGCTTCCCGGAAGAAAGACCGCTGCGCTTCATCCGGCAAGTGATTTTCATCTGCCAGAAGCAACAGCACCGGACACGTCAGCTGCCGAAACAGCTCATCCAGATCATATGTCGCGTACTGATGAAAGTAGCTGTCAAACGCCTCCCGCGGCAAACGGTAGCCAAAGCCGCCGTCCTCCTTGCGCACAAGCTCTGTGCTCATCCAGCCTGCCGGAAGCTTCCTCCCACCATACCTTTTGGCAAATTGCCTTTCCGCTTCCTCTACCGTTTGAAACCGGGTTGATGACAAGCGCTCAACTGTAGGATCATGCTCAAAGCCCGGCATCGCTCCCAGGGAGTAGTAACCGCCATCGAGCAACACCAGCGAGGCAATCCGCTGCGGTTCGCGGACCGCGAGCATTTGCGCAGGCACGGCCGAAAACGAAGCCGCCACAATCGCCACTTGGCTCAGCCCTTCCTGCTCCAGCAGACAGGCCAAGTCATCGACGATCCGCTCAAAAGTAAACGGGCCGCGATCCGTAGAGTTGCCATGACCGCGCAAATCGACCGCCACCACCCGGTAATGCTTTGCCAGCTCGGGTAACAGCCAAGCAAACAGGTGCCGCGTATTGCGAATCGCATGCAGCAGCAAAAGCGCCGGAGCATCTGCATGGCCTGACACACTGTACTCTAGTCGCCCGGCTTCGACCTCTACATGTTTGACCTGCTCAACTTTCATGGCTTCCTCCCCTGTCAAATTCGTCCCGGAATGAGGACGCCAATATGCTCGGGATGCACCCGGGCGATGTAAAACAGCGAGGCAACCGCACAGACACCTGCCAACAGCATGACGACCTCCGCCTTTTTCCAGCGCTTGCTGCGGTAAAACCGATGCTGGCTGTTCCTGATCTGAAAGCCTTTGGCATCGAGCGCATTGGCGATCAGCTGCACGCGCTTCAGCGAACTGAAAATGAGCGGAACTAGCAAAAACCCGTATTTTTTGATGCGCTCAAAAACATTGCCTTCCACCGTCGACATCCCTCGCACCATTTGTGCTTCGCGGATTGTCGCCAGATCATTTTTCACCAGCGGAATAAAGCGGAAAATAAGCGACAGCAAGTAACTGACGGAAAACGGGACGCCAAGCCCGCGCAGGCCCATCGCAATCTCTCTCGGCGAAGTGGAGAGCAAATAGTACATCGACAAAAGCGCCACATTCGCCAGGCGCAGCCCCATTCCCAACGCCCAGAGCACGCCGATATCGGTTACTTGCAGCGGGTAATTGATCAATGGAACGCTGCCGCTCCAGTACGCTACGCCTACGTTCGTGAACGGCAGCCATGTAATCGCCGCGAAAACCGCGCCTACTCCGCCCACCAGCGCGTACGCTTTGACCATCGAGCGTTTCCACCCCAGCCTGGCGATCAGCACCAGATTGCACAGCCAGACCACAGCCAGCGCTCTCGGGTCTTGAAACAGAAACGGCAGCAGGCCAAGCAGAAGAAACATCAGCAAAACGAAGCTCGGATGGGCATGCTTCATCGCCATTGCCCACCTCCCGCGATTTTTTGAGTCATTTGCTGCAAAGTGAGCGGAAGCGGTCCTTTCATCCCCGCCGCTTCGCCAAACCGATAAACAGCGGGTGCCTCCACCTGCGCGGATGCCAAAATGTCAGGCGCAGCAAACACGCTTTGCGGATCGCCGTCACACACCAGACTTCCCCGATGCATGACCAGCACACGCTCGGCGTATTCCGCCACCAGACGCATGTCGTGTGTAATGACGATGATCGTGTGACCAGCTGCATGCAAGCGGCGGACAAGCTCCATCATTTCCAGCAGCCCCCGATAATCGAGTCCCGTAGTAGGCTCGTCCAGCACGATGACCTGGGGCTTCATCGCCAAAATCGAAGCAACGGCAATCTTTTGCCGCGTGCCTTTGCTGGAAAAGTAAGGCTCTGCCTCGCCCATTCCGCCTAATCCGACGGCTTCAAGCGCCTCGTTCACCGCTTGCTCGATCTTTTCCGCAGGCCAGCCCATATTTTTCGGACCAAAAGACACCTCTGCCGCTATCGTAGAGTGGAAAATTTGATGGTCAGGGTTTTGATAGCAATAGGCTACCGTGCGGGCCAGTTCGGCGGTCGACATCGTTTTCGTGTCGCAGCCGTTCACTTTTACGCTGCCTTTGCTCGGTTTGTACAAACCGTTGCAATGCTTGGCGAGCGTAGTTTTTCCCGAGCCGTTTCCCCCGATGATCGCGACGAACTCTCCTTGCCGAATCTGCAAGGATACTCCGTTCAATACCGGCTTTTCCCGGTCGTATCCGTACCAGACATCATCCAGTTCAATTACGCTGCTCACACGCTTCCCTCCCGAACAAGCTGTGCCTCTCTGTATCGCGCAGCCAGTTCCTCAACCGTAAGCGGCAACGGGCCAGCCGTTTCGACAAGCACGCCTTCGCGGCAAAGCAGATGGTAGAGGCGGATGACATCAGGGACAAAAATGCCGTGCTGATCGAGCACATCTGTCCGGGCAAAAAAGTCTCTTACAGGCAAGTTGAGCACAATCTGCCCTTTTGCCAGCAGCACCAGACGGTCGCAAAAAGTAGCCAGCTCCTCTGTCGCATGAGAGGATACGACGATGGTCATCTGACTTTCCTGCTTCAACCGTTGCAAGAGCGCGAATACTTCTCGCGCTCCCAATGGATCAAGCTCGGATGTCGGTTCGTCCAGAAGCAATACTTGCGGGCCATTCGTCAGGGCAGACGCGATTGCTACACGTTGCTTTTCTCCCCCTGACAATTCAAAAGGAGAGCGATCGGCAAACCCGGGAAGACCGACCAGTTGCAGCACTTCTGTAATTCTTTGCTCGATTTGCTCATCGGAGCAGCCGACATTTTCCAGCGAAAACGCAAGCTCTTCTTCAATCGTCAGCCCGATAAACTGTGTCTCCGGGTCTTGGAAGACAACGCCCTGCTGCCCTTGCGCCTGGCGTTTTCCCGCAAACTGGCCTGCGTAATTGGCCGGGATCAACCCCGCAAGCGCCAGCAAAAGCGTCGTCTTTCCCGCTGCCGCCGGGCCAACCACCCCGACTACTTCGCCCGGATACAAGCAAAGACTCACATCCGTAAGCGCCGGGGTCGGAGAATCTTCGTAGTGCCAATGTACCTCTTGCAGTTGCAACAGCGGTTCCTGAATCACTGGGCGATCCTGCTTTCAGGCCCGAGATAGCTGTATTCCTGCAACGGTCGTCCGCGATACAGACCGGAGCGCTTCACAAACGGGTACAGCAGCTTCAACAGGATCGGGCCGAGAATCGCCGTCGAGATCGCCTGGTTCAAAAACACAGTAGGAATAAACAGAGAGGCAATCGCCATCGGCGTCAGACCGAGCGCCACATTGACCAAAATCGCGCACGCCACAACAGCAGAGCTGATCAGAACGACGAACACAAAATATTGCAGGAAGCTGCGTTTGGTTTTAAGCGCCGGGTGACTCACCGTGAGAAAACCGATGAAGCCTCCCAAAAAGTTGGAGAAAAACCCGACCGCAACCGCATGTGGCGGTGCTCCCCCGGTCAACAGGTCGCTGACCATATTGCCAAAAGCAAGGCCAATGCAACCTGGCAAGCCGAACAGCATGCCGAAAACAGGCTGCAAGGCATTCGCCGGACGGATCGGTACGGAAGGAATGAGCTTGATATTAGCCAGCATGATAATGGCAACTGCATATAATGCCGCTGTAACGACAATCAGCACGTAATCGACTGTCGTCCATTGGCGGCGAAACAATGAAGTCTGCATCAAAGTGTACCTCCTTTATGTCAATTGCTAACGTTTGGAATATTGCCTGATGCCAGTTTACTCCACACCTTTTTTGGCGTCTACCAAAAAACCCGCTCCCGCACTTGTTATAGAAAAGTTGAATAAACAAAAGCCTCCCCATGCGCACTCGCAGCACAGGGAGGCTTTCTTCAAGCAAGTATCGTCCTATTCCTCAAACTTCATCAGTTCCAGTTTGGCCCCTTTGATTTTGACCAAATAAAGCAAATACACAAGCCCGACAAACGTCCACAAAAGTCCCAATATCATCGATTTCGCATGAAGACTGCCCCACAAAAATGCGAGAAAGGCTGTCCCGATCAGCGGAGCCAGAAAATACCCCCACCAATCCGTCGCACGCTTTTCTTGTTTTTGTCTCAGAAAGTAGGCAATGACGCTCAGATTGACGAAGCTGAACGCGATCAACGCTCCAAAATTAATAAAGGACGTAGCCGTCAGCAAATCGAGATACAAGGCAGCCAGCATCAGCGTTCCGACCAGCAGCACGTTAAGCAGCGGCGTCTTCAGTCTCGGGTGTATGTAGCCAAACCACTTTTTCGGCAAATAACCATCCCGGCCCATCGCGTACAACAGCCGCGTTACACTCGTCACCGATACCAGACCGGAGGCGAGCGTCGAAGACAAAGCCGCCGCCAAAAAAATCAACTGAAAGACGGAGCCTCCGATAAACAGGGCGATTTCTGCGGAAGCTGCTTCCGGGTCAGACAATACGGAAACATCGGGAAACAGCGATTGCATGAAATACGAAGCGGTAATGAACAACGCTCCCCCGGCCAGTGCAACCAGCAAAATTCCCCGGGGAATCGTCTTTTTCGCATCTACCGTCTCCTCTGTCAGCGTAGTGACGGCATCAAAGCCTAAAAAGGAAAAGCAGAGGATCGATGCGCCCGACAGCAGAGCGACTACCGACAAATCAGCAGAAAGGAACGGACGGACGTTCAGCACCTGGCCCAGCCCATCTCCATTGATCAAGCCACGGATAGCCAGTCCGGCGAACAAAATAACGACGGCGATCTGAAAAAGCACCAGAAACGAGTTGACGGATGCCGTTACTGTCACGCGAAATACGTTTAATAAAGTAATCAGGACAATAAACCCGATAATCCACCACGTGGTCGGCACATCGGGAAATACGGACGAAAGATACACACCCGTCAGCAAAGCGTTGATCATCGGCAAGAACAAATAATCGAGCAGCGAGGCCCACCCTACCAAAAACCCGGCATACGGATGAATCGTTTGCTGCGTGTAGGTATACGCTGTCCCGGCCGACGGGAAGACGCGGACCATTTTCCCGTAGCTCGCCGCGGTAAACAGGATCGCCAGCAAGGTCACTGCGTAAGCGGCAGGAACATGCCCCCCTGTTTCTTCGGCAACGATGCCAAACGTATCAAAAACGGCCATTGGAGCCATATAGCCAAGGCCAATGACGACGATATGCCACAACTTCAAGCTGCGTGTAAGCTCTGCACTCCCATTCACTGTCTGTCCTCCTTCTGTTACACGACACGAATAATTATACACGCGAATGGGAAAAGTTCCACCGTTTGCGCACCAAAAAACGCTGTTGCACACGGTTCCCCATGCCGCAACAGCGTTTGGTTTTCAGGCTTGATATGCTTACGCTTTTGGCAGTTCAAACGAGCTTTTCAGCGAAACGATCCGGTTGAAGACCAGTTTGTCCGCCGCTGTATGCTTCGGATCGACATTGAAGTATCCGTGACGGAAAAATTGGTATTTGTCCTGCGGCTGCGTTTCTTTCATGTTCGGCTCGACGAATCCGTTCAGCACTTCCAGCGAATTTGGATTGATGTTGTCCAGGAAGCTTCCTTCCGAATCTTCGTCATCCATAATCAGTGGCTCGTACAGGCGAAATTCAGCCGGAACTGCCTGAGAAGCTTCTACCCAGTGGATTGTTCCTTTTACCTTGCGGCCAGTAAAGCCGCTGCCGCTCTTGGTTTCAGGATCGTAGGTGCAATGCAGCTCGATGACGTTTCCGTCGGCGTCCTTCACCACATCGTTGCACTTGATGAAGTACGCGTGCTTCAGGCGAACCTCATTTCCCGGGAACAGGCGGAAATACTTGCTCGGCGGGTTTTCCATGAAATCGTCCTGCTCGATGTAGATTTCGCGGGAGAACGGAATTTGGCGATTGCCCATCTCCGGGTTCTCCGGGTTGATCTCGGCTTCGAGCATTTCTACCTGGCCTTCCGGGTAGTTCGTAATGACGACTTTGAGCGGATTCAAGACAGCCATGGTGCGCGGCGCCTTGAGCTTCAAGTCTTCGCGAATGAAATGCTCCAGCATTTTCGCGTCTACCGTGCTGTTGCTGCGCGCTACCCCGATCTCGCGGGCAAACGTGCGAATCGCTTCAGGGGTAAAACCGCGGCGACGGAAGCCGGCAATGGTCGGCATGCGCGGATCGTCCCAGCCATCTACCACTTTCTCGTCCACGAGCTGTTTCAGCTTGCGTTTGCTCATGACGGTGTTGGTCAGGTTCAAACGGGCAAACTCGTACTGGCGCGGAGTATTTTCCATCTCGCACTCGCTGATGACCCAATCGTACAGTGGACGATGGTCTTCAAATTCAAGTGAACAGAGCGAGTGGGTAACGCCTTCAATCGCATCTTCCAGCGGATGGGCGTAGTCGTACATCGGGTAGATGCACCATTTGTCGCCTGTGTTGTGATGGGTCGCATGAGAAATACGATAAATCACCGGATCGCGCATGTTGATGTTCGGAGAGCTCATATCGATTTTCGCACGCAACACTTTTTCCCCGTCCTTGAACTCGCCATTGCGCATGCGAGCAAACAGGTCGAGGTTTTCCTCCACAGAGCGGTTGCGGAACGGGCTGTCTACCCCTGGTTCTGTCAAAGTTCCGCGCAGCTTGCGCATTTCTTCGGCAGGCAAATCATCCACGTAGGCTTTGCCCTTTTGGATCAGCAACACCGCACGCTTGTACATTTCTTCAAAGTAATCCGATGCAAAAAACAGCCCGTCCCATTCAAAGCCGAGCCACTGTACATCTGTTTTGATTGCTTCCACGTACTCTGTGTCTTCTTTCACCGGATTGGTATCGTCAAAACGGAGGTGGGCCTTTCCTTTGAACTCGCTTGCCAGCTCAAAGTTGAGGCAGATGGCTTTTGCATGTCCAATATGAAGATACCCGTTCGGTTCCGGCGGAAAGCGGGTAATGACTTCCTTGACCTTGCCTTCTTGCAAGTCGTCAATCACGATATTGCGGATAAAATTGGATGACGCTACCTTGTTTTCCAATGAAATCAACCTTTCACTTCACCTTTACATTCCATAATACTGATTCTCTTCCCAGAGTTCAACAAAATCGGGCCGTTGTCCGGCCCGCTGTCTCTACCATTCCTGCTCTTTTTGCCATTGGGATTGCGGCTGGCAGTACAACGAAATGATAGAGTCGAGGGAACGACGCTGCTCGGTTATGCCGCGAATAATTTTCAAATGCTTGGGTCGAACCAGGTGGAGCAGCGGCTGTTCAACATGATTGAACCGGGCGAAAGCTTCAGCTGCAACCTCATCCCACTGCCGATAATAGCGCAGCAAGTCATCAGGCATCACCCGCGATCGATTCGTGCCCGGCTCCGGCAAGCAATCAAACGGTTCATCCAGATTCAGCGTACCGTAATCATCGGTCAGCTCTTCCCCCGGCAAAATGTCTCTGGCAGCCAGCTCCAAGTCGTACATCGTCGCCACGCAGGTCGCATGGAAGCTGTGGTTCACAAATCGGGCCTTATCCCAGCACAAGATGTATTTTCCAAACTGATTTTTGAAGGAATACTTCTGCACATCCTGCTTTCTCAATGGGTCCAGTTTTTCCACATATGCCGGGTCCAATACCTGATCCAGGTCATCCTGTGCCCAGACAATCGTGCCTTTCGGGATCAATTTTGTCGCAAAAACACCGTACCCGATTTCATCGTTGATATAGCGAAGCTCCGTATCGGGATGCATCATGGCCTTGATTCACTCCTTGGCAAATGTGCGTTTTTACCATCATAAGCAGTTCGGCCAATAGTGGTGTGTGAATGTCGGGAAAAACGCACAACTCCCTGTTCCTCCCTTTTTTTCTAGATTAAAAAAATTTTTCTTATTTACCCCAATCGACAAATAGTCTATATTATTGACAAACGGATGATTAGGAAAATTTTCCTGTAACAATTGAATCAGTTTTCTATTATCAACTGGATGCGTTACCCATTGATATCGAAACGGCAAACCCGGGGAAATCCGGCGACGCAAAGCTAGAGGGGCTACCTCCGCACAAGCGGGCATGCCAGCCAGCTACCGAAGTATTGGTGTAGGACAAGACCAATGATCCTATATCATTGGTCTTTTTTTGCGCAACAATTGTCTATTTTTGTCCATTTATGTATTTATGTGTAAAAATATTCATTTTCAGTTAAGGAGGTGAGGCTGCGAAAAGCTGTCGGATTGTTGGAATCGTTCATCAAACATACAAGGAGGCTTCATACGATGTCATTCTGGAAGAAACTTTCTACTGTCGCATTGACTACTGCAATCGGCCTGGCAACCCTGTCTCCGGTTCAAGCAGCTAATCGGCCAACATCAATGTCGCCAAACGCAATGGTAACAACACCACACTATCTGGCTACAGCAGCAGCCCTGAAAACATTGGAAGACGGCGGCAACGCTGTAGATGCCGCCATCACCGCCGCTTCTACTCTCGCCGTCGTCTACCCGCATTACACAACGATCGGCGGAGATAACTTCTGGCTCATCTACAACGCCAAGACCAAGGAACTGAAAGCGCTGAACGGCAGCGGACGAGCTGGCGAAAAAGCAACGATCGACTACTACAAAGGCAAAGGCTACGAAAAAATCCCTTCCCGCGGCTACGAGTCTGCCAATACGGTGCCAGGCGTTGTTTCCGGCTGGTGGGAAGCGTACAACTACGCGCACAAAAGCATGGGCAACAACAAGCTTCCGTGGCACAGGCTGCTCGAACCGGCGATCGGATACGCTGAAAATGGATATCCCGTCTCACCGAACCAGGTTTATTGGACAAAATACGCCATCGATCCGAACGATAACGATTTGAAAAACCTCCAGCGCTTTGAAGGGTTCCGCAAAACCTTCCTGAAGCCGAACGGAGAGCCGTATGCGCCTGGCGAAATCCTCAAGCAAAAGGACCTGGCCAAAACTTTGCAAATCATTGCGAAAAAAGGAGCAGACGGATTTTACAAAGGCGAAGTCGCCAAAAAAATCGTAGCGGATATGCAGAAAAACGGCGGGCTGCTCACCTTGAAAGACTTTGAAAAACACACCTCCACATGGGCAGAACCGATTACAGTCGACTACCGCGGCTACAAGGCTTACAACGTACCGCCCAACTCCCAGGGCATGGCTTCGCTCTCGATCTTGAACGTGTTGAACAACTTCGACCTCAAGAGCATGGGCGAAGGGACGCCGGACTACTACCACACGATTGTAGAAGCCACCAAGCAAGCTTTTGCCGACCGTGACAAATGGCTGACAGACCCTGCTTTCGTCGACATTCCGGTGGACGAGCTGTTGTCCAAGCAACACGGCAAAGATTTGGCAGCACGCATCGATATGAAGCAAGCGGCAAAAGCAGTAGAGCCGCTCGATCCAAAAGGGGACACTACTTGGTTTGGCGTCGTGGACAAGGACGGCAACGCCGTTTCGATCATCCAGAGCCACTATTTTGACTGGGGTTCCGGTATCGTAGCGAAAGACACTGGCGTCCTGTTGCAAAACCGTGGAAGCTACTTCTCTCTCGATCCGAAACACATTAACCACCTGGAGCCTGGAAAGCGCACCTTCCATACGATTAACCCTGCCATGCTCTTCAAAGGGGACAAGCCTTACCTGCTTTACGGAACACAAGGCGGCGAAGGACAGCCACAAACGCAAGCGGCTCTCGTAACGCGTATTGTCGACTTCGGTTTCAGCGTACAGGATGCGATCGAAGCTCCAAGATGGCTGCACGGACGCAACTGGGGCTCCGCCTCCAACAATTTGAAAGTCGAAAGCCGGATTCCACAGGAAGTGTTGGACGAACTCGTGAAGCGCGGACATCCGGTTGAAAAGCTGGAAGCAGCCTATACAGATGCGATGGGACAATCCGGCGCCATTTTGATCGATCCGCAAACGAACGTGAAGTTCGGCGGCGCAGACCCTCGCGGGGAAGGCGCGGCAATGGGATATTAACTGATGGTCAGGCTGCTGAATCTTCTCAGCAGTCTGGCTGTGTCTACTCTGTGCGGGCAGCGTTCCTTGCCTCGCGCAGTTGAATCAACCACCAATTAGGAGTGGAGAGCCTATGTCTTTTTTCAACAAACTCAGAAATAAAATGATCCTGTGGTTTCTTGCCGTAGCGGTCATCCCGCTTGCTGCCGTTTCCTTTTTTATTACAAACAGCTTTTCAACCATTTTGATCGATAAGCAAAAATCGTCTTATGTAGACCTGACTTCAAGTACAGCTATGGCTATGGACCAGTATCTCGATCGGCGCATGACGGAAATTCAGGTGCTGGCCCGCACCTCTGA
Organism: Brevibacillus sp.; assembly: GCF_003521185.1. Taxonomy (NCBI): domain Bacteria; kingdom Bacillati; phylum Bacillota; class Bacilli; order Caryophanales; family Paenibacillaceae; genus Brevibacillus; species Brevibacillus sp. Next base: position 264,715 of record NZ_DOTK01000049.1, read on the forward strand.
TATTCAATCTGCCGACGCGGCAGCCAAAAATGAGTTTATCCGCAAGTTTACCGAAGAAATGAAGCTGTACGATGGCAATACGTTTATTTCAAGCGACGGAAAAGTAACCGCTGACACCTTCCCGAAAAGCGTCGGGATCGACCTCGGCGAGCGGCAATTTTTCAAAGACGGCATGCAGGGCAAGCCCAGCTACTCCGATGTCCTCGTCGCCAAAACTACGGGCAATCGCTCGATCATTGTCGCTTCCCCTGTCAAAGGAAAAAACAATGAAGCGCTCGGCGTATTGACCGGACTTGTCAACGTGGATCATTTCGCAGCCACGTTTCTCGCAAATTTGAATGTAGGCAATGACGGCTATCCGATTCTGGTGGACAACAAGCATCAGGTGCAGTACCACCCCAACCAGGAGCTGATCGGAAAGCCGCTTGAGGAATCGGCCCTGCCCCAGCCTTTGCAGGACATCCTGAAAACAGGCGCTGCGGAAAAAGGCTCATACAGCTACACGGATCAAGGCAAGGAGTATGTCGTCACTTACTCTCCGATCCCCAAAACCAACTTTGGCCTGTACTTGCATATTCCTGTTGAATCGATCACCGCTGGCGTCTCTGCTGTCAGCAACAACGTCATGCTGATCGTCTTTGCCGTAGTCGCAGCGGTCATCGCCATCGCCTATGCGATCTCCCGGCAAATCACCCGCCCGATCGTCGAGGTTGCCGCTGTAGCAAACCGGATTTCCGAGGGGGAGCTTACCGTATCCGCCTTGCAAATTCGCTCGCAGGATGAAGTCGGTCAACTTTCTCAATCGGTCAATGCCATGGTCCACAACCTGCGCACGATCATTCAGCAGGTCAATGATACGGCTACTGATCTGGCCTCTTCCGCAGAGGAGTTGTCGGTCAACGCCGAGCATACCAGCAAGGCAACGGAGCAGATCGCCATTACGATCCAGGAAGTCGCGTACGGCGCCGAGAAGCAGGTAAGAAGCGTGGAAGACAGCGTGAACGCCATGCAGGTAGTATCACAGGGCGCGGAAAAAGTCGCCACCAACGCACAGCACGCGGACGAATCCGCATTGAGCGCCTCCCGCATCGCCGTGGAAGGCAATCAAGCTTTGCAAGTCGTGATCAGCCAGATGCAATCGATCGAAAATACGGTCAGCAACATCGCAGACATCGTGAAGCGCTTGGGGAACAGCTCGCAGGAAATCGGACAAATCGTCCAGGTCATTACCGCTATTGCCGAGCAAACCAATCTGCTTGCCTTGAACGCTGCAATCGAAGCCGCCAGAGCAGGCGAGCAAGGACGCGGGTTTGCTGTTGTGGCAGACGAAGTACGCAAATTGGCCGAGCAGTCTGCCCAATCTGCCCAGCAAATCAAAGAACTGATTACGGCGATTCAGGTTGAATCGAATCAAGCCGTCTTGTCGATGGAACAAGGAACAAACGAAGTTGCGATCGGACTGACAGTAGTGAACAATGCTGGCAAGTCTTTCGAGCAAATCCAGGATGCTGTCGCACAAGTCGCCAGCCAAATCCAGGAAGTGAAGACGTATTCCGAGCAAATGTCGGCTGGAACCCAGAAGGTAGTAGAGTTGGTCAGCGGCATTGAGGAAGTCGCCGAAAATTCGGCAGACGGAACGCAAAGCGTTTCTGCCGCCACAGAAGAACAGCTGGCTGCCATGGAAGAAGTGAACTCCTCCGCTGCTTCCCTGGCCCGTATCGCCGAAGAGCTGCAGTCTCACGTAAGCCGCTTCAAAATATAGCGAGGCAATCAAAAAACCGCCGGGCAGCAGCATCCGGCGGTTTTTCTTGCTTCAAAGCGATCAACAAAATCTATGAGCTGCCACTGGTAGCGATAGCGGAGCAAGCTAATAAAAGCACACTCGCGCTTGCGCTTCCACTTTATTCCTGCAATGATGATAGCAGAAAGCTATTCTTATCGCGAAAGGCGGGGAAACGATGAGTTCTTCCGGTCCTATCTCTACTCCTTACTTTTCTTTGCAGCCTGTTGCAGAAGGCGTGTACGCCGCTATTGCTGTCCGTGGCACCGGAGCAATGGCTAATGCCGGAATCATTGATTTAGGCGATCAGGTAGTCGTCTTTGACTCCATGTACACGCCACAGGCAGGCCAAGCATTGCACGATGCGGCTGTCCAGCTATTCGGAAAACCCGTCACGCTTCTGATCAACTCTCATTTTCATCTGGACCACACTGGCGGCAATCAGGCATTTCCAGGTGTTCCGATTCTCTCCACCGCCAAAACGCGTTCGCTCACCTATGAGCGCACGACCCAATTTTTGACCTTTGCCAAAGCGCACCCTGATTATCCGCTGACGGTCAAACAAGCTTTGGAACAAGAAACGGACGCTAAAAAGCGGCAAGAAAAAGAATATGAGTTGGGCGAGCTGCTCGCGATGGATGCTGCCCTTCCGATACTGGTTCCCACTCTCGCTACCTTGACCTTTCACGATTCGATTACATTGCACGGCAGCAAGCGCTCTGCTGTCCTGCGTTCGCTGGGAAACGGGCACAGTCCCTGTGATTCCGCCCTTTTCCTTCCCGATGACGACATCCTGTTTGCCGGAGATTTGCTGTTCGCAGGCGCACATCCAAGCATCATGACCGGGAATGTTCCGGAGTGGATCAGCATTTTGGATGCTCTCCTGCAAGACTGCCCAGCGCTGATTGTACCCGGACATGGCCCGGTAGCAGACAAGCAGGCTGTACCCCCTTTTCTCATGCCAAAAGCCGCCGGATATGTCTCCGACGGCTTTTCCTTTTGCCTAGCTTACACAAATTCCAGCATCCGGTCAGGATGGTTGGTGCAAATTTGTACATCAGGATGCCAGGACATGACCTCACGAATGTGCGCAGGCTCATCCAGCGTCCAGGCAATCACCTTGAAGCCTTTTTCGATGGCGGCTACGGCAAGCTCTTTGTTCAGGAAAGGGTAACCCATGGACAAAATGCTGGCACCTGCCTCCTCCAGTTGCTCCAGCATGAGCACAGGACGGCCGTAGACGATCAGTCCCGTCTCGATTTGCTGATCGAGAGTGCGAACATGACGAATCAGCTCATGGTCAAACGACGTCAAGCAAACTTCCTGCTTCATCCCGTACTGTTCGAGCAGCGCGAGCACTTTTTCGGCAATGCCGGGGTACATGTCGCTCGTCGCCTTCAACTCGATGTTCAGCCTGCAGCGGCCCTTGACCGCAATCAGCGCTTCCTCCAGCGTCGGGATTTTTTCGCCTGCAAACTTTTCGTCGAGCCATTTGCCCGCATCGAGCTGGCGAAGCTCCTCCAATGTGTGGTCCTTGACCAGACCGCTTCCGTTCGTCGTGCGCTCCAGCGTAAAGTCGTGGATCAGCACGGGAACGCCATCGGAAGACAGCTGTACGTCAATCTCCATTGCCTGTATAGCCGGCTCTGCCAACGCCAGTCGAATTGCCGTCATCGTATTTTCCGGGGCTTTGCCTGACCATCCTCGATGCGCCATACATATATTCATGTCGCAAACTCCTCTCTTGTTTGTGCCGCCTTTATTTTTTCAGCAGCTTGCTGCCTTTGTCCGTCGCATTTTGCAGCGCTTCATCAATGGTCGCCTGTCCAAGCATCGCACGTTGCAGCTCTTTTTGAATGACATCCTGCAATTCTTTGTAACCAGGTGCCATTGGGCGCGGGTAACCGTATTGCAGCTGGTCTACTGCTACTTTGAAGTTCGGATCTTTTTCATAAAATGCCTTCATCTCAGGTGAATCTACGGCAGCGGTCGTCACAGGCATGTAGCCGGATGCGATGGACCATGGTACGGTTTGCTCTGTATCGGTCATCCACTTCATAAATTCCCATGCCGCTTTCTTTTCGGCATCAGAAGACTTCGCCAGCATGACCAGGTTTGCTCCGCCCGTTGGCGTACCGAAGTTTTTGTTTGCTGGCAGGAAGGCTGCTCCCATGTCAAATTTGGCATTTTTCTTCAATTCCGTCAAGGAACCTGTCGTCGTGAAAATCATGCCCACTTTTTGATTGAGGAAATCTTGCTCGGCGACATCCCACGCATTGTAGTTTTCGCCTGGAGGGTTTTTCATCAAGCCTTCCTTGACCATTTTCGTCCAAAGTTCAAGCGGCGCTTTGCCTGACTCGTTGTTCAAGGTCAGCTCCTTGCCGTCTTCGCTCAAAATGTTGCCTCCGCTCTGGAAGACGAGCGCTTCGTAGAACCAAATATCAACAGGAGTCGAGAAGCCGTAGCGCGTGACTTTGTCGCCTTCTTTTTTCACCAGCTTTTGCGAGTAGCTGATCAGCTCATCCCAGGATTTCGGCCCGTTCGGATCGAGACCCGCTGCTTTCAGCATGTCGCGGTTGATGTACAGAAGCGGCGTGGAGCGGTTGAACGGCACGGCGTACAGTTTGTCTTTCCAGTAAGAGTTTTTCATCAGGCCGGGAATGTACTTTTTCTCATCGCCTTGCGAGTACGGAGTCAAATCTTCCAGCACTTTCGCATCAGCAAAGGCAGCGATCGAAGCGATCTCTACCATCGTTACATCAGGGTTGTTTCCGGCGGCAACCGAAGCCAGAACTTTGGAGTGGTTATCCTGATACGCGCCCTGGTACGCCGCTTTTACCTTAATATCTTTATGTGACTCGTTGAACTTTTTGACCATATCCTCAATCGTCTTGCCGCGAACACCGCCGAGCGCATACCAGAAATCGATCTCGACAGGCCCGTTGCTTGCTGCTGTTTCCGTTGCCGGCTTCGTTGTGTTTCCTGTGCTTGCAGCCTGTTCCTTGCCTGTAGAACCGCACCCGGCAAGCACTCCTGACAAACCTAGAGCTAGTGCACATAGAATCGTTCCTGTCTTTTTCATCGCCTTCATGATTTGGTTTCCTCCCACATGGTTATCTATTATTTGGATTGATAGACAAACGCTTTGATAATGTGGCGCTGGGCCACGAAGAAAATAACGAGAATCGGCAGGATGAGGATCATGTTCCCCGCCATCATGACGTTCCAGAGAGTGCCTCCGTCCGACATGCGCAAGCTGGAAATCCCGACAGGCAATGTGCGTACTTCGTCGCTGTTGGTCATGATCAGCGGCCAAAAGTAGTCATTCCAGTGATAAATAAAGCTGAAAAGTCCAAATGTGACCAGCACTGGCTTCGCCATCGGCACCATGATCGTCCACATGATTTTCCACTCTGACGCATTATCCAGTCGCGCTGCTTCAATGACTTCGTCCGGCACCTGCATGAACGCCTGGCGAAGCAGGAATATCCCGAATGCGCTGGCCGCGTACGGCAGAATCAGCGACCAGAGCGTATTGACCAGCCCCCAGCCGCTCAGCTGCACGTAGATCGGCAAAAAGATAATGTATCCCGGAATCATCAAGGCAACCAGCACAAGCCCAAACAGCAGGTTGCGGCCGGGAAACTGGTAGCGGGCAAAAGCGTACGCCGCAGGTACGGCGGTCAAAAACTGCAAGATCAAGATCGCCACGGCAACTACAATGCTGTTCACCGTAAACATCAAGAACGGCCCTGACTCCCAGGCCTGGACAAAATTGCCCCACTCCCACGTCTCAGGCAACAAGGTCGGCGGAAACTGTCTGACTTCCGACATGTCCTTGAACGCTGTGGAAGCCATCCACAAAAAAGGAAAGACGAACAGCAGCGCCACAACCAACAGCCCGGCCCATTCCACTGTTTTCAAAGAAATTGCACCCACTCGTTTCATGTTGCTCCTCCTTTCTTTCGGGAATCGTCATCGGTAGTGGACGCGTTTGGACATGAACAGGAAGTACAACGCAGTCAAAACTCCTACGATGAGCAAAAGAATGACAGAAGCGGCAGCAGCAAATCCCCCGTTGTAGTAGTCCATTCCTTGCTCATAAATGTAGTAGACCAGCATGTTGCTGCTGTTGATCGGCCCGCCTTGGGTCATGATGGCAATCGTATCGAAAGCATGGGACGACGAAATCATGTTGATGATGAACAAAAAGAACATGGTGGGCGACAGCATCGGTATGGTAATGCGGGTCAAAGTCCGCCACCACGGCGAACGATCGAGGGCGGCCGCTTCGTAAATATCCCCTGGAATGCTTTGCAGCCCGGCAATGAAAATCAGCGTGTTGTAGCCCACGCCTTTCCAGACGTTCACGAGGATCAGCGACAACAGCGCACTGCTCGGGTCTGTCAGCCACGTGTAGCCTGGCAGCCCGACCGCTTCGAGTACAGCGTTCAATAGCCCGAATTGCGGGTCCATCAGCCACATCCACAACATGGAGACAGAAACAAACGAAATAATGTGCGGACTGAATACGGTAGCTTGGATGATCCCGTACATTTTCGCCTTTTTGTTGAGCCAGAGAGCGAGCAAAAAGGAGATTCCCAAACTGATGCCCACGGTTGCAAAAGTGAAAACGAGCGTATTTGTCAGCACCTGCTGAAATTCCTGGTCAGCAACCAGCTCTGTGTAATTTTGCAGCCCGACCCATTCCATTGCTTCCAGATTAATCAGCGACCAGTCTTGAAAGCTCAAATAAATGATCGAACCAATCGGGTAAAAAAAGAACAAAATGAAGCAGATCATGGCAGGTGTCAAATACAAGTACGGGCGAAGACGCGTCATCATATCCGGGCGAGATGTTGGCCTGGAAGCTGCTTGTGCCCGCACCTGGCCGGTATCCGGCAGCTCGTGGGCAGTTGCCGCCTTTCGCATCAGTTCACCCCTCCTGCAAGTGCGGATACTTGACCTCGTTCAGCCAGTCGACCCACTTTTTTTCCGCTCACGCGATCAAAGATGTACACATGCGGCTTTGCAACCGTTACGGTAACGTTTGAACCATACTGTCCAATTTCCTCGGTTTCCGTTTTGACGATGACTCTGCCTTTTTCCGTCTCCACGTAGAACAGCGTGTCCGAGCCGAGTATTTCCCGTGAGACGATTTGCCCTTTTGCCGTCCACATCTCTTCCGCAGAAACCGGAGAGACGGAGGCTGGCAACAACACGGCCTTTTCCGGGCGGAATCCCCACAACTGGTCACTTCTGCCCTCTGCCGGCACAATGTTCATCGGGGGAGAACCGATAAACTGGGCGACGAACAGATTTTCCGGCTCCTGGTACAAGTCCATCGGTGCCGCGACCTGCATGATGTTGCCGTCGCTCATCACGACGATCTGATCGCCCATCGTCATCGCTTCCACCTGGTCGTGCGTCACGTAAATAAACGTGCTGCCCAGTTGCTTGTGCAAACTCGTCAGCTCCACGCGCATCTGGTTCCGCAGCTTCGCGTCCAGGTTGGAGAGCGGCTCGTCCATGAGGAACACCTTTGGCTTTTTCACCATGGCCCGCGCCAGGGCGACACGCTGGCGCTGACCGCCGGAGAGCTGGGAAGGCTTTCTTTTAAGAAAGTCCGCCAAGCCGACAATCTCGGCAATTTCCTTCACCAGCACGTCGCAGTCTTTTTTCGACGTTCCCCGGTTTCTCAAGCCGTAGGCGATGTTGTCGTAGACGTTCATCGTCGGATAGAGCGCGTAGTTTTGGAACACCATGGCAACATCGCGCTTTCCCGGAGGCAGAGCGTTCACAGACTGGCTCCCGATGAAAATTTCCCCGTCTGTAGCCGTTTCCAGACCGGCAATCATCCGCAAGGTCGTCGATTTTCCGCACCCGGACGGGCCAACCAGCACCGTAAAGGAGCCGTCGGGAATCACGAGATTAAGCCCCTTGACCACTTTCTGGTTCTGAAACGTTTTTGTTATCTGTTGCAGCACCACTCTTGCCATCTTTTTCATCTTCCTCCTTGCGCCTTGGCAGCCATCATGTCGGTGACAAACGATTCGAAATCGGCGTAGCGGTAATCAGGCGTGGCATAGAGCCACTCTTCCTGCCCGTACCACTCCAGCACCACGGACGAGACGCCACCCGCGACTGCCGCGAGCACATCGTAGCGGCTATCGCCGACCATCATCGCCTGCTCGGGACGACTGCCCATACTGGCGAGCGCTTTGCATACAGGCTCGGCTGACGGTTTTCCTTTGGCGACATCGTCCACGGCCACTACGACTTCGAACAGCTTGTCGATCCCCGCCTGCTTCAGTCCGGCCAGCGCAAATTCCCGCTGCTTGTTGGTGACCACCGCCAGCTGATAGCCTGCCTGCTTTAATTTTTCCAGCCCTTCTTTCACATAAGGAAACAGCCGAACATGTCGGGCGTGGTTCTCACGCACGTAGGCAAAATACTTTTCCAGCACTTCTTGCTTGTCGGGCACGCCTGCCGCTTGTGCGACAGCTGCCAAAAAATCGTCGAACGACTCGCCAAAACGCGCGAGCAGCTCTTCCCGGCTGAAGTGACCCGGTGCGTACTCTTCTGCTGTATAGGCGACTGCATCGATGACTGCATCCCGGCTGTCCAGCAGGGTCCCATCCAGATCAAACAGCAACGCTTGAATCATGCAAAAAACTCTCCTTCCACAAAAGGGGGTTACCGACTGACACAGCAGTCGCTCCATGCTGCAATACTTCCTCCATCTGCTCCCGCTTGCGGATCAAACCACCAGCGATGATTGGAATATCAATCACGCGCTTGTACTCTTCGATATACTCTGGCAGCAGTGCCGGCATCAGCTCGACGGCGTCAGGCTGGGTTTCAGCGAGAGACGACAGCCCGGATTTGAGCGAGTCGCTGTCTACGAGGAACAGGCGCTGGATTGTCAGCAAGCCTTGCTTTTTCGCCAGCTTGACCAGCGTGTTGCGCGTGGTCACAATCCCGTCCGGCTTCACGTAATGCGCCAAAAAGGCGATGCCTTCCCGGTCGTAGCTGATTCCCCCGATTCTTTCGAGGTGAAGGAACACCGGAATCTTTCTGTTTTTGAAAAAGTCTACATAGCCTTTGATGACCCCGATGTTGCCGATGGAGAGCACGGCGGCGCTCACATTGGCCTCTGCCGCTTTTTCCAGGTACTTCGCCTCTTTTACAGAAGCAATCAGCTTGTACTCTTCCAACCTGCCGTGAAACTGCTCCTGATTCATTCGTAAGCCTCCTTTGCGAACGACAAAAAAACCCAACGACATGACAATTGCACAAGCATACTTGAGGAAAGTGCTTGGAAAGGCTGTCGGGGGTTTCTCCATGACTCCAACCGAAGGGGAATGTTCACTTGTCATTTTGAATGGTACTCCTTCAGCGTTAAGACAACTTGAAGCAATTGTTAAAAAAGGGCAAAGATCGTGTAAGGATGCAATTGACGAGAATCATGCAACGGGAGTATGATCCATCTATATTCAAATAATCAAATATTCGAATATACGAAAAGAAGGGTTGCTACCATGAAGTGGGCCGCTAGATTTGAGGGCTACAATACGCAAGCATTCAGAAAAGACTGCGTGTCAGGATTAATCGTAGGCATTATCGCTATTCCGCTCGGCATGGCGTTCGCCATCGCTTCCGGTGTCAAACCGGAGTACGGGATTTACACCACCATCATCGCAGGGACGCTCATCTCGCTGTTCGGCGGTTCCCGCTATCAGATTGGCGGGCCGACTGGCGCCTTTATCCCGATCCTGTTCGCCATCGTCATGCAGTACGGCTACGCGGATTTGCTGCTCGCGGGCTTGATGGCGGGGATTATGCTCGTCCTGATGGGCGTTTTGCGGCTGGGCGGACTGATCAAATTCATTCCTCGCCCGGTCACGATCGGGTTTACAGCAGGGATTGCCGTCATTATTTTTACCGGGCAGATCGCCAATTTCCTCGGTCTATCGGACATACAACGGCACGAGGATTTTTTGTCCAACATGAAAGAAGTCGTCGTCCACCTGCATACAACCAGCTTCTACAGCCTGGCAACCGCCTGCCTCAGTCTGGCGATTATATTGATTACACCGCGTTTTGTGCGCAATGTGCCTGGCTCGCTCGTCGGTCTGGTCATCTCCAGCGTCATTGCCTTTTTCTTTTTCGAAGGAAAGGTCGCGACGATCGGCTCGACCTTCGGCGAAATTCCGAGCACACTACCTGGCTTCCATTTTCCCGAAATCACGCTGGAGCGCGTCCAAAAATTACTGAGTCCTGCCCTAATCATTGCTATACTAGGAGCAATAGAGTCTTTACTGTCTGCTGTCGTAGCTGATGGCATGACCCGCAGTCGCCACAACAGCAACAAGGAATTGATCGGGCAAGGCATTGCCAACATCGTGACGCCGCTTTTCGGCGGGATTCCCGCTACGGGCGCGATTGCCCGGACCGCGACCAATATTCGCAGCGGCGCTGCCTCGCCCATGTCCGGCATCATCCACGGGATGGTCGTACTGCTCATCCTCGTGCTGCTGGCGCCTTACGCCTCGCACATTCCACTGGCGAGCATGGCTCCGATCTTGATGCTGGTCGCCTGGAACATGAGTGAGCGCAAGGAATTTGCCCACATCCTCAAAGCAAAAACAAGCGATTCGCTCGTGCTTGTGATTACGTTTGTTTTGACCGTCTTCACCAATCTGACTACCGCTGTCGAGGTAGGACTGGTGCTTGCTGTGCTGCTGTTTATCAAAAGGATGCGCGACAGCCTGCAAGTCGCCAAAGTGCTGCCCGACCCTTCTTTGAAGCACGAAAAAGTCATGCCGCATATGGTGTCGTCCCAGCACGATTGCCCGCAAATCAACATCTACACGATTGAAGGGCCGCTGTTTTTCGGGGACGCCGACTTGTTTGAAAGCTCGCTTGCCAACACGTTGCAGCACCGCCCCAAGGTCTTGTTGCTGCGCATGGGCAAAGTGCCATTTTTGGACATGACAGGCGAAGCCAATTTGTCCCGGACGGTAAAGCAAGCCATGAGTCAGGGAACGACCGTGCTGATCTCGGGCATTCAACCTGCTCCCAAACAAATTTTGCAGCGCACGGGTCTGTATGCAAGCATCGGGGAAACGCACTTTTTCGACCACACCGGAGAGGCAATCGAATATGCGCTTCATCGGTTGGATACGAGCAAATGCCTGGGCTGCAAGCACTTTGCGTTCCGGGAATGCACGAGCCTGTCCGACACCCGCATACAACAGAGCTGCGCCCAACAACAAACATCCACTACGTCCACATGACGAAAAGATCGGAGGAACCTGCTATTGAATTTGGAGCTACAGCAATTTAAAGCGAACTTCTTCAAAGCGCTGGGCCATCCCCTGCGGATTCGGATTCTGGAGCTTTTGGCGGAGGGAGACAAAAACGTGAACGAGCTGCAAACGCTGATCGGCAGTGAAGGCTCGGCCGTTTCCCAGCAGCTGGCCATTTTGCGCAACAACAATATCGTGTACGGAACAAAAGACGGCAACAAAGTCACTTATTCTTTGCGCGACCCGATGATTATCGAGCTTTTGGGCGTCGCCCGGCAAATTTTCAACAACCACCTGATCGATACGATCTCGATGCTGGATCGCTTCAACGAAGAATAGCTTTTCACTCCGGAAAAGCTCCAATCGAGTAGGAGGGGGCGA